>NZ_JAYFSI010000010.1:0-368146 GCF_034929455.1 Amycolatopsis heterodermiae
CATGGTTCTCCCGGCCGGGCCCTTTTCTTTATACCCACCCACAGGTCGTGTCGACCCGGCAATCACACGCGCCGACCTTCCGATCACGTGTCGGCTTCCGAATCACGCGTGTTGACCCTTCAATCACAAGTGTCGACTCCGCAATCACGCGATTCGGCCTCGCAATCACAGGTGTCGGGTTCGCAATCACGCGTGCCGACCCCGCAAACACACGAGTCGGCCCTTGCGAGCATGCGTGTGTCGGCCTGCCGGTGAGGTGTTCGGGTCTCGGATCACAGGTGCCGGCCTGCTGGCCAGGTGTCAGCTCCCGGATCATGGGTGTTGGCCTTCTGATCACAGGTGTCGGCTCGCTGGGTCAGGCGTGCCGACCGTGCAGCCGCGCGAGCTGGCTTCCCATCCCGCAGCCGTCCCTCCAGGTGCGCGAACCGGCCCTTCGGGTGCGTGAGTTCTGACTTCGATCCCGCGAGTCTCGTGTCCGGGCGCCGAGTGATGCCCGCCTGATCACGCGTGATGCCCCGCGGATCACGCGAGATGCCTCCCCAATCACACGTGATGCCCCTGTGAGCACGTGTGATGCCTCGCCTGTCACGTTGGCGAGCCGCGGAAGCCTCTCGCGCGGCGGCTGACCAGGCACGGCAAAGGCTGGCCTGATCCGCCGGGGCATGAAAAAGGGCCGGGAGCAGCAAGCTCCCGGCCCTATCTCAAAGCCAGACCAATCACTTCACGGCCGAGCCGGCCTGCCAGTCGGCCCAGGACTTGGACCAGTCGCCGTACAGGTCCCAGACCGGGAGCTGGGGGCCGCCCGAGTTGGTTACCTCCACTACGTCGCCCAGGCCCAGGTTCTGGAAGAACCACTGGGCGTTCGCCGCGTTCAGGTTGATGCAGCCGTGGGAGACGTTCGAGCTTCCCTGCTGGCCCACGCTGTTCGGGTTCTCGTGGACGAACTCGCCGTCGTTCGAGATGCGCTGGGAGAACTTCTCGTCGGAGCGGTACGCCTTCGGGTCGGGTGGGCAGACGCCGTACGTGCACGAGTCCATCGTGTAATTGGCCTGCTTGTCCGAAATGACGTGCGCGCCCAAATGCGTCGGGGTTGCGTCCTTGCCCATCGAGATCGGCATGGACTTCACCATCGCGCCGTTGTGGAAGATCTGCATCTGCTCGGTGTTCCCGTCCGCTTTCGCGATCCAGGAATCGTGCACCTTGTACGTCTCGGTGCGGTCCTCCGCGCCGAAGACGCCGTTGCCGAAATCGACGCCGTAGATCTTCGCCGTGACCTTCAGCGTGGTGCCGGCCTTCCAGTACTCCTTCGGCCGGTAGTGGACGTTCGAGTCGTCGATCCAGTACCAGCTGCCCTCCTGCTTCGGCGACGACTCCACCGTGAGGGCCTTCTCGACGTCCGCCTTGTTCTTGACGGCGATCTTGCCGAAGCTGAAGACGATCGGCTGGCCCACGCCGACACCCGTGCTCGCCACCGCGGACGGCGCCGGGATCAGGTTGGCGTTCGCCTGCTTCTTCGGGGCGACCGTGCTGATCTGGTTGTCCTGCTCGATCGGCTTCCCGTCGGTGCCCTGGGCGTGCGCGACGATCTTGTACGTCGCGCCGTAGCCGAGCGGCTCACTGGACGTCCAGCTGAGGGAGTCCGCCGCCAGCTTGCCGGCCACCGTCTTCCCCTTCGCGGTGTTGGTCACCGTGACGTCGATGAGCTTCCCGTTGGCCGCCTTGACGACGACGGGGGTCGCGGGGTTCACTCCTGTGCCGCCCGCCGGCTCGAACGTCACCGCCACCGGGGTCGCGGACGGCGCCTCGGATCCGGACGTCGGCGCTCCGCCGGCAGGCGAACCACCGTCGTCACCGGACGAGCAGGCGGAAAGCAGCAGTGCTCCGGCGAGAATCCCGGCCACCGAAAGTAAAGTCTTCTTGGGGAGCATATTGTCTCTTTTTGAGGAATTGGGATCGGCGGGCATTACCATCAAAACTACGCGATAGCGATGACGTCCTTGCGACCGCATCGGTGCATCGTCGTGACGTGGATCACGTGACGACCAGACCAGGAGCGCCGTAAAGCCCCGCACCGGACACCGCAATCCCCTCGAGGAACTCCTTCGCCGCGTCGTACGCCTCGGCCGCCAGCGCGTCCGTGTGGCCGAAGTCCAGCGGGTTCACCCGTGACGGCGCCGGCCCCGGCAGGTAGACCACCGGCACCTGGGACGCCGCGAGCGGCGCCTCCAGCACGGCCTGGTTCCGCATGCTGATCATCGCGGTGAACATCATCACCTCGGCGAACGTCCGCGGCGCACTCGGCAGCTTCCCGGGGAACGCGCAGTCGAACACCACCAGCGACTGCGCGCCCATCGCCAGCGCCTGCCGCATCGGCACGTTCGCGACGAGCCCGCCGTCGTACAGCAGCCGTCCTTCGTACGAGACCGGCGGGAAGATCCCCGGGATCGCGCAGCTGGCCAGCAGCGGCTCCAGGAGCGGCCCGGACCGGATCAGCAGCGGCTCGGCCGTGTCGACCTGCGTCGTGACGACGCCGAGCGGCAGCGCCAGGTCCTCGAACCGGCGATCGGCGCCGACGTGCTCGTTGATGATCCGGGTCAGCCCGCTGTTGGGGAACAGGTGCGTCTTGCTCTGCGTCAGCGTCCGGACCCGGCTCAGCACGCCGCCGGGGAACGCCTCGTCGCGCGTCATGTGCGCCCAGATCCCGCGCAGTCGCTCGATCGGGTCGTCGTGGGTCAGGGCCAGCACGGCCGCGTTGAGCGAGCCGACCGACGTGCCGACCGCGAGGTCCGGGGTGATCCCGGCTTCGGCGACCGCGCGCAGCATGCCGACCTGCATGGCGCCGAGACTGCCGCCACCGCCGAGGACGAAGCCGATCGGCCGGGGAAGATCCGCGAAACTCATACCGCCGAATGTAGTAAGCCCGACTTTCGCAGGTCGTGCCGGCCGTGAAGGCGGCGTTAACCTGCTGGACGTGGCCGAGCTGGAACTGCGCCATCTCAGGGCCGTCCGGGCGGTGGCCGACGGCGGCAGCGTGAGCCGCGCCGCGACCGTGCTCGGCGTCAGCCAGCCCGCCCTCACCGCGCAGCTCAAGCGCATCGAACGCATCCTCGGCGGCGACCTGTTCGTCCGCGAGCCCAGCGGGGTGCGCCCCACCGAGCTCGGCCGGTTCGTGCTCGCCCGCGCCGACGCCCTGCTGTCCGACATGCAGGCCCTCGTCGCCACCGCCCGGCGCCACGGCGAGAGCGTCGCGGAGACGCTCAAGATCGGGTACGTGCCGCTGCTCATCATCGGCCGGTTCATCGAAGAGCTGGGGGAGACGCTCGACGTCCAGACCTACGCCGAACCGGCCTCGCTGACGCTGCTGAAGCTGCTCTCGACCGGGCGGGTGGACGTCGCCCTGCTCGAACGGTTCGACGGGGCCGAGGCGCACCACTACTCCGGGCTGACCGTGCGGACCCTGGCGACCGAGCCGATCTTCGTCGGGATCGCGCAGGGGCACCCGGCCATCCAGGGTGGCGTCGTCGACCTCGCCGATCTGGCCGACGTCGACTGGATCCTGCCGCCGCCGCACGAGAACTGCGTGCGCGTGCGGTTCCTGCAGGCCTGCGCGGCCGCCGGGTTCACCCCGCGGGTGCGGCACTTCACGTCCGAGGCGGGCACCGCGGGCACGCTGATCGCGCAGGGTGCGGTGTGTCTCGCTCAGGCCGCGTCGGCGCCGCCGCCCGGGCTGGTCGCGCTGCCGCTCGCCGGGGACCCGCTCTGGACGACGCTGCTGTTCGCGACGCGGGAGGACGACGCCCGGACGCCGGTGACCGACGAGGTGTTCCGCTGCGCGGAGGTCGCGTACGAGGCGTCGAAGCACCGGAACCCGCACTTCGCGCGGTGGTGCCGGCAGCATCCGGAGGAACCGGGCGAACGGCTCGTCTCCGCCCGATAGGCGGCATAACGCCGGTGTTATCCCCGCTGGGATTACTGCCCGGCGCGGCAACGGGAGACGCTCGGCGAGTCCCCACCTGTTGCCGACAAGGAGCAACGAATGCACCTCAGACGATCAACGGCGATCGGCGTGCTGTGCGTGGCGCTGGCCGGCCTGTTCTCCCCGCCCGTGACGGCCGCGCCGCGGGCCGCCACCACCCTGGCCATCAGCCAGCTCGTCCAGGAGCAGAACCAGTGGTGCTGGGCCGCGAGCGGCCTGACCATCGCGCGGTTCCTGGGCTACGGCTCGAACGTCAGCCAGAACACGTTCTGCGACTACTCCCGCGGCTACCCGGCCGGCTCGCAGTGCCCCAACCAGGCCGGTGAGCTGACGTACGTGCAGCGCGGCTACCAGGCGCTCGGGCTGCGGCCCGGCACGGTGACCAGCGCGCTGAGCTTCGCGTCCGTGCAAAGCGAGATCGGGGCGCGGCGCCCGATCGAGACCGGCATCTACTGGACCGCCGGCGGCGGCCACGCCCAGGTCATCTACGGCTACGACACCAGCGGGCTCGTCTACTACGGCGACCCGTGGCCGAGCAGCCAGCGCTACAGCGCGATGGCGCACTCGAGCTACGTCCGCAACGGGCAGTTCCAGTGGGCCCAGTCCCTCTACCGGATCGGGGCGTGACATGAACGTCTTCCGCGGACTCGTCACCCTCCTCGCCGGCTCCGCGCTGGTGCTCGGTTTCGGTGGGACGGCTTCGGCTTCGGAGCCCACGAACACGGACGTCGCGGCGGCCAAGCAGGCCCTCGCCTCGGCGGACACGACGGCGAAGCTGTCGTCGTTCTTCGGCCAGCTCGACAAGCGGTCCGGTGTCGCGCGGGCCGATGTGGAGCAGGCGCCGAAGGTCGCCGGTGAGCCGTTGCGCGTCTACTCCCTCGACCCGGCGTTCGTCGCCGGGACGCCGGACGCGACGCCGGCGGCGTTCGCCTACTTCGCCGTGCGGACGCAGGCCTCGACGGGCCGCCAGGCGACGGTCTGGCTGACGCCGGAACCCGCCGGCTGGGCCGCGACCAACTTCACCACCGGGACCGAGGAGCTGACGTACCCGGCGCAGGCCCACGGGGACGTCGTGTTCACCGAGCCGCAGGTCAACGCGTGGTACCGGATCCGCGAGGGCCGGGTGCTGCCGCTCAACGACCCGGCGCGCTCGCGGGTCGGTGACGGCCTCGCGCTGCCGGCGTACCAGCAGCTGGTGCACCGGCTCTACGGCGACAAGCTGCCCGGTTCGGCGTACCGCGCGCAGGGCAAGCTCGGCGGGTACGACCTCGCTGCCCCCGCGCCGGCGCCGTCCGTGCCGGGCACCGGTTCCTGGCCGTTCGTCGCCGGTGGGGCGCTGCTGGCGCTCGGCTTGATCGGCTGGGCCACCGGCAGGGCGACGCGCGCCCGTCGCTGACGCCGGGAGGGTGCGGCCCGGCGTCTCGGGCCGCACCCTCAGGGGACGCGTTCGGGTTCGCGTTCGGCGGCGAGGGCCTTGCGCTTCTTCAAGCGCAGCAAGAAGAACACCGCGACCGCCGCCAGCACGCCGACCACGATCAGGCCGCCCGTGTTCAACGCGCCCTCGATGCGTTTTGCCGCTTCACCCAGGGCCGCGCCGATGCTGATGTGGACCAGCGACCAGCAGAACGCGCCCGCCGCGGCGGCCGGGAGGAACTTGCGGAACGGCAGTCCGGACGTCCCGGCCGCGGCCGGGGTCAGCGTGCGGATCACCGGCAGGAACCTCGCGAAGAACACCGCCCACGCGCCGCGGCGTTCCAGCACCGACGTGGCCTTGTCCCAGCCTTCGAGGCCGTACTTGCGGATCAGTTTCGTCTCGCGCAGGCGCGGCCCGAAGCGGCGGCCGATGACGTAGCCGAGGGCGTCGCCCGCGGTCGCGCAGAGCGTGACGACCGTCCACAGGGCCAGGAACCGCGCGACGGTGTTCGCGGTCGTCGCGGCGATGAGCAGCCCGGATTCGCCCGGGGCCAGGAAACCCAGCCCGATCGTGCACTCGGCGAACACCAGGCCGCCGGTCGCCGCGACGAGCCCCGGTTCCGGGAGTCCTTGCAGCCAGCTCAAGAGATCCGAAACCAGGGCCATGCGCGCCACTTTACCGATCCTTTAAGGTCGGTGGTGTGGCGTCGGTCACCGCGCCAGCAGCGACGCGGCTTCCTGGGCGGCAGGGCCTTCGACGGCGAGGTGCTGGAGGTTCTCCGGCAGGACCTCACCGCGGTGGGCCTTGGTCTGGGCGTAGAGCCGTCCCGCGCGGTACGACGACCGCACCAGCGGACCCGCCATCACACCGGCGAAGCCCATCGCCTCGGCGGCCTGGGAGTGCTCGACGAACTCCTCCGGCTTCACCCAGCGGTCGACCGGGTGGTGCCGCGGGGAAGGCCGCAGGTACTGGGTGATCGTCAGGATCTCGCACCCGGCGTCGACCAGGTCCTGCATGGCGGGAGCGACCTCGTCGGGCGTCTCGCCCATGCCGAGGATCAGGTTCGACTTCGTCACCAGGCCCGCTTCGCGCGCCTTGGTGATGACCTCGAGGGAACGCGCGTAGCGGAAGCCCGGGCGGATGCGCTTGAAGATCCGCGGGACCGTCTCGACGTTGTGGGCCAGCACTTCCGGCCGCGCCCCGAAGACCTCGGCCAGCTGCGCGGGGTCGGCGTTGAAGTCCGGGATCAACAGCTCAACACCGGTGCCGGGGTTCAAGTCGTGGATCTGACGGACGGTCTCGGCGTACAGCCACGCACCGCCATCGTCCAAGTCATCGCGAGCCACACCGGTGACCGTCGAATACCGCAAACCCATGGCCTGCACGGACTCCGCGACCTTCCGCGGCTCCGTCCGATCCAGCTCCGCGGGCTTACCCGTGTCGATCTGGCAGAAATCACACCGGCGCGTGCATTGGTCACCGCCGATGAGGAACGTGGCTTCGCGGTCTTCCCAGCATTCGTAGATGTTGGGACAGCCCGCTTCTTCGCAGACGGTGTGCAGACCTTCGCGGCGCACCAAGCCCTTCAGCTCGGTGAACTCCGGGCCCATCCGCACCCGCGTCTTGATCCACGGCGGCTTCTTCTCGATCGGCGTTTCGCTGTTGCGGACTTCCAGACGCAGCAGCTTCCGGCCTTCAGGCGCAGCACTCACGCCCTCAACCGTACGCCCGTCCGGACTACGCGGGGTCGGGGGTGATGCCCGTCAGCTTCGCGGTGAGATCCCACAACGCGGCCCCGATCGCCTCGCTGCGCGCGGGCGTCAGCGGGTTCACCTTGACGGGGTAACCCCGCAGGCCGCCGACCCCGCGCGGGCCGAGGTATTCGCCGCCTTCGACGCCGTCCGCGGTGGCCGCGTACAGCTGGGGGAGCGCGCCCATGCGGGGGCCCTGGGCCAGCAGGATCTCGCCGAGCCGGTTGCCGCCGCCGATCACGGCGCGCAGCACCGGGTTGCGGTACGAGCGGGCCATGCCCTGGCCGAGGCCGGTCCACGTGTAGCCGGGGTGGGCCGCGACGCTGAGGATGTCTTCACCGGCGGCACGCAGCCGGCGGTTCAGCTCGAGGGCGAAGACCTGGTTGGCCAGCTTCGACTGGCCGTAGGCGGCGCCCGGGTTGTAGCGGCGGTGCTCGAAGTTCGGGTCGGCGAAGTCGATGCGCGCGCCGGTCGCGGCGACGCTCGACAGGGTGACGACGCGGGAGCCGCTACCGCCGCGCAACGCGGGCAGCAGCAGCCAGGTCAGCGCCGCGTGGCCGAGGTGGTTGGTGCCGAACTGGGTCTCGAAGCCGTCGGCGGTCTTGCCGCGCGGCGTCATCATCAGCCCGGCGTTGTTGACCAGGACGTCCAGCCGGTCACCGGTGAGCTCGCGCACCGACGCGGCGGCCTCGCGCACCGAGCCGAGATCGGCCAGGTCCAGCTTGACGAGCTCGGGTGCGGCGCCCGACGCGGCCGCGCGCACCTGGCCCAGGGCCTTCGCGCCGCGTTCGGCCGAGCGGCACGCGAGGAGCACGCGGGCCCCCTTGCCCGCGAGCACCTCGGCCGTGCGGAGGCCGAGGCCGGAGTTCGCGCCGGTGACCACCGCGGTGCGGCCGGTCTGGTCGGCGATGTCGGCTTCGGACCAGCGCTGAGTCATGCGCTTACTTAACCCTTGTTACGCGCTCGGCGCGAGCAGGCGCCGCAGGTGTCCCATCACCGGGTGGCGCGGGCGGAGGGACTCCTGGCGGCTCGTGCGCAGCAGCGCCTCGAGCGCGTGTCCCACCTTGGTGATCTCGTCGGCGGGTTCGCGCGGGTCGGCGAGCCCGGAGGTGACGGCGAGCATGCGCAGCTCGCCTTCGTGCATGCGGCGCAGCGACGCGTGGCGCTCGAGACCGCCGTCGAGCACCGCGCGCAGCGTCTCGTGCTCGTCGACGGTGGCGCGCCAGGCGCGGGTGACGGCGTCGACGTGGTCACCCAGGCCGTCGGCGTCGTCCGGGTCGGTGACCTCGGTGCGCAGCCGTCCGCTCAGCACCTGCGTCCACTTGTACTGCAGGGCGGCGAGGACGTTCTCCTCACAGCCGAAGTGGTCCGCGGCACCGGGGACCTCGTCGAGCGGCAGCGGCGCGCCCGGGTTCCGGCCGCCCCGGCGGACGGTGGCTTCGAGGATTTCCTGACGTCGGTAGAAGTCGGTCCAGCTCATGGTTGTGGCTCCCCTTCCGTGGCGAGGGTCATACCGCGGGTCTGCGGCATACTCTCGGTACGGACCTGACACGGTGAACATACCATGGGTATGGAGAGATCCTCCGGGCGTAAAGTTGTGAAGGTGGCGACAATGAGGTCCAGGCGACTCGACTATTCCGAGTCGACGCGGTCGGCGCTGGTCGACAGCGCGGTGGAACTGATCACCAAACGCGGCTACGCGGGTACCTCGCTCGACGAGATCGCCAAACGCGCCCGGGTGACGAAGGGTGCGCTGTACCACCACTTCAGCGGCAAGCAGGCCCTTTTCGAAGCCGCGTTCGACTCGGTCGAAAGCCTCGTCTACGACCGCCTGGACAAGATCATGAACGGCGACGGCACCCCCTGGGAGCGGGCCCTCGCCGGCCTCAACGCGTTCATCCGCGCCTGCCTCGACCCCGCCTACCAGCGGATCGCCATCCACGAGGCGCCGGTCGTGATGGGCTGGGAGCGCTGGCGCGAGGCCGAGGAGCGGTGCAGCTTCGGGCTCGTGCGGTCGGGCCTGCAGTCGCTGATCGACGCCGGCGAGGTCGAGCCGGTGCCGGTCGAGGTCACCGCGCGGCTGCTGTTCGGCGCGCTGTCGAGCGCGGCCACCGAGATCGCCAGCTCGCCCGACCCGAAGAAGGTCGGCGCCGAGATCGAGGACGTGATCGTCCGCATGCTGGTCCGGCTGCGGCGCACCGACGGCGAAGAGGCCACTCCGTCGATAGGCTGACGCAGTGGACTTGAGGATCTTCACCGAGCCCCAGCAAGGGGCCAGCTACGACGACCAGCTGCGTGTCGCGAAGGCGACCGAAGCCGCCGGCTACGACGCCTTCTTCCGCAGTGACCACTACCTGAAGATGGGCTCGGCCGACGGCCTGCCCGGCCCGACCGACGCCTGGATCTCCCTGGCCGGCCTGGCCAGGGAGACCAGCCGGATCCGGCTCGGCACGCTCGTCACCGCGGCGACCTTCCGGCACCCCGGCCCGCTCGCGATCTCCGTCGCGCAGGTGGACCAGATGTCCGGCGGCCGCGTCGAGTTCGGTTTCGGCGCCGGCTGGTACGACGCCGAGCACCAGGCGTACGGCCTCACGCTGCCGCCGTTGAAGGAGCGCTTCGACCGCTACGCCGAGCAGCTCGAGATCATCACCGGGCTGTGGAAGACGCCGGCGGGGGAGACGTACTCCTTCAAGGGCGAGCACTACACGCTGACCGACTCGCCGGCGCTGCCGAAGCCCGCCCAGTCGCCGGCGCCGCCGGTGATCATCGGCGGCTCGGGCAAGAAGCGCACCCCGGCGCTGGCCGCGCGGTTCGCCGACGAGTTCAACCTCCCGTTCGCCGACCAGGAGACCGCGGCCGCGCAGTTCGCCCGCGTCGAGGCGGCGGCCCAGGAGATCGGCCGCGACCCGAAGGAGATCCTGCGCTCGGTGGCGCTGGTCGTCGGCGTCGGCCGCGACGACGCCGAGGTCGAGCGCCGCGCGTCGGCGATCGGGCGCGACGCCGAGGGGCTGCGCAAGAGCGGCTTGGCCGGCACGCCCGCCGAGGTCGTCGACCGGATCGGGCAGTGGCGCGAGAAGACCGGGATCACCCGCGTCTACCTGCAGCTGCTGGACCTGTCCGACCTGGACCAGATCGACCTCATCGCGTCCGAGGTCGCCCCGCAGCTGGACTGAGGTTCAAAGCCGTGAAGGCCACCTCGAGGTGGCCTTCACGGCTTTCAGTTCTGGAGGGCGAAGGTGACGCCTGCGGCCTGCGGGGCCTCGGGGCGCGGGAGCCAGCGGTCGTCGCTCACCGGGAGTTCGCCTTCGAGGGCCGCGAGGACGGCGTCGCGGGCCAGCGGCAGGACCGCTTCCACGCTGACGTCCTTCTGCAGCTCGTACGACAGGGACGTCACGCCCGCGTCGCGGATGCCGCACGGGACGATGCTGTCGAACGCGCCCAGGTCGGCGTTGCAGTTCAGTTCGAAGCCGTGCATGGTCACGCCGCGCTGGACGCGAATGCCGATCGCGGCGATCTTGCGCTCGATGCCGCGTTCGTCGGCCGGGATCCAGACGCCGCTGCGGCCCTCGACGCGCCCGCTGCGCACCCCCAGCTGGTCGCACACGTGGATCAGCGCCTCCTCGAGCCGCCGCACGTAGTGCACGACGTCGATCGGGTCGGCGAGCTTCACGATCGGGTAGCCGACCAGCTGGCCGGGGCCGTGCCAGGTGATCTTGCCGCCGCGGTCGACGTCGATCACCGGGGTGCCGTCCGTGGGCCGGTCTTCGGGCTCGGTGCGCTTGCCGGCGGTGTACACCGAAGGGTGCTGCAGCAGGAGCATCGTGTCGGGCGCGGTGCCGTCGGCCCGGGCCGTGAGGCTGCTCCGCTGGAGCTCCCAGGCCTCGGTGTAGTCGATCGTGCCGAGCTCCCGGACGTCGACGGGCTCGGTGCTGGCGCGGCAGGAAGTGCGGGAAGAACTCACGCGTCGAGGCTACGCCCGTCACCCGCCGGAAGCAGGCGCAAGGCACAGGCTGAGAGCAGCCCGACACCGGTCACGGCCAGCACCGCGCCGATCGTGTCGGTGACCCAGTGCACGCCCAGTACGACGCGGAAGACGGCGATCAGCACGGTCGCCACGACGACGGCGACCGCGACGCGCTTCACCAGCCGCGGCCACAGCCACGCGCACAGCAGCAGCACGACGAACCCGGTGCTCGCCACCGACGTCACGTGCCCGCTCGGGTAGCTCAGGTCCGGGTAGTCGCGGGGGCGTTCGCGCAGGAAGACCGGCTTGAACACCAGGCTGGTCAGCCGGCAGAGCACCAGCACGACCGCCAGCCGGACGCACAGGCCGACGTGCTCGCGGCGGCGCAGCGCCAGCGCCACCAGGGCCGTGCCGAGCACGAACGGGAGCACCGGCCCGAGGACGTCGCTGCCGGCCTGGGCGATCCGGCCGAGCGGCTGGGCGTAGACGCCGTGGAGGGCGTCGGCGACCGCGACGTCCAGGGCGAGCGGCTGCCGCGCGACGCTCAGCCCGAGCAGGACGAACGCGGCCGACAGCACCACGCCGACGACGAGCCAGCGCCGTACCCGGACGGTCATGCCGCGGCGAGCGCGCTGTCCAGCGTCGGGTGCCGGAACGCGTAACCGGAGTCTTCCAGCGCGGCCGGGACGGCGCGCTGCCCGAACAGCGCCATCTCCTCGCCGGCCTGGCCGAGCACCCCCTTGAGCGCGAACCCGGGCACGAACCACGGCGCGGGCCGGTGCACGGCGCGGCCGACCGCGCGGGTGAACTCGGCGTTGGTCACCGGCGCCGGCCCGGTCAGGTTCACCGGGCCGGACAGCGAGTCGTGCGTGAGGGCGTGGACGATCGCGCCGACCTCGTCCTCGAGGGCGATCCACGGCATGTACTGGCGGCCGTCGCCGAGACGCGCGCCCAGGCAGAACCGGAAGAGCGGGCGCAGCAAGCCGTACAGGCCGCCCTTCGACGACAGCACCAGCCCGGTCCGGATGTGGACGACCCGCGCGTCACGCGCCGCCGCCGTCGCCGCTTCCCAGCTTTCGCAGAGTTCGGCCAGGAAACCCTGTCCGCGCTTCGCCGATTCGTCCACAGTGGACGGTCCGGGATCGCCGTAGTAGCCGACGGCGGAGGCGTTCACGAAGACGCCGACCCCGTGTTCGGCGACGGCTTCGGCGAGCACCTCGGTCGGTTCTACCCGGCTGTCGATGAGCTCCTGCTTGCGCATCGCGCTCCAGCGGCCGGGAAACAGCGGCTTGCCACCCAGGTTGACGACGGCGTCGACACCCTCGAAGGCACCGTCGGTGATGGTGCCGGCCGGCGGGTCCCAGCGGTGTTCGCCCGCCGCCCGGGTTTCGCGCCGCACCAGCGTGCGGACGTCGTGGCCGTCGCGCCGCAGGCGTTCGCCCAGCGCCGATCCGATCAACCCGCTCGCCCCGGCGATCAGTACTCGCATGGGTCGATCGTCGCCTATCCGGTGCCCGGCCGCATTCCCGGCCCGGAAACGGCGATGGCCGCCACGGGAGTCCCGTGGCGGCCATCGCCGGGGTGAGTCAGAGACCGAGCTCGTCCTCGAAGTTGCCCTCTTCCAGACGCTGCTTGATCGTCATCAGGAAGCGGCCCGCGTCGGCCCCGTCCACCAGGCGGTGGTCGTAGGTCAGCGGGAGGTACGCCATCGACCGGATGGCGATGGTGTCGTTGCCGTCGGCGTCCGTCGCGACGATCGGGCGCTTGACGACCGCGCCCGTGCCGAGGATGCCGGACTGCGGCTGCACGATGATCGGCGTGTCGAACAGGGCGCCGACGCTGCCGATGTTGGTGATGGAGAACGTGCCACCGGACAGCTCGTCGGGCTTGATCTGGTTGGCCCGCGCCCGGCCCGCCAGGTCGGCGATGCGGTGCGCGAGACCGGCCAGGCTCAGCTCGCCGGCGTCGTGGATCACGACCGAGAGCAGGCCGCGCTCGGTGTCCACCGCGATGCCCAGGTGCACGGCGCCGTGGTAGGTGATCTCCTTCGTGTCCTCGTTGTAGGACGCGTTGACGTTCGCGTGCTGCTTCAGCGCCTCGACGGTCGCCTTCGCGAAGAACGGCAGGAACGTCAGGTTGACGCCCTCGCGCTCCTTGAAGGCACCCTTCGCGCGCTGGCGCAGCTTGGCGATCTTGGTCACGTCCACTTCCTGGACCTGCGTGAGCTGCGCGGCGATCTGCAGCGACTCGCGGGTCTTGGTGGCCGTGATCTGCCGGATCCGGCTGGCCTTCTGCACGGTGCCGCGCAGCGCCTGGACCTCCGGGGAGACCGAGACGGCCGTCGGGCGCGGAGCGGCCGGGGCCGAAGCCGCGGGAGCCTGCGCCGCCGGGGCGGCAGCGGCGGGCGCCGGGGCGGCCGCCTTCTGCTTCTCCTCGGCCGCGGCCAGGACGTCCTGCTTGCGGATCCGGCCGCCGACGCCGCTGCCGGTCAGGCTCGACAGGTCGATGCCGTGCTCCGACGCGAGCTTGCGCACCAGCGGCGTGACGTACGGGCCGTCCGCCGAGCTTTCCTTCGCCGCGGCGGGAGCCGGCTCGGCCTGGGGCTCGGGCTTCGGTTCCGGCTTGGACTCCTGGACCGGCTCGGGCTTCGGCTCCGGCTTGGGTTCCGGCTTCGGCTCGGGCTTGGACTCCTGGACCGGCTCCGGCTTCGACTCCGCCTTCGGCGCGGCGTTCGCGTCGCCGATCACGGCCAGGACGCCGCCGACCTCGACGGTCTCGTCCTCGCCCGCGCGGATCTCCAGCACCGTGCCGGCGACCGGCGACGGCACCTCGGTGTCGACCTTGTCGGTGGAGATCTCGAGCAGCGGCTCGTCGACCTCGACCGAGTCGCCGACCTGCTTCAGCCACCGCGTGACGGTGCCCTCGGTGACGCTCTCGCCCAGCTCGGGCAGCTTCACCTCGGTGCCTTCGCCACCGGCGGCCGGCGCGGTGTCCGGCTTGCTCGGCGCGCTGTCCTGTGCGCTCTCCCGGGCCTCGGGCTCGGGGGCCGATTCGGGCTCGGGCTCCGGCTCGGACTTCTGCTCTTCCTGCGCAGGGGCGGAAGACTCGGGCGCGCCGCCGGAACCGTCGTCGATCACGGCCAGCTCGGCGCCGACCTCGACGGTCTCGTCTTCGGCGGCGCTGATCTTCACGACCGTGCCCGCCACCGGGGAGGGCACCTCGGTGTCGACCTTGTCGGTCGAGATCTCGAGCAACGGCTCGTCGACCTCGACGGTGTCGCCCTCCTGCTTAAGCCACCGGGTGACGGTGCCTTCGGTGACGCTCTCCCCGAGCTCCGGCAGTGTGACGGAGTAGGCCATCGTTCGCTGACTCCTCTTTCAAGATTCTGCGTGGTCTGGATTCTGCTGGTGAGACGTCAGCTGTGCACGTGCAGCGGCTTGCCCGCGAGGGCGAGGAACGCTTCACCGAGGGCCTCGGTCTGGGTGGGGTGCGCGTGGATGAGCGGGGCGACGTCCTCGGGGAAGGCCTCCCAGCTGTAGATCAGCTGCGCTTCGCCGATCAGCTCGCCGACGCGGTCACCCACCATGTGTACACCCACGACCGGGCCGTCCGGGGCCTTGACCAGCTTGACCCCGCCGGAGGTCTTGAGGATCTGGCTCTTGCCGTTGCCGCCGAGGTCGTAGGTGAACGTGGTGACGTCCGAACCGTACTTCTCCTTGGCCTGCGACTCGGTCAGCCCGACCGACGCGACCTCCGGGTGCGAGTAGGTGACCCGCGGGATGCCGCTCTCGTCGATCACGCGCGGGGCGAGCCCGGCGATCTCCTCGGCGACGAAGATGCCCTGCTGGAAGCCGCGGTGCGCGAGCTGCAGGCCCGGGACGATGTCGCCGACGGCGTAGACGTTCGGCAGGTTGGTGCGCAGCCGGTCGTCGGTGAGCACGAAGCCGCGGTCGATCTTGACGCCGGCCTCCTCGTACCCGTGGCCGGCCGAGTTCGGCCCGCGGCCCACGGCGACCAGGAGCAGGTCGGCCTCGAGGGTCTCGCCGGATTCCAGCGAGACGCTCACGCCGTTGTCGTCCTGCTTCGCGCCGGTGAACCGCACGCCGGTCTTGAAGGCGATCTTGCGGCGGCGGAAGGCCCGCTCGAGCTGCTTGGAGGCGAACTCGTCCTCGTTCGGGACCAGCCGGGGCAGCGCCTCGACGATGGTGACGTCCACGCCGAAGGAGGCCCAGACGCTGGCGAACTCGACACCGATCACGCCACCGCCGAGGACCACGACCTTCTTGGGGACGTAGTCCAGGGCGAGGGCCTGCTCGCTGGCGATCACGCGGCCGCCGAGCTCCAGACCCGGCAGCGTGCGCGAGTAGGAGCCGGTGGCGAGGATGACGTTCTTGCCGGTGTAGCGGGTGCCGTCCACCTCGACGGTCGTGCCGCCGACGAACGTGCCGCTGCCCTCGACGAGGTTCACCTTGTGCGCCTTGGCCAGGCCCTGCAGGCCCTTGTACAGCCGGGAGACGATCCCGTCCTTGTACTTGTTGACCCCGGCGATGTCGATGCCCTCGAAGACGGCCTTGACGCCGACCGCCTCGGCTTCGCGGGTTTCGTCGGCGACCTCGGCTGCGTGCAGCAGGGCCTTGGTCGGGATGCAGCCCCGGTGGAGGCAGGTCCCGCCGAGCTTGTCCTTCTCGATCAACGTGACGGAAAGGCCCAGCTCGGCCGCGCGGAACGCCGCGGCGTAGCCGCCCGATCCGCCTCCCAGGATCACGAGGTCGGCGGAGGTGTCGGTCACTTCAATAACTCCTCGGCAAGCAGTGGGGTGATGCTCTGTCGTCGCCCGTTCCCGGTATAACCGCGCGCGCGACTCCGCCATCTTGTCACTACGCCGGACGGGGCTGCGACCTAGCCGGGTGTGCGACACCGACCACACGGGGAGTCCGGGATAATGAGGAGGCAAAGTACCTGGAGGAGAGGTGGTCGCGGTGGGGCTCTTCGACTCGCTGCGCAGGCGCGCCAAGGGCGGTCAGCGGGCCGGTACGCTGCGGAAAGCCAATTCGGACGACACCCGGCACCTCGAGGAGTGGGCGGCCACGCGGCGCGGGGTCGAGGCGTTCGTCGAGCCCAAGACCAACGTCACGGAGACCACAGTGGTCTTGGTCGCTCACGACGGCGAGTGGACCCGGCGGCGGATCGGCAGCCTGGAGTCGGCGCAGAGCTTCGGCCAGCGCCGCTCGATCCCGGTCTACGAGGTCGCGCGGATCGGCTACCCGAAGCGGATGCGCGAGTACACGGAGCGAAAGAAGCGCGGCCAGGTCTAGCGCACCCGTCGTGAGTGGCCAGGGCTTTTGGTGACCTGCCGGGTTCCGGCCGGCGGTCTGTGGCTGTCGGATCGTGGTCTGCCGTGGCTTGTCGTGAGTGTTTAGAAGGGTTAGAACCCTCCTAAACACTCACGACCGGTACCGGCGTGGCGCGTGTGACTTCTGGTGCGGGCGGGTTGGCCTGCGGTGTTCCGGTAGGGGGCCAGACGCTGGTCTGCTGGAACCGCCCTGAACTCTCACGACCGGCCGCGGCATACCTCAGAGGTCGATCCGGCCGACGACCTCGCCGTTGAAGGTCTGGCCGGTCGGCTTGAAACCCAGCCGCAGGTAGAAGTTCTCCGGGCCGCCCTCGGCCGGGAGCCACAGCACCGTCGCGGCCCTTTCGCCGCGTCGGCGGGCCTCGTCGAGGACGGCTTCCACGGCGAAGCGGCCGTAGCCGCGGCCCTGGACGCCGGCGCCGACGTTGAGCCGCCAGATCCCGCAGCGGAAGAAGTCCAGCTCCGCGCCGGGGTCGAACGCGCCCATCACGAAGGCGGCCGGCTCGCCGTCGGCGCGGATCAGCCGTGGCCAGGCGACCTCCGGCCGCGTGTAGGCCTCGGCGAGCGAGACGGCGACGGGCGCGACGAAGTCCTTCTGGTGCTCTTCGACCGCCAGCTGGCAAGTGGCCGCGACGTTCTCGGGAGTGATCTTCTCCACGGTGAGGGTGGTCACTGCGCCGACGCTAACAGGGTGGCGTGGTGTTCGAGCACCGCGCGGAACGACGGGTGCACGGTGGTGCCGAGCACCGGGTCGACCTCCACGACGTGCGACGCCGACAGCAGCAGCACCGCCGGTTCGGCCAGCAGCACCACGCCGTTCTCGGCGCGCAGGTCCGCCGTGCCGAGCAGGCGCGGGAAGACGACGTCGGCGGGCAGGCCGTCGCAGGTGCGCAGGAACTCGCGCAGGTCGCCGGGCAGCTCGACGCCGAGTCGTTGTTCGGCCGAGCGGATCGCCGCGGCCGACGCCGGGGGTGGCGCGGTGACCCCGCCGCGCAGGCGCAGGATCTCCGCGACCAGCTCCGGCATGGTGCCCAGGTCCGGCGGGTAGCGCTCGTTCAGCGCCGCGACCAGCGCGCCCGCGCCCGCCTCGGCCCAGCCGCCCAGGCCGAGCGGGTCCGCGCCGGCCACCAGGGCCGGGGCCAGGGCGCGGGTCGCCGCCAGCATCGCGACGTCGGGACGCGGGCCGGCCAGCTCGGCCCAGCGGGCGAGGTCGCCGTCGGCGAGCGCGGTGCGGACCTTGTCCGGCCGGGACGGCGCGACGTGCTTGACGACCTCGGCGATCACTCCGGGCGGGAGGACACCGTCGAGATCGGACACCGGACGGCGCAGGGACGTCATGTGCGCGCGCTCTTCGGCGTCGAGGTCCAGCGGCGGCAGGCCCTCGGCCCACGCGGGACGTCCGCCGCGGGCTTCGAAGAGCATTTCCCAGGCACGGGCCCGGATCGGGTCGCCGGCCAGTGCGCTGACGGGCCGTTCCGTGCGGGCCTGCCAGTGCGTCACCAGCCGGTCGGCCTCGCCGAGGGCGCCGGCGGTGGCGAGCAGCAGGGCCGCGTACCCGACCTGGTTGTCCACAGTGGACGAAGCGGCGGTCAGGATGTCCCTGACCGCCGCTTCGAGGTACTCGCCCGCGTCCACTCAGCCGTTGGCGGCGATGTCCGCCAGCACGGCGGCGATCGTGCGGACCGGGACACCGGTGCCGCCCTTGCCGGTGTAGCCCCACGGCGCGCTGGAGTTGAACGACGGGCCGGCGATGTCGATGTGCACCCAGTCGAGGCCGTCGGCGACGAACTCGCGCAGGAAGATCCCGGCCGCGAGCATGCCGCCCCAGCGGTGCCCGGTGACGTTGGCCAGGTCGGCCAGCCGCGAGTCGAGGTCGGCGCGCAGCTCCTCGGGCAGCGGCATCGCCCAGCCGTTCTCGCCGGTGGCCCGCATGATCGCGGCGACGCGGTCGCGGAAGTCGTCCGAGCCCATGACACCCGCGGTGCGGTTGCCGAGCGCGACGACCTGGGCGCCGGTCAGCGTCGAGGTCTCGATCAGGTAGTCCGGGTTCTCCTCCGCGGCGCGCACCATCGCGTCGACCAGCACGAGGCGGCCTTCGGCGTCGGTGTTGAGCACCTCGACGGTCTTGCCGCCGTACATGGTGAGGACGTCACCCGGGCGGTACGACGTCCCGGACGGCAGGTTCTCCGCCAGCGGGATGTGCGCCACGATCTCGAGCGGGTACTTCAGCTTCGCGGCCAGGACGACCGACGCGAGCACGCCGGCGGCGCCGGACATGTCCGAGGTCATGTGGTCCATGTTGGCGGCGGGCTTGAGCGAGATGCCGCCCGAGTCGAACGTGATGCCCTTGCCGACCAGCGCGACCTTCTTGGCGGCCTTGGCCGGCTTGTAGGCGATGCGGACCAGGCGCGGCTGGCGCGCGGAGCCGCCGCCGACACCGAGGATGCCGCCGAAACCCTTGCGCTTGAGGGCCTTCTCGTCGAGCACCTCGAACTCGAGGCCGTTGTCCTCGGCGAGTTTCTTGGCGCGCTCGGCGAAGGACGCCGGGTAGAGGTCGTTCGGCGGGGTGTTGATCAGGTCGCGGGCGGTGAGCACGGCCTCGGCGATGCTGCCGGCCGCCTTCAGCGTCGCCTTGTGGTCGCGGGACGTGCCGTCCGCGGGGCTGGCGAAGTCGACCTTCGCGACCGGCGCGTCGCCCTTCTCGGAGCGGTATTCGGTGAAGACGTACGAGCCGAGGATCGTGCCCTCGACGGCGGCCTGCAGGTCGAGCTCCGACAGCGTGACGAACGCGCGGTCGGTGCCGGCGAGCGCGCGGCCGGCGGCACCGGCGGCGCGGCGGACCTGCTCCGGGGTGACGCCGTCACCCTCCTTGCCCAGGCCGACGGCCAGGACGACACCGGCACCGAGCTTGCCCAGCGTCGGCACCTTGACGACCTCTTCGGCCTTGCCGCTCGCGCCGAGCGTGGCGAGCAGGCCGGCGAGCCGGCCGTCGAAGGCGGCGTCCACGGCCGCGGCGCCCGCGGCGAGCACGGGCCCGTCCTCGCCGGCCACGGTGCCGATGACGACCACGTCGGCGCGCGTCTTGGCCAGTGCCTCCCCGGTGTTGTCGGACAGGGCGAGCTTGGGCACGGTCACTTCTGGCTCCTCGCGCGTTCACGTGGTACCGGGCACCGGCCCGGTCGGGATCGTGAGCCATGCTAATGACAGGCGGACCAGGGGTGAACACAGGGAGAGGGAGGGCGGCGTGCGACTGGGTGGCGGGCTGCTGGTCGCGCTGGCGGCCGGCGCGGCGGGGGCGGGCTGGTGGCTGCTGGCCGGCCTGGTGCTGGCGGCGGTGGCCGCCGGGGGGACAGCGCGGGTACCGGAACCGGGGGACGCCCTGGTCGACCGGGTCGTCGTGGCCTCCGCACGGCTGGCCGAGATCGCCGTCTACGCGATCGCCTTCGGGGCCTACGTCTTCCCGCTGCACCGCGAACTCGCCGCGGCCGCCTTCGTCGTCGTGGTCGCCGGGGCCGGGTTCGCCGGGCTCAAGATCCCTACGTTCGTCGCACGCGCCGCGGGCGGGGTGCTCCTGGTGGGCGGTCTGGTCCTGGTCGCGCTCTGCGTGGCCGTGACGCCGGTTTCGACCGTCGGCGGCGGCCTGCAGCCGCCCGACTTCGCCGGGGTGCTCGTCGCGGCCGTGCTCATGCTGCCGTTCCTGCGGCCTCGCGGTCGCGAACACGCGGGGCTGCGGGTCCTGCTGCTCGGCGGGATCGCGGTGCTGGCCGCCTTCGCCGCGCTGTACCAGCTCGGTGCGGTCCGGCTCGGGCTGTCGCTGACGTCGCTGCGCGACCTGCTGTCCGCCGCCGACGCGGACTCGCTGCAGCCGGTGCTCACCGCGTTCGCCGTGGTGGCGACCGTGGTGCCGGCGCTCGCCGCGGGTGTCGAGGTCCGGACCCGGGCGGGCGGGCCCGGCCTCGCGGGCCTGGCCGTCGCGGCGGTGGCCGCGTACTTCCTGCCGGCGCTGCCGGTGCTCGTCGTCGCGGGACTGGCGACGGTGATCGAACTGCTACTGGGCGTGCGCGCCCGCCGGTACAGTGGGGCACGTGAGTGATCGACGCCGGCGGCCCGGGCAGACCGTGCTCGAGCGGTTCCACCGGCCGGACGGCTCGATCGGCCAGGTCCACCCGCTGCGCGTCCTCGAAGACGACGGCCGGGTCCTGCTCGGCTGGATCCCGGCGGGCACCCCGATCGTCGGCAGCAGGCTGGCGGACGGCCGGCACATGGCGGACGCGCCCCTGGAGCAGCGGTTCCGCATCCCGCGCGTGGTGGTCCCGGACTTCTGGCACCGCACGTCGAACCTGCGCCGGATCGCCGACGACGAATGGTCGTCGGTCTGGTGGTTCTTCGACGCCGACGGCCGGTTCACGAACTGGTACGTCAACCTCGAGGTCCCGCTCGGCCGCAGCCCGGGCGCGGTGGACCGGATCGACGGCGTGCTGGACGTCGTCGTCGAGCGGGACGGCACCTGGCGCTGGGACGACGAGGACGAGGCCGAGGTGGCGATCGACGCCGGGCGGCTCACCCCGGAGCAGCTCGACCGGCTGCGCGCCGAGGGCGAGCGGATCGGCACGCTGGCCGAGCGCGGCGCCTACCCGTTCGACGGGACGGGCACCGACTTCCGCCCGGACCCGGGCTGGCCGGCCCCGGAGCTGCCCGCCGGACTGCTGGAGGAGCTCAGCCCGCCGTCAGGATCAGGATCAGCGCCAGCACGGCGTTGACGACCGCGAGGATGACCACGGACTTCGTCGGGATCACCTTCGGGAACACCGTCTTGTCGTGGATGCTCCGCCACCACACGACGCCGAAGACGCCCGCGACGAGGCCGAGGAAGCCGCCGAAACCGCTGCTGAGCACGGCCCAGCCGACCATGCCGAGCAGGCCGACGCCGAAGGTCAGCAGCACCGCGGTCACGAACGTCTTGACACCGGCCCCGGCACCCGTGGCGCGGGGGACCGGCTCAGTGGAGTGAAAGGTCACGGCGTCATCCTAGAGTGATTACGGCGAGGGCGCGGGAGGCCAGGCCGGTCCGGAAAACAGATGGACATCCGACTAACGCCCTTCCGACCAACAGGTATTCTCTGCGCATGACCATCACGACGCAGTTCGCCACTGTCCCGCACTCGAGCCCTGCGAGCCAGGAACGCGTCGCGGAGGTACTCGCCGCCCCCGGTTTCGGGCTGTACTTCACCGATCACATGGTGACCGTGAAGTGGTCCAAGGGCGAAGGCTGGCACGACGCGCAGGTCGGCCCCTACGCCCCGTTCACCCTCGACCCGGCGACGTCGGTGCTGCACTACGGCCAGGCCATCTTCGAGGGTCTCAAGGCCTACCGCCAGCCGAGCGGCGCGATCGCGTCGTTCCGCCCGGACGCCAACGCGTCGCGGTTCCGGCAGTCGGCCGAGCGGCTCGCCATGCCGCAGCTGCCCGAGGAGCTGTTCCTCGAGTCGCTGCGCGAGCTGATCGCCGTCGACAAGCGGTGGGTGCCCACCCGCCAGGGTGACGCGCTCTACCTGCGGCCGTTCATGATCTCGACGTCCACCGGCCTCGGCGTCAACAGCCCCGCCGCCGACTACCTCTACACCGTCATCGCGTCCCCGGCCGGGTCGTACTTCTCCGGCGGCATCAAGCCGGTGAGCGTCTGGCTGTCCACCGAGTACGTGCGCGCGGCGCCCGGCGGCACCGGCGCGGCCAAGTGCGCCGGCAACTACGCGGCGTCGTTCGTGGCGCAGGCGCAGGCCGTCGAAAAGGGCTGTGACCAGGTGGTCTGGCTCGACGCGGTGGAGCGGCGCTGGGTCGAGGAGATGGGCGGGATGAACCTGTTCTTCGTCTTCGGCTCCGGCGAGAACGCCCGGCTCGTCACGCCCGAGCTGACCGGCTCGCTGCTGCCCGGCGTCACCCGCAAGTCGCTGCTGCAGCTGGCCGAGCGGCTCGGCCACAAGGTCGAGGAGCGCCGCATCTCCACCGAGGAGTGGGAGAAGGCGGCGGCTTCGGGTGAGCTGACGGAGACGTTCGCCTGCGGCACGGCGGCCGTCATCACGCCGGTCGGGCACGTCAAGCACGCGAACGGTGAATTCACGATCGGCGACGGGCAGCCGGGCACTCTGACGATGAAGCTGCGTGAAGAACTGACCGGAATCCAGGAGGGCACCCGCCCGGACCCGGACCACTGGATGATCCCGCTCGGCTGATTTGCCCAAGTCCGTGATGGCCACCTTGAGGGACTCAGAGTCCCTCAAGGTGGCCTTCACGGCATTCAGGGTCAGGTGGCGGTGGCGGGGATGAGCGGGCCGGAGACGCCGGCCTGCTCGTGCGTCGCCGTCTCGGCCAGGACGCGCGCGGCCATCGACAGCAGCGGCAACGCCGTCACCGCGCCGGTGCCCTCGCCGAGCCGGACGTCCAGCTCCAGCAGCGGGCCCAGGTCCAGGTGCTCCAGGGCGAGGACGTGCGCCGGCTCGGCCGTGCGCTGCCCGGCGACCCACCAGCGGCGGGAGCCCGGGGCGAGGTCCTCGGCGACCAGGGCCGCCGCGCAGGCGACGAGACCGTCCAGCACCACCGGCGTCCGCCGGGCCGCGGCCTGGGCCAGGAACCCGGCCATCGCGGCGATGTCGGCGCCCGCGGCGGTGCGCAGCAGGGCGATCGGGTCGGCGAGCACGACGCGGGCCCGGCGCAGCGCGTCACGCACCGCGGTGGCCTTGCGCATCCAGGCGTCGTCGTCGATGCCGGACCCGCGCCCGACCACGGCCACCGGCTCGGTGCCGGTCAGGGCCGCGACCAGCACGGACGCCGGTGTGCTGTTGCCGATCCCGAGGTCGCCGGGGACGAGCAGGTCCGCGCCGCCGTCGACCTCGGCGTCGGCGATCGTGATCCCGGCGCGCAGGGCGGCTTTGACCTCGTCGGCGCTCAGTGCGTCTTCGACGTCGATCGAGCCGGAGCCGCGGCGGACCTTGAACTCGCCGATCGAGCGGGTCGCCGGCGCCTCGGCGTCCACGGCCATGTCGACCACGCGGACGCTCGCGCCCGCGGCGGCGGCCAGCACGTTGATCACGGCGCCGCCGGTCAGCATCGTGCCCAGCAGCTGCGAGGTGACCTCGGCGGGATAGGCCGAGACACCCTTGGCGGCGATGCCGTGGTCCCCGGCGAAGACGACGACGCGCGGCCGGGTGAACGGCCGCGGCGGCGACTGGCCCTGGCAGGCCGCGATCCAGACGCCCAGCTCTTCCAGCCTGCCGAGCGACCCGGCGGGCTTGACCAGCTTGTCGTGGAGCGCGATCGCCGCGGACCGGGCGTGCTCGTCGGGCGGGGTGATCTCGGGGAACTCGATGTCGTCCGGCTCCACACCAGGCCCTTTCTCTTGCACGGCAACCCTGGCACCCAACCTACCGGGCCGCCGGAGAACGCCGGTGGGCCGTGCCGCGGAGGCTTCCGGCTTTCGTCGGCGCCGATGGGCCGGTGCGGCGGTGCGAGGTGGGCCGGTGCTGCAGGGCAGCGGTGGCCGGATGCCTCGGAGCGGGCTGCGGGTCTAGCGCGGCCCGCACGGCTCGCTCGCCGCGCGGGCTGCTCGGGTGGTGGCGTCCTTCGGCGCGACTGCACCGGGCTTTCCTCGCCGTGTGAGCCGGGATCCGTCGCTCCCAGTAGTCTCGCCGCTCGTGGAGAAGACTGCGGCCGCGGTGGTGCTGGCCAGCGGCGCGGGCACCCGCGTCGGCGCGAAGGTGAACAAGGTCTACCTGCCGCTCGCCGGGCGGCGGGTGGTCGCCTGGTCGCTCGACGCCTTCGCGCGCGTCCCCGGGATCGGCGTGCTGGTGCTGGTGATCCGGCCGCAGGACACCGAGCTGGCCCAGGAGGTACTCGCCGGCTTCGACGGCAGAGTCGAGGTCGTGCACGGCGGGGACACGCGGCAGGCGTCCGAGCTGAACGCGCTGCGCCACCTCGCCCCGCGCATAACAGGCGGCCGGGTCGACGCCGTGCTGCTGCACGACGCGGCCCGGCCGCTGGTCCACCCCGAACTGGTCGGTGCGGTGCTGGCCCGGACACGCGAGGACGGGGGGGCTGTGCCGGGCCTGGCCGCGGACGACGTCGTCGAGGTGGATGCCGGGCACCTGGTCGCCCAGGTGCCCGGCGCGATCCGCGTCCAGACGCCTCAGGGCTTCCGGGCCGGACCGCTGCTCGAGGCCTACGAACAGGCCGAACGGGAAGGTTTCGTGGGAACGGACACTTCGTCCTGCATGGAGCGGTTCTCCTCCCTGCCGATCCGGTGGGTCCCCGGTGCGCCCGAGAACCTGAAGATCACCTACCCCCACGACCTGGTCGTCGCGGAGCGGCTGCTCGCCCGCTAGGCACACGCCGGCGGCCCGCCGTCGTCCCCCTTCTCGTCGTCGAAGTCGAAGCCCGTGCCGGTCGGCCGGATCGTCACGTCCGCGCGGAGCTCCATCGGGATGTGGCACCCCGGCTGTGGCCGGAGTGCCTGCAGTGGCGCGCCGGGGGTGCCCGGCTCCGCCAGGGTCAGCGCCGCCCGCAGCGTCCAGACCGGGGTGGCGTGGTACTGCCACGTCACCACCCGCGGGCTGAACACGTCGGTACCCGGGAAGGTCGGCACCCGGTAGGCGCTGGCCCGGTGTTCGTCCCGGATCACGACCACGTCCGCGCAGGTCTGCCACTGGAAGACCGCCGCGTAGATCTCCGGCGCCTCCCGGCCGCCGAACAGGTGCAGCACCCATTTGCGGCGCCGGAGCTCCTCGAGCAGTTCCTCGAGGTCCGGGCCGCCTGATCCGGTGTGGGATGTGGGCGGGGACACACTTTCGAGGGTAACTTGCGTACTAGAGCGCAGTCCAGCGCGTGTACTAGTACACCTGGGTGGTTCTGAGCAGGGCTTTGAGGGAGACCCCCTGGCGTGCTAGAACACTTGTGCGTAGTCCTCGTGAGGAGCCGCCTTGCCCACCCTCGACCGTCCTGAGCCGCCGTACCTGCAGATCGCGGGCCGGATCCGTGACGACATCCTGTCCGGCCGGTTGCAGGAGGGCGACGCGGTGCCGTCCGCCCGCGAGATAGCGCGTACCTGGACCGTCGCGATGGCGACGGCCACCAAGGTGCTGGCCACCCTCCGTTCGCAGGGCCTCGTGCGCCCGGTGCGCGGGGTCGGCACGGTCGTCGACCGCGGCGGGCTGCACCGCAGCGCGCTCGACCGCAGCGCCGCGTCGGCGCGGACCGGCAAGATCTACCCGCCCGGCCACTACGCCGTGATCCGGTCGGCCGGCCTGGAACCCGCGACCGAGCGGGTCGCGGGCGCGCTGGGCCTGGAGGAGGGCGCCCCGGCCATCCGGCGGCGGCGCACCACCTACGGGCCGGACTCACGGCCGCTGTCGACGTCGACCTCGTGGTTCGACGGCGCGCTGTCGGCCAAGGCGCCGGCGTTGCTGGTGCCCGAGCGGATCGTCGAAGGCACGTCGGCCTACGCGGCCGTGCGGCTCGGCACGAAGATCACGGTCACGCAGGAACGGCACGCGGCGGGCCGGGCGGACGAGGTGGAGGCGGTCGAACTGGGGCTGCCCGCCGGGTCGCCGGTGCTGCTCGGCCGGAGCACCTTCCTCGCGGCCGACGGGACGGTCGTGGAATACGGTGAGTCCGCCGCGCTGCCCGACCACTGGGTTTTCCACGAGTACACGACTGAGGACGGCGAATGAAGCACATCCACGCGGGCAAGGTCCGTGACCTGTACGAGCTCGACGGCGACCTCCTGCTGGTCGCCACCGATCGCGTGTCGGTCTACGACGTCTCGCTCCCGACGCCGATCCCGGACAAGGGCAAGCTGCTCAACCAGCTGTCCGCGTGGTGGTTCGACCGGATGTCCGACGTCGTCCCGAACCACGTCGTCTCCGCGACCGACGTCCCGGAGGAGTTCGCCGGCCGGGCGATGCGCTGCAAGCCGCTGAAGATGGTCCAGGTCGAGTGCATCGCGCGCGGCTACCTCGCCGGGCTGGGCCTGCGGGAGTACCAGCGCGACGGCAAGATCTCCGGCGTTTCGCTGCCGCCGGGCCTGGTCGAGGGCGACAAGCTGCCTGAGCCGATCTTCACGCCGACGACGAAGATCTCCGACACCGGCCACGACGAGTTCATGACCTTCGACGAGGTCCTGAACGAGATCGGCGAAGACACCGCGAAGCGGCTTCGCGAGCTGACGCTGGAGATCTACGCGAAGGGCGCCGAACACGCCGCGACGCAGGGCGTCATCATCGCCGACACCAAGCTGGAGTTCGGGTTCGACGCCGAGGGCACGCTGACCCTGGGCGACGAGGTCCTGACGTCGGACTCGTCGCGCTTCTGGCCCGCCGACGAGTGGGAGCCGGGCCGCCCGCAGCACGCCTTCGACAAGCAGTACGTGCGCGACTGGTCGCGCAGCACCGGCTGGGACCAGACCCCGCCGGGGCCGGAGATCCCGGCGGACGTCGTCGAGCAGACGCGGCAGCGCTACACCGAGGTCTACGAGCGGATCACCGGGAAGACCTGGCCCCGTGGGTGAACCGCGCGGCTACGACCCGTACCGGCTGATCGACGACGTCGAGAGCCTGCTGGCCGAGCGCGGGTTCACCCCGGAGCGGCTCCCCGGCCGCGGCGGTGACCGCCTGGCCGGGGCGAGCCGCTTGTTGCGCGGCTTCGGCGTCGAACCGCGCGTTTCTCCGGAGGACGGCCTCGACCTGGACGGTCACGTGCCTTACCAGGCCCGGATCAACCAGGACTGAGGGGCGTCAGGGGCTCTTGGTGAGGCTCGCGTCGCGCTCGACGACGTCGCCGAGGACGTCGTCGATGGCGGTGAGCAGGTCGGCGTCGAGCTTCTTGCCCGCGGCCTGGACGTTGTCCACGACCTGCTCCGGGCGCGAGGCGCCGATGATCGCCGAGGCGACGTTCGGGTTCTGCAGCACCCACGCGACGGCCAGCTGCGCCATCGACAGGCCCGCCTGCTTGGCCAGCGGCTCGAGCTCGGCGACGCGCTTGAGGACCTCGTCGTCGAGGAAGCGGCGGACCATGTTGGCGCCGCCCTTCTCGTCGGTGGCGCGCGAGCCCTCGGGGAACGCCGCGCCCGGCTTGTACTTGCCGGTCAGCACGCCCTGCGCGATCGGCGACCAGACGATCTGGCTGAGGCCTTCGCGCTCGGAGGCCGGGACGACCTGGTCCTCGATGACGCGCCAGAGCATGTTGTACTGCGGCTGGTTCGACACGAACGGCACCTTCAGCTCGCGGGCCAGCGCCGCGCCCCGGCTGATCTGCTCGGCGGTCCACTCCGAGACGCCGACGTAGAGCACCTTGCCCTGGCGGACCAGGTCGGCGAAGGCGAGCATGGTCTCTTCCAGCGGCACGCTCCGGTCGAACCGGTGCGCCTGGTAGAGGTCGAGGTAGTCGGTGCCGAGCCGTTCGAGCGAGGCGTTCGCCGACTCGAGGATGTGCTTGCGGGACAGGCCCTTGTCGTTGGGGCCCTTGGGGCCGGTCGGCCAGAAGACCTTGGTGAAGATCTCCAGGCTCTCCCGCCGCTGCCCCTTCAGGCCGCGCCCGAGCACCGACTCCGCGGCGGTGTTCGCGTAGACGTCGGCGGTGTCGAAGGTGGTGATGCCGGCGTCGAGCGCGGCTTTGATGCAGGCGTGGGCCTGGTCCTCCTCGACCTGGGAACCGTGGGTGAGCCAGTTCCCGTACGAGATCTCACTGACGTTGAGGCCGCTGCGGCCGAGACGACGAAACTCCATGGCTGCAGCCTAGGCGGTAATCGTTTGCTTGGCTAACGACCTGGAGCGACTCCAGCTCAGTCCGGGTGTTCGTCCTTGGCCGGTGGTCGTTGGTCCGCTGGGGGGCCGGTTTCGATCTCGATGAACGGCATCTTGAGCCGGAACCGTTCGCCTTCCGGCCGCGGACATGCCCGCGATGCGGGACAGGACGACTTCGAGTGCCACGAGCAGCCCTCACCGCCGACGGGTCCCGGGGCAGTCGGGCGGAGCACCTTGCGTCGTGGTCGATCGGCTAAGAGGCATCCGATCAAACCTGCTGGACCAGGCAGACGGCTGGAAATCGAGCAGGACCCTCTCCGCGCGCTACCGCGCGTCCCGTTAGGCGAGAACGGCGGTGTGCTCCGGGCAGCGAAAAGCCGGGTGAGACGCGTCTCACCCGGCTTATCGAAAACCGCTCAGTTCGGGATCGGGTCGCCCGGCTTGAGCCGGGGCTTCGGGACCCGCAGGCGCCGGATCTGGGAGGCGCGGACGAAGGCGTACCAGCCCACCGAACGGCCGTTCACCGTCTCCTTGGGGTAGCGCTCGCGCACCAGCCGCGCGATCTTGCGGCCGTTCACGACGCCCTCGATGGCCATCACCAGCAGCATCGCCGTGCACAGCAGCGTGATGTACGACTGGACCTGGGGCAGCGGCACCAGCAGCGCGAGGAACACCAGGATGGCGAGCGGCATGAACAGGCCGAGCAGGTTGCGCCGGCTGTCGACCAGGTCGCGGACGTACGCCTTGACCGGCCCGCGGTCGCGCGGCAGCAGGTACTTGTCGTCGCCCGCCATCATGCGCTCGCGGCGGACCTTCGCCTCGGAGCGGCGGTCCTCCTTGCTCTGCGGGTTCGCCTTGCGCAGCTCCTTGTTGCGCTTCATCGCCTCACGCATCGTGGTCGGCGGTGGCGCGACCGGGCCGCGCCGCTTGGCCTCCGCTTCCCGCCGCTTCGGCGTGGCCTTGCCCTTACCGGGCGTGAACGACTTGCCGCCGACGTCGACGGCTTCGGTCGTGGCCGGCTCGTCGGCGGCGGTGTCTGTGGTGCTTCGGCGCAGGAACCTCACGTCACCAGGGTATTGCAGGCGTCACGCCGCCGTTCACCAGGTCGATCGATGTGCGACGATGGAGGGGGAACAGATCGGACGCGACGGGTGTTGGACGTAGGGCACCAGGAGTATCCGCAGTGAGTTCGAACCTATGAGGAGTGCCATGACGACCGCTGAGCACGCCGGCGCGACGCAGGCCGAGACCGCCGAGGAGACCCACGGCGTCACGCTGACCGACACCGCGGCTGCCAAGGCGAAGGCCCTGCTCGACCAGGAGGGCCGCGACGACATGCACCTGCGCATCGCCGTCCAGCCCGGTGGCTGCGCGGGCCTGCGCTACCAGCTGTTCTTCGACGAGCGCACGCTCGACGGCGACCTGTTCCGGGACTTCGACGGCCTCAAGGTCGCCGTGGACCGGATGAGCGCGCCGTACGTTTCGGAAGCCGTCATCGACTTCGTGGACACGATCGAGAAGCAGGGCTTCACGATCGACAACCCGAACGCGACCGGCTCCTGCGCCTGCGGCGACTCGTTCCACTGAGTCCCGCGCGCCGAGCCTGAGCACGGCGCGAGAAGGCCCCGCCTCCGAACGGAGGACGGGGCCTTCTTCGTTGCTGCGGGGTTTCGGGACGGCCGCGCCGGGCGGGCTCAGACGTACGCGTCGAGCTCCGCGACCTGGGCGTGGCACGCCTCGTCGACCTGCCACGGCGGCGCGGTGACCCGCGGCAACGGCACGTTGCCGGCGCGCAGCGTCGTCGGGATGAGGGCGCAGTCGGCGATCAGCTCGGACAGGGTCTCGGGTTCGGTGACGGCGTTCACGATTCGTAACGCTATTGATCGCGGCTCGACTGGTGAAGGAGTACCAGCCGGTAGTCTCGGGTGGTACGCGCGAACTACCCGGATGGGTCATGACCCAGGGGTAGCTTCGTGCCGTTTGCCGTGAGGTCGACCACAAAGGAGCAGCCGGTGGCAGACAGGGCCAGGATCGCAGTGTCCGGCAGTATCGCAACCGACCACCTCATGCACTTCCCGGGAAGGTTCGCCGAACAGCTGGTCGCCGAGCAACTCCACCGGGTGTCGCTGAGCTTCCTCGCCGACGACCTCGTGGTGCGGCGCGGCGGGATCGGCGCGAACATCGCGTTCGGCCTCGGCGTGCTGGGTGTCGCGCCGGTGCTGGTGGGCGCGGTCGGTGCCGACTTCGCCGACTACCGCTCGTGGCTGGAGCGCCACGGCGTCGACACCTCGGGCGTGCACGTCTCCGAGACCGCGCACACCGCGCGGTTCGTCTGCACCACGGACGAGGACCTCTGCCAGATCGCGACGTTCTACGCGGGCGCGATGGCCGAGTCCCGCAACATCGAGCTGGCCCCGATCGCCGCGCGCGCCGGCGAGCTGAGCCTGGTGCTCATCAGCCCGGACGACCCGGAGGGCATGGTCCGCCACGCCGAGGAGTGCCGCCAGCGCGGCTACACCTTCGCCGTCGACCCGTCGCAGCAGCTGGCCCGGATGAGCGGGGAGCAGGCGCGGACGTTCGTCGCCGGGGCGAAGTACCTGTTCAGCAACGACTACGAGTGGGAGCTGCTGCTCCAGAAGACCGGCTGGACCGAGGCCGACGTCCTCGACCAGGTCGGCGTCCGCATCACGACGCTGGGGGAGAAGGGCGTCGAGATCGTCGGCAAGGACGGCGTCGCCCTGCAGATCGGCGCGGTGCCCGAGCGCGCCAAGGCCGACCCGACCGGCGTCGGCGACGGCTTCCGCGCGGGCTTCCTGGCCGGCCTCGACGGCGGTCTCGGCGTCGAGCGGTCCGCCCAGCTCGGCTCGCTCATCGCGGTGCTGGTGCTGGAGACGGTCGGCACCCAGGAGTGGACGTTCGACCGCGCCGACGCGCTCGCCCGCATCGGCGAGGCCTTCGGGCCGGACGCCGCCGACGAGATCTCGGCGGTCCTGCCGGCCTGACCGGCACGAAAAGGCCCCCGCACCACCGGTGCGGGGGCCTTTCGCGTCAAGACCGTCTACAACGGACGGTCAGAGCTTGACCGGGTACACCGGCTCCGGGATCTCCGGCTTGATCCGGTGCTCCACGAAGATGCCGTGCCACAGCATGAACACGATCAGCGCCCACAGCTGGCGGCTGCGGTCCAGCTGGCCCGCCTTGTGCTCTTCGAGCAGCGCCAGGATCGCCTTCTTGTCCAGCAGCTCCTCGGTCTTCGAGTCGCTGATGATGCCCTTGGCCCAGTCGTACATCTCGTTGCGCAGCCACAGCCGGATCGGCACCGGGAAGCCGAGCTTGCGGCGGTTCAGCACGTGCGCCGGGATGATCTTCGCCAGCGCCTGGCGCAGCGCGTACTTCGTCGTGTTGTGGGCCAGTTTCTGGTCCAGCGGAATGGAAGCGGCGACCTTGAACACCTCGGCGTCGAGGAACGGCACCCGCAGCTCGAGCGAGTTCGCCATGGTCACCTTGTCCGCCTTGACGAGGATGTCGCCGCGCAGCCAGGTGTAGAGGTCGACGTGCTGCATCCGGGCCACCGGGTCCCAGCCGCGCGAGACGTCGTACCAGGGCGCCGTGACGTCCTTGAAGCCGACGCCCTCCTGGTAGGTCTTCAGGACCTGGCGCAGCTGGTCGTCGCGGAAGTTGCGGGCGTTGCCGTAGTAGCGGTCCTCCAGCGGCAGCGCGCCGCGGCGCAGCAGGTCCTTGCCCCGGGTGCCCTCGGGGATCTTCGTGGAGACCTTGCCGATCAGCTTCCGCATGCCGTCCGGGATCTTCTCGAACGGCGCCAGCGAGATCGGCTCGTTGTAGATCGTGTACCCGCCGAACAGCTCGTCGGCGCCTTCACCCGAAAGGACCGCCTTGACGTGCTTGCGGGCCTCGCGCGCGATGAACCACAGCGGCACGAGCGCCGGGTCGGCCACCGGGTCGTCGAGGTACCAGACGATGAGCGGCAGGGCCTCCATCATCTCGTCCGCCGACACCGTGCGGACCACGTGCTTCACGCCGATCGCGGCGGCCGACTCGGCGGCGACGTCGACCTCGGAGTACCCCTCGCGCTCGAACCCGGTGGTGAAGGCGATCAGGTTCGGGTTGTGCTCCTTGGCCAGCGTGGCGGTGGCCGTCGAGTCGATGCCGCCCGAGAGGAACGCGCCGACCGTGACGTCCGGGTCGGAGATCATGTGCTTGCCGACCGAGTCGCGCATCACGTCGGCGATGCGCTCGTACAGCGCTTCGGCCTCGGCGGCGCCGTTGACCGGCTTGGTCGCGAACTGCGGGTGGAAGTAGCGGGTGAACTTCACCTCACCGCCGGGGACCACCTCGAACGACGTCCCGGACTCGACGCGGCGGATCGCGGTGTGCAGCGACTCGGGCTCGGGCACGTACTGCAGGACCAGGTAGTGCTGCAGCGCCTTGCGGTCCAGCTCCTGCGCGACGCCCAGGGTGTCCGACAGCTCCAGCAGGCTCTTCTTCTCGCTGGAGAACGCCACGCCGCCGGGGCCGGCCGAGTAGAACAGCGGCTTGATCCCGAACGGGTCGCGCGCGCCGAAGACCCGCTTCTCCTGCGAGTCCCAGATCATGAAGGCGAACATGCCGCGGAGCCGCTTCACCCAGTCGGCGCCGAGGTAGTGGTAGCCGGCCACGATGGCCTCGCCGTCACCCTCGGTCTCGAACTTCGCGCCGTGCTTCTCGGCGAGCTCGGCCCGCAGCTCCTGGTAGTTGTAGATCTCGCCGTTGAAGTTCATCGTGTACCGGCCCGGCGCCTCCGGCGGCCCCCAGACCAGGGGCTGGTGGGAGTGCTCGACGTCGATGAAGGCGAGCCGGTTGAAGCCGTAGACGACCTCGGCGTCGGCCCACGTGTCCTGCTCGTCGGGGCCGCGGTGGCGCTGGCAGCGCATCGCCGCGCCGACGGCGTCACGCGCGTTCGCCGCACCGGTCTCGGTCGCGCAGATCAGTCCAAGCAGGCCGCACACGGGTACTCACACACCTTCAGGGGTCTTCGCGGGGCTGGGGAGCGCCCAGTATGCCGGGCGCGCCGTGGCGAGGACCACGCGCGTCGAGTGTTACCCCTTGGTCAGCGGACCACGCCAACTCGGCTAGGCTCCGCCCTGTCACAAAGATCGGTCGTAGGAGGCTCTGGGTGAAAGGGCGAGGCGCAGTGGGAAAACCCGAGCGCACCCCGGGTAAGCGGACCGTGCGCGTTGCCGCGCTGGCCGTGCTGGTCGCGCTGACCGCGACGGGCTGCTCCGGCGACGAGATCCTCCGGTTCGGCTGGCCGGTGGGCGTCACGCAGCAGGCCGACCAGATGCGCAACCTCTGGACCTGGACCGTGGTCGCGGCGCTGGTCGTCGGCGTCATCGTGTGGGCCCTGATCTTCTGGACCGCGACGTTCCACCGCAAGAAGAAGACGGTGGACGGCGAGCCGGAGGAGCTGCCCCGGCAGTTCCAGTACAACATCCCGCTCGAGCTGTTCACGGTCGTCGTCCCGACGATCATGGTCGTCGTCCTGTTCTTCTTCACCGCGACGACGGAGAACAACGTCCTGAAGAAGATCGACAACCCGGACGTCAAGGTCCAGGTCGTCGCCTTCCAGTGGAACTGGGAGTTCAAGTACGAGAACGACACCGCGAAGAAGGCCGACGGCCAGCAGGTCAGCACGGTCGGCTCCTCGGGTGAGATCCCGCTGCTGGTGCTCCCGGTCGGCAAGGTCGTCCAGTACGACCTGCTCTCCACGGACGTCATCCACTCGTTCTGGGTCCCGGAGTTCCACTTCAAGCGGGACGTCATGCCGAACCCGGACAAGAACAACCAGGACAGCTCCTTCCAGAACACCATCGACCGCGAAGGCTCCTTCGTCGGCCGCTGCGCGGAGCTGTGCGGCACCTACCACTCGGTGATGAACTTCGAGGTCCGCGCCCTGTCTGCGGACAAGTTCGACCAGTACATCGCGCTGCGCAAGCAGGAGAACCCGGCCACCGGCCAGTCGTTCACCGCGTCCGAGGCGCTGGCGAAGATGAACTGCGGCGAGCTGTGCACCCCGCACGCGGTGACCACGCAGCCGTTCAACACCGACCGCACGGCGCGCACCGCGTCGAACTGACGCCAGCAGACAACAGGAGTAGGAAAGACCCATGAAGGTCGAAGCGCGGATTTTCTTCATCGTGGCGATCTTCGCCGTGGTCATGGCGGCCGTGTACTGGGTGATGACCGCGACGCTGACGTTCGACAAGCACGCGGAGCCGGTCGGCATCGTGGCGCTGTTCCTCACCGGCGGGCTCGCGTTCCTCGCGGGCAGCTACATGCAGTTCGTCGCCCGCCGCATCGAACCGCGCCCGGAGGACCGCGAGGACGCCGAGATCAGCGACGGTGCCGGTGAGCTGGGCTTCTTCAGCCCGGGCAGCTACTGGCCGGTCAGCATGGCGGCCACCGCCGCCCTGGCCGCCCTCGCGCTGGCGTTCTTCCACATCTGGCTGCTGGTGATCGCCCTGGTCGCGCTGCTCATCACGATCGGCGGGCTGGTGTTCGAGTACCACACGGGTCCGTCCCACGACTGATCTCAGGCTTTGCTGACCGGCCGTCACGCTGCTCGACAGCGGGGCGGCCGGTTTTCGTGCGCCGGGGTGCCATGGCGGCGGCCAGCACCGCGAGCATGCCGACGGCCTCCGGCCAGGCCGGGCGGTGGCCGTAGAAGGCGATGTCGACCAGCACGGCGACCACCGGGTAGACGTAGGACAGCAGCGCCACCGTCGTCGTGGGCAGCTTGCCGATGCTGGCGTAGATCAGCACGTACATGAGCGCGGTGTGCACCGTGCCGAGCAGCACCAGCCAGAGCAGCCCCGACGTCGTCGACGGCAGCGGCGTCACCAGCAGCACGGGTGCCAGCACCAGCGCGCCCACCGTGGTCTGCACGGCCGCGAGCAGGTGCGGCCGGATGTGCTTCAGCTGCTTCGCGACGAAGGACGCGCCGGCGTAGAGCACGGCCGCGCCGAGCGCGAGGCCGATCCCGGCGAGCCGCACCGGCCTGCCGTCCTCACCGTGGGCGGACAGGGAGATGAGTGCCACACCGCCGAACGCGATCCCGGCCCGGACCAGGGTGCTCTTCGCGAACTTCTCGCCGAGGAACGCCGCCGCCAGACCGACCAGGATCAGCGGCTGGGTGTGGTAGACGACCGTGCTGACCGAGATCGACGACAGCGCGTAGGAAGCGAACAGCAGTACCCAGTTCCCGACCAGGAAGAGCCCGCCCAGCACGGCGAGGCCGAGGTCGCGGCGCGTCGGCCGCCAGGCCTGCAGCCAGCCGCGCGCGAGGCACCAGAGCACGAGCAGCGTCCCGCCGACGAAGCAGCGGGCGAAGGCCACCGCCGGTGCGGCCGCGCCGCTTTCGAGGACGACCGCGCCGATCGTCCCGGACATCGCCATCGCCGCGGACCACTGGAGCAGCGGGCGGGTTTCCGAATTCATCATGGCAACCACGTTCGTCGCGGACGTCGCGCACGACCAGTGTCAGAGATGACAACGGCCGCAAAACTTGTGACACACTCGGCCGATGGACGTCAACCGGGTCGCGGTGGTGCTCGCCGACCACGTTTCGCCGTTCGAGCTGGGCGTCGCCTGCGAGGTGTTCGGCACCGACCGCAGCGCCGACGGCATCGAGGGCTGGGACTTCGCCGTCTGCTCGCCGGGCGGCGCGCCGATCGCCAGCTGGTCGGGGTTCGGGCTGGCCGGGCTGGCCGACCTGGACTTCGCGGCGTCGGCGGACCTGCTGATCGTGCCCACGTGCGCGCCCCGGACCGCGCCGCCACCGGCGCCGGTGCTGGACGTCCTGCGCGACGCGGCCGCGCGGGGCGCGTGGGTGGCGGGGTTCTGCGCGGGCGTGTTCACGCTGGGGTACGCGGGCCTGCTCGACGGCCGCCGCTGCACCGTCCACTGGGTGTACGAAGCGGAGTTCCGGGACCGGTTCCCGACGGCGCTCGTGGATCCCCAGGCGCTGTACGCGGACGACGACGGCATCCTGACCAGCGCGGGCACGGTCGCGGCGGTCGACCTGTGCCTGCACCTGGTCCGCAGGCTGCGCGGCGTCACGGCGGCGACGACGCTGGCCCGCCGCATGGTGGCGGCGCCCTTCCGCGCCGGCGGCCAGGCCCAGTTCGTCCAGGCTCCGGTGCCGTCCTTGCCGGACGACTCGGTGGTGGCCGAAGCGCTGGAGTGGGTGGAGCGGCGGCTGGACCAGCCGTTCACGGTGGCGGAGCTGGCCCGCCGCAGCGGCCTGGGGGAGCGGACGTTCCTGCGCCGCTTCTCGGCCGCGACGGGCACCACCCCGCACCGCTGGCTGACCGAGCGCCGCCTGGACCGCGCCCAGGCCCTGCTGGAGGAGGGCCGGCTGTCGGTGGAGGACATCGCGGTGGCGTGCGGCTACGCGTCGGCAGCCGCCTTGCGGCACCAGTTCACCCGGTTGAGGGGCACGAGCCCGACGTCGTACCGCACGGCCTTCCGCGGCTGACGCGTCCGGCTACTGGAACGCGATCCAGCGGTCCAGCAGGGCCGCTGCCGCTCCCGAATCGATGGCCTCGGCCGCTCGCACCAAGCCCGCTCGCAGGTCGTCTTCCAGGGACGCCGAGAAGCCCGTGAAGGCCGCCAGGGCCGCCGCCGCGTTGATCAGGACCGCGTCGCGGACCGGGCCCGGCTTGCCGCCCACCAGCTCGCGGACCACTTCCGCGTTCGCCGCCGCGTCGCCGCCGCGCAGGTCCTCCGCCGTCGCCCGGGGAACGCCCACCGAGGCCGGGTCGAAGGAGCGCTCGGTGACCTCGCCGCCGTCGACCACCCAGATCGTCGACGTCGTCGTGGTGGTGATCTCGTCGAGGCCGTCGTCGCCGCGGACCACCAGGGCCCGCGTGCCGCGCCGGGCGAAGACCTCGGCCAGCACCCGCGTCTTGTCCTGGTAGGCGCAGCCGATCAGGGCGCTGCCCGGCTGGGCCGGGTTGGTCAGCGGGCCCAGCAGGTTGAACGTCGTCGGCACGCCCAGCTCGGACCGCACCGGGCCCGCGTGGCGCAGGGCCGGGTGGAACGCCGAGGCCAGGAAGAACCCGACGCCGACCTCGGTGAGGCTGCGCCGGACCTCCTCCGGCGGCAGGCTGATCCGCACGCCGAGGGTCTCCAGCACGTCCGCCGCCCCGGACTTCGACGACGCGCTGCGGTTGCCGTGCTTGGCCACCGGCGCGCCGGCCGCCGCCGTGACGATCGTCGCCATCGTCGAGATGTTCACCGAGTTCGAGCCGTCGCCGCCGGTGCCGACGATGTCGACGGCCGGGGTGTCCAGCTCGACGCGGCGGGCGTGCGCCAGCATCGTCGCGGCCATGCCGGCGATCTCCGCGGGCGTCTCGCCCTTGGCGCGCAGCGCGACCGCGAACCCGGCGATCCGGGCCGGGCTCGCCGCGCCGCTCATGATCTGGTCCATCGCCCACGCCGTGTCGTCCTCGGACAGGTCGACGCGTGCGATGAGCTGCTTGAGCAGCGGCGGCCAGGTGCGGGGGACCGGGGTGGTCACCGGGCTCAGCCGTTCACGACGGGGACCCGTCGCGCGCGCAGCACGTCGGCGACGGTCTCCGCGGCGGTCAGCGGGTCCAGCGGGTGCACCAGCACGGCGTCCGCCTGCGACCAGGTGGCCAGCCACCGGTCGTCCCGCCGCCGCACGGCCACCACGATGGGCGGGCAGACCGTGTTTTTGCCGGCCCGGCCCGCCCCCGCCCCGATCTCGGCCTTCAGCTGGCGGCACAGCCCGATGCCGCCGGTGGGCTGGGCCTCGCCGTCCAGGATCGCCAGGTCGACGTTCCCGGCGTCCACCTCGGACAGCACGTCGGCGATGCCGGCCGCCTCGACGTAGTCCACGCGGCCCACGTCGGCCGCCGGGCGCCGGCCGACCGCGTTCACGATCGCCTCGCGCACCTCCGCCTTGTGGCTGAACACCAGAACCCGCATCGACTGCTCGGCCATTGAGCGCGCCTCCGTTTCGTCACCAGCTTGCTGCTCGATCGTATCGGCCGAGACCGACATCACGCGGGCGCCTCCGGCTGGAGCGCGTCCCAGCCGAGAGCGTCGCCGCCCAGTCGTTGCGCGAGGCCCGCCATCCGGGACCGTTCCTGGGCGCAGTGGAGGGCGTCGAGCACCTGGACGCGGACCGCGAGCACCCGCGTCAGACCCCCATCGGGTGACTCTTCTCGCAGCTCGTAGCCGTCCTGGGCGAGGACCGCCGCCGCCTCGGCCAGCCGGCCCGGCGGGAGCAGCAGGTGGTGCCGCAGAACGGCCGGTGCCGCGCTGACCCAGGAGGGTGAACCGGCGAGCACGGCGGAGTCCGCGACGACCGGGTCGAAGGCCTCGGCGACGATCTTCAAACCCGGCGTATCAGGCGTCAGAACAGCGGTTTCGCCCTTCTTGACCAGGTCACGCAGCCGGTCGAGTAAACCCATGAGTAGCTCTCACCTTCCCGGGCATCCGGTGTGATCGGTAACGCAGACGGCTCGCCGTGGACCCACCCGGCGGAGCGGTGGTGCGAGAGGACATAATGCGACGCGTGACAACGGCAGCTCCCACCATCAGTCAGCGGGTTCACTCGCTGAACCGGCCGAACATGGTCAGTGTCGGCACCATCGTGTGGCTGTCCAGCGAACTGATGTTCTTCGCCGGACTCTTCGCGATGTTCTTCACCGTCAAGGCGCAGAACTCCACCGGCGCGTGGCCACCACCGCTGCACGGCGAACCGTTCCACCTCAACGTGACGTACGCGATCCCGTTCACGGTGATCCTGGTGCTGTCGTCGCTGACGTGCCAGTTCGGCGTGTTCGCCGCCGAGCGCGGTGACGTCTACGGGCTGCGCCGCTGGTACATCATCACGTTGATCATGGGCGCGATCTTCGTCGGCGGCCAGGCCAACGAGTACCACAACCTGGTGGAAGAGGGGATGACGATCCCGTCCGGCCCGTTCGGCACGGTCTTCTACCTCGCCACCGGGTTCCACGGCCTGCACGTCATCGGCGGGCTCATCGCCTTCGTGTACCTGCTCATCCGCACCAAGCTGAGCAAGTTCACGCCCGCCCAGGCCACGTCGGCGATCGTCGTGTCCTACTACTGGCACTTCGTCGACATCGTGTGGGTCGGCCTGTTCGGTGTGATCTACCTCCTGCCGTGAGGCCCGCACCGCCAGCCGCCACCACCTTCTCCATCGGCCTGAACTGACAGCAAGGGTTGCCGCAAGATGACCACCAGCACCAAGTCCTCGGAGCGCCGCTACCGCGCGCGGTCGAAGCTGCGGAGGCGGTTCGCCGGCCTGCTCGCGCTCGGTATCGCGCTGGTGGGCGCCGGCGCCCTGTACGCCGTGTTCGCCCCCGAGCCGCAGACCGCGCAGGCCCAGGGCACGCCGGCGCAGCTGCGCCTCGGCGAGCAGGTCTACAACAACACCTGCATCGCGTGCCACGGCGCGAACCTCGAGGGCGTGCAGGACCGCGGCCCGAGCCTCATCGGCATCGGTGACGCCGCCGTGTACTTCCAGACCTCTTCGGGCCGCATGCCCGCCGCGCGCCAGGAGGCGCAGGTCGAGCGCAAGCCGCCGAAGCTGAGCGAGGCCGAGATCGACGCGGTCGGCGCCTTCATCCAGGCGCACGGCGGCGGCGCCCAGCGTCCCGCCGAGAAGGGCGAGGCCCTGCGCGGCAGCGACCCGGCCCGCGGTGGCGAGCTGTTCCGCCTCAACTGCGCCTCGTGCCACAACTTCACCGGCCGCGGCGGCGCGCTGTCGGCGGGCAAGTACGCGCCGAACCTGGACCCGGCCAGCGAAGAGCAGATCTACACCGCCATGCTCACCGGCCCCCAGAACATGCCGAAGTTCTCCGACCGGCAGCTTTCGCCCGAGGAGAAGAAGGACATCGTCGCCTACGTGAAGTCGGTGTCCGACGGCAACAATGACCCGGGTGGTAACGGCCTCGGCGGGGTCGGCCCCGCTTCCGAGGGCGTCATCGCCTTCATCGTCGGGATCGCCGCGCTGATCGGCGTGACGTTGTGGATTGGATCGAAGGCATGAGTGCCGAGGGGCCTAAGCCGCCGACGGAGGCGGAGCTGGCGGACATGGACCGTGACCAGCTGCTCAAGCTGGGCGGCCAGCTCGACGGCGTCGAGATCGCCGAGTACCCGACCCCGTGGCCCGTGGAGGGCACCCGGGCGGAGAAGCGCGCCGAGCGCCTGGTCGCGTTCTGGTTCGCGCTGTCCGCGGTGGCCGGGCTGGCGTTCGTCGTCTCCCTGATCTGGTGGCCGTGGCAGTACGAGGCGCCGGACAACGAGAGCGGCCACTTCTGGTACAGCCTGTACACCCCGATGCTGGGGCTCACGCTCGGCCTGGCCATCCTCGGCCTGGGCATCGGCGTGATCCTGTACACGAAGAAGTTCGTGCCCGCCGAGGTCTCGGTGCAGGAGCGCCACGACGGTGACGGCAAGGGGTCGGCCGAGGTCGACCGCGCCACGATCCTCGCGCACCTGGCCGACGCCGGGAGCCGCAGCACCATCGCCCGCCGCTCGCTGATCAAGCGCTCGGCCATCGCGGGTGCCGGCACGCTGGGCCTCGCGGCCGCCGCGCTGCCGCTCGCGTCCTTCATCAAGAACCCGTGGAAGGACACCGAGGGCCGCGACTCCCTCTGGCACACCGGCTGGCAGCCGAACTTCCCCGGCGAGAAGGTCTACCTGCGCCGCAACACCGGCAAGCCGCTGGAAGAGGGCCAGGAGGTCAGCCTGGTCAAGGCCGAGGACCTCGACGCCGGCGCGATGGAGACGGTCTTCCCGTACCGCGACTCCGAGAAGGACAAGCCGGAGCTGCTGGCCGCCGCGCTGACCCGGGTCGACAACCCGGTCATGCTGATCCGCCTGCGCCCGACCGACGCCACCAAGGTGGTCAAGCGGTCCGGCCAGGAGGACTTCAACTTCGGCGACCTGTACGCGTACACGAAGATCTGCAGCCACGTCGGCTGCCCGACCTCCCTGTACGAGCAGCGGACCAACCGCATCCTGTGCCCGTGCCACCAGTCGCAGTTCGACGCCCTCCACTACGCCAAGCCGATCTTCGGCCCGGCGACCCGTCCGCTGGCCCAACTACCGATCACGGTGGACGAAGAGGGATACTTGATCGCGCGAGGCGACTTCATCGAGGCCATCGGTCCGGCCTTTTGGGAGCGTAAGTCATGAGTTCACTCACCACGCCGACCAAGGGGTCGAGCCCGGTCGAGAAGGCGCTGGGCACCGCCGCGAACGACGCCGATCAGCGGTATCGCCTGGCCAAGGGCCTGCGGCACCAGATGAACAAGGTGTTCCCGACGCACTGGTCGTTCCTGCTGGGCGAGATCGCGCTCTACAGCTTCATCATCCTGCTGCTCACCGGGGTCTATCTGACGCTGTTCTTCGACCCCTCCATGCAGGAGGTCATCTACCACGGCAGCTTCAAGAACATGCAGGGCCTGGAGATGTCCCAGGCGTTCCGCACGACGCTGGACATCTCCTTCGACGTGCGTGGTGGCCTGTTCATGCGGCAGCTGCACCACTGGGCCGCGCTGATCTTCGTCGCGTCGATGGCCGTGCACATGCTGCGGGTGTTCTTCACCGGCGCGTTCCGCAAGCCGCGTGAGGCCAACTGGGTGATCGGCGGTCTGCTGCTGGTCCTGGGCTGCTTCGAGGGCTTCTTCGGGTATTCGCTGCCGGACGACCTGCTCTCGGGTACCGGGATCCGGGCGACGCTGTCGGGGATCGTGCTGTCGGTGCCGGTGATCGGGACCTGGATCCACTGGGCGTTGTTCGGTGGGGAGTTCCCCGGCGACCAGATCATCCCGCGGTTGTACACGCTGCACATCCTGCTGCTGCCGGGCATCATGCTGGCGCTGGTCGGGGCGCACCTGGCGCTGGTGTGGTACCAGAAGCACACGCAGTTCCCGGGGGTGCGCCGCAAGGAGACCAACGTCGTCGGCGTCCGGATCATGCCGTACTTCGCCCTCAAGGGCGGCGCGTTCTTCACGCTGGTCATCGGCGTGCTGGCGCTCATGTCGGGCCTGTTCCAGATCAACCCGGTGTGGAACTTCGGGCCGTACAACCCGGCGCAGGTGTCGGCCGGTTCGCAGCCGGACTGGTACATGGCCTGGGCCGACGGCATGCTCCGGATCTGGCCCGCGTGGGAGGTCTACCTCGGGAACTACACGATCCCGGCGGTGTTCTTCCCCGGCGCGATCGGCATGCCGGTCCTGATCGGCCTGTTCATCAGCTACCCGTTCCTCGAGCGGAAGCTGTCCAAGGACACCGCGTACCACAACCTGCTCCAGCGGCCCCGGGACGTCCCGGTCCGCACGGCGCTGGGCGCGATGGCGCTGGGCTTCTTCATGGTGATCGAGCTGTCGGGCTTCAACGACATCATCGCCGACCAGTTCGACATCTCGCTGAACGCGACGACGTGGGCCGGCCGCATCGGCGTCCTGCTCGTGCCGCCGGTCGCCTACTACCTGACCTACCGGCTCTGCCTGGGCCTGCAGCGGGCCGACCGCGAGGTGCTGGAGCACGGCGTCGAGACGGGCATCATCAAGCGGCTGCCGCACGGTGAGTTCATCGAGATCCACCAGCCGCTCGGCGGCGTCGACAGCCACGGCCACGCGATCCCGCTCGAGTACCAGGGCGCGTCCGTGCCGAAGAAGATGAACAAGCTGGGGTCGGCGGGCCACGCCGTCCCGGGCACGTTCTGGTCGCCGGACCCGGCCGAGGAGACCGTCGCGCTGGAGCGGGCTCATGGCAACGGTCACTCGAACGGCAACGGGCACTCGAACGGTCGCGCGGAGATCGAAAGCGCCGAGACGGCGTCGGAGCGCTCCGACCACTAGGCGGTACTGACGCTGAAGGCCACCTCCCCGGTCGGGAGGTGGCCTTCAGTGCGTTTCCCGCAGTCGGGTGACGGTCTTCCCGGCCCGGGAGACTCGGGTCTCGGGCTTCTTGGCCTCGTCGACCCACTTCGTGTATTCGCGCTGGTGGGAGGGCGGCAGGGCCTCGAACAGCGCGGCCGCGTCCGGGGCCGCCGCGAGCGCGTCGGCCAGCTCCGGCGGCAGGTCCGGGCTCACTCCTCGGCCCCGATCGAGAAGGCCGACTCGGTGTCGGCGCGGGAGTACGAGCGGAACGCGATGTGCGTGACGGTGTCCAGCACCCCCGGCACCTTCCCGATCCGCCCGGGAATCAGATCGGCCAGGTCCTCGTGCGCGGCGACCTGCACGGTGGCGATGAGATCGACGTCCCCGGCGCACGAGTAGACCTCACCAACACCATCGAGGTCGGCGATCGCCTGCGCGGCGTCCGGGATCGCATCCGCCTCTACCTGGATCAACACGATCGCGGTGATCACCTGGGTCCTCCAACACTCGTCTGTGGGTATCGCCCGCGATCCTAGTGAGCCCGCCCGCGCGCCCGCTGAACGATCCTCGACGTGCTGCGGGACGGCGAGCGCTCTGTGGGCGAGCCTGCTGCGTGAACCCGGGCTCGTGACGGTGCGGATCGCGGCCGAGCGCGGGGTGGGGCTCCGAGCCCTGGGTTCCTGGCTGCAAGCTCCCGTGAAAGTCCGGGCAGCGCTGAGCGCGTTACGGCAGGCCGCCGGTTAAGGCGGCTCACTGGGGCCTCCCGCGGAGGTGATCGAGGGCCTGCCCTGCCCTGTCCTGACTCGGGGTGGGCTCTGAGTGCTGGTTTCCGGCTGCGAGGCCGGTGGCGCCGCGCAGCCGGGATGTCCCGCCGAAGACCCCGGCTCTCAGCCGACGTGTTCCAGGGAGTGGGCCTCCGTGACCAGGTCCAGCCATGCCCGCCACCCGGCGACCGTCGTCGGTTCGGACCACGGGCGGGTCGTGCGGACCAGGCGGACTCCCGGGCGGGCCAGCCACCTCAGCAGCACCCCCACCTCCTCCGGAGGCGCGCCGTGCAGGGGGCCCGGGTCCGGCATGACCGTCTCCGCCGAGGCCACCAACGCCTCGACCACCGGCATCGGCGGCACCCCTCGGCGCGCGACGCCCGCCGAGGCGAGCCTGCCGTAGCGGATCACCGACAGCTCCCAGCCGCCCGCGCCGTCCGGGCCTGCTGCGATCAGCTCGCCGATCGAGGCCAGGGCCGCCTGGCGGTGGGCTCGGCCCAGGACCCTGATCAGGCCGGCCAGCTCGTCGCGGTGGCGGGCCGCCTGCTCGTAGTGCCGGCCCTCCGCCAGCCGCTCCAGGTGGGCCGCCGCGGCGTGCAGCGGGGCGCCGTCCAGGCCCGCGATGAGCCCCGAGACCGACTCGACCGCCGGGCCGTACGCCTCGACGCTCTGCCGGCCCGCGCACGGCGCCCCGCAGCGGCCCAGCTCGGCCAGGACGCACGGGGTGCCGCTGGGCGCCTTCGGCGAGATCCGCTGCGTGCACGTCCGCAGGCCCGAGGCGCCGGCCAGGGTGTCCGCCGTCGTGCGGGCGTCGGCCTGGTTGCGGAACGGCCCCAGCACCCCCGGGCGGGGGAGCCGCACCACCGACAGCCGGGGGAACGCCTCGTCGGTGAGGCCCACCCACCAGCCCTGGTGCCGGTTCTTCGAGCGCCGGTTGTAGGCCGGCCGGTGGGCACCGATCAGCCGCAGCTCCCGCACCTCGGCCTCCAGCGAGTGCGCGCACACGACGTGGTCGACGCGCTCGGCCAGCGCGACCATCTCCCGGATCCGGCTGCGCCCCTCCGAGCCGGTGAAGTACGTCCGCACGCGCCGCCGCAGGTCCTTCGCCGTGCCGACGTAGAGGACCTCCTCCTTCGGCCCCCGGAACAGGTAGACGCCCGGCGCGGCCGGAAGGTCCGCTGCCAAGTGCCGTTTCGCGCGCTGGGCCACCGTGACCTCGGGCAGGTAGCCCATCAGCTCTTCGAGTGAATGGACGCCCAGGTTGCCGACGCGCTCCAGCAGCCCGTGCAGCACGTCGACGGTGGCGCGCGCGTCGTCCAGCGCCCGGTGCGACGGCCGGGTGCGGGCCCCGAACAGCAACGACAGGGCCAGCAGGTTGTAGCGGCCCACCTCGTCACGCGGGATCACCCGCCGGGCCAGCCGGACCGTGCACACCACGGTCGCCTTCGGCCAGACGTACCCGTGCCCCTCGCAGGCCGCGCGCATGTGGGAGGTGTCGAACCCCGAGTTGTGCGCCACCAGCACCGCCCCGCGGATGAACTCGAGGAACGCCGGCAGCACCTCCTCGATCGGCGGCGCGTCGTAGACCATCGCCTGCGTGATGCCCGTGAGCGAGACGATCTGCGGCGGGATCACCTTCCCCGGGTTCACCAGGGTCGCGAACTCGCCCAGCACCTGGCCGCCGCTCACCTTCACCGCGCCGATCTCGGTGATCTCGCTGGCCCCGGGGCCCGCCCCGGTCGTCTCGAGGTCGAACACCACGAAAGTCGTGTCCCGCAACGGGGTTCCGAGCTCGTCGAACGCGAGCTGTGCCTGGACCGGACGCATGGCCGCGACCCTAGAGGCCACCTCCGACAATTTTCGGCGACGGGCTGGTCGCGGAGGGTTCGCATGGCGTGCGACGCGGGATCCGGGGCCGGGGCCTACCCTGGACCAATGCACCCGCAGCCGCTCGTGCCGGAGCCGCCCGGGGACCACGCCGGTCCCTCGGGTGTCGCGCCGCGCCCGGAGCAGGCGGGCGACCCCGGCGAGCGGCCCGAACCCGCCTCCTGGCCAGCCCTGCCGGAGCCGGTCCGCGACCGGATCGCCGAGCTGGCCGCGGCCGCCGTCGCCAAGCTGCCGAACACCGACGTGCCCCGCCAGCTGCGGCCCGTCGCCAAGTTCGCGCCGGCCAAGCGCGCCAAGCTGGGCGGGGCCGCGCTGCTGGCGGCGCTGGGCGAGTCGTCCCAGTTCCGCACGGCCGTCATCGAGTGGCTGCGCGAGCACCGCACGGACGCCCTCGACCCCAACGCCGCCGAGTCGGTCGCCGCGGCGGCGGCCGCCGTGCTGCTCGGCGAGTCCGGTGCCGCCGGGCGCGTCCGGCTGGTCGCGAAGAACGCCGAGGAGAACTCGCTGCGCGCGGAACGGGACGCGGCGCTCGCCCGCAGCCAGCGGTTCGAGGCCGAGCTGATCCAGGTTCGCGCCGAGCTCGCCGAGGCGAGGGCGTCCGCCGCGAGTGTTCGTGGCGAGCGTGAAGGCGAAGTCGAGAAGCTTCTGAAACGGCTGCGCGAGCAGGGTGTGCAGCTCCGCCAGGCCAAGGACGCGGCCGAAGTGGCGTCCGCGGAGGCCGAACGCGGTTCCTCCGCGCGTGCCGAGGAGATCGCCGCCCTCAACGCCCAGCTCGCGCGCGAACGCCAGCGCGTCGCGAACGAGCACAAGCGCGCCGAACGCGCGGTCGCCGACGCCGAGATCGCCCGCCAGTCCGCGCGCGAGGCCCGGGAAGCCGACGAGGTGCGGCTGGCCCTGCTCGTCGACACGATCGACGGCGCGGTCACCGGCCTGCGCCGCGAACTGGCCCTGGGCGCCCGCGGCGCCCGGCCGGCGGACATGGTCCGCGGCGCCAGCTCGGGCCTCGGCCAGGGCGGCAAGATCGCCGACGTGTCCACCTTGGACCGCTACCTCGCGCTGCCCAACGTGCACCTGATCGTCGACGGGTACAACGTCACCAAGACCGGCTACCCCGAGCTCGCCCTGGCCGACCAGCGCGACCGCCTGATCCACCAGCTGTCCGCGCTGGCCGCGCGGACGTCGGCCGAGGTCACGGTGGTCTTCGACGGCGCCGGCGTGCTGTCGGTCCCGGCCTCGGTGCCGCGCGGGGTCCGGGTGCTATTCTCCGACCGCGGCGTGCTGGCCGACGACGTGATCCGCAACCTGGTCGCGGCCGAGCCCGCGGGCCGGCCCATGGTGGTCGCGACCTCGGATCGCGCGGTGGCGGATTCGGTGCGTGGCGGTGGGGCGCACCCGACGCCGTCCGCGGTGCTGGTGACGCGCCTCAGCCGCGTCTGAACCAGCCTTGGGCCGCCCTCCGGGGCGGTGGACGCTCGGATCCGGCTGCGAGCAGGCAGGTTGCCGGGTGTCCACTCTGCTCGAAGGCGGTTGTGGCGCCGTCCGTGGTGCTCGTGTCGCGTCTCAGCCGCGTCTGAGGTCTCCGTGCCCCCGGGGACCCGATCGGGTGAATCGGGGGCGCTGGGGGCGATCTGGGCGCCGGAAACTGTCGGTGGTGCCGCCTAACGTGCGGGGCAGCTGTTCCGACGTGAGGAGGACCACATGACCGGCACCCCCGAGTTGTCCGAAGTGGACGTCTCGCACATTTCCGTATCCGACATCGAGAACGTCGTGGTGGATTGCGACCGCTGCGTCGTGCGCGGCATCTCCTGTCACGACTGCGTGGTGACCGTCCTGCTCGGCGCGCCGCCCGCCGTCGTGTGGGACGCCGACGAGCGCCGCGCCGTGGACGCGCTGGCCGAGGCGGGGATGGTGCCCCGGCTCCGTCTGGTGGAGGGACCGGCTTTGCGCACCGCCTGAGACGGCCGTTTCGTGTCGGCGCGCCGAGTGGTCGATCGGATCAGGTGAACGGTCGGTAGTCGAAAAGGCGAAGGGAATATCCCCAGCGTGTAACGCCCATCACATGTTTTCTCCCCTGCTGGTCCGATGGTGTTTAACGGCGTCACGCAGAGTTTTTGCGCCGGGGGTGGTGGACGTGGTGGCGGTCTTTTCGTAACCTGTCCGAGATCTCGTGGCCCCTGGCCGTCGATGTAGGCGGCGACGCGAGATTGCCGCCGGACGCAGCTTTGTCGGGAAGCTGGGAGCCGGAACCACCATCGCGCGCTTCACCTGTTGCGGGAAACCTGTTGCGGGAGAACACGAGCGATCGGCGGGACGAGCGGCGAAGAGGAACCCCCGACCTCTTCGTGCCCCGGTCCCCCTCGGCGGCCGAGACGCAAAGGAGACCCGCGCGACCGTGCAGTCGCATCCAGTCAGGCGCGTGGTGTCAGGTGCCCTCGCCGCGGCTTCGGTGATCACCCTCGTCACCCTGGCCCAGCCGTCGGCCACCGCCGCCCCCATCCCCGTTCTCCAAGCCCCGCCCACCGGTTCGGACGCGCTCGCGCAGTACCGCGATCTCGCGGCCCAGGCCGAGAAACTCAACGAGGACCTGCTCAAGGCCCAGGACGACCTGAAGGCCAAGCAGGGTGACCTCGACAAGGCCACCACCGACGTCAACGCGGCGAAGGACCAGGCCGCGGTGGCGAGCGCCAACCAGAAGAAGTACCAGACCGAGGTCGACAAGTTCGCCGGCGCGTCGTTCACCAGCGGCGTCCAGCTGAACAAGCTGTCGGCGCTGCTGGCCGGGACGTCCACGCAGGACTTCCTGGACCGCTCCTCGGCGCTCGAGGTCATCGCGACCGAGAAGAACGGCGCGATGGGCAACCTCACCGGCGCCGTCCGGCAGGCCACGGACGCCGAGACCAAGGCGAGCGACGCGGCGAAGCGGGCGACCGACGCCCGTGACGCGGCGGCGAAGCTGACCTCGGACATCCAGGCCAAGCAGAAGTCGCTGAACGACCAGATCGACCAGCTCAAGGCGGCCAACAAGAGCCTGAGCGCGCTCGACAAGGCCGCGCAGCGCGACACGGGCTCCGCGCCTCCGGGGCTCAAGGCCCCGACCGCGGACGCCCAGACCGCACTGGACGCGGCCCTGAGCAAGCTGGGCAGCGCCTACGTCTGGGGTGCCACCGGGCCGAGCACGTTCGACTGCTCGGGCCTGATGCTCTGGGCGTACAAGCAGGCCGGCATCACCCTGCCCCGGTCCAGCCGGGAGCAGTCCACCTTCGGCGCCGCGGTGCCGCGGGACCAGCTCCAGCCGGGCGACCTCGTGTTCTACTACTCGCCCGTTTCGCACGTCGGCATGTACGTCGGCAACGGCAAGATGGTGCACGCGCCCGACACCGGTGACGTCGTGAAGATTTCGCCGCTGCAGAGCCAGTACGCGGGAGCGCGACGCCCGACGTCGTGACCCGTTGAGAGCACGTGAAGGGGCGGTACCGCACACGCGGTGCCGCCCCTTCGCCGTGTCATCCGAGGCTCCGCCTCGGGCCGGGGGCTTCGCCACCCGGACCCCCGAACGAACAGAGGTGGCGGCCGCTAGCCTCTGGGGCGTGCTCAAGACCCTGCTCGTGACCAACGACTTCCCGCCGCGGCCCGGGGGGATCCAGAACTACCTGAACTCCCTCGCCACCCGGCTGCCGGCGGACGACCTGGTCGTCTACGCGCCGTCGTGGGAGTCGCGGACGGGATCGCACGAGGAGTTCGACGCCGAGGCGCCGTTCGAGGTCGTCCGGCACCCGACGTCGCTGATGCTGTCGACGCCGGACGTGCTTCGCCGGGCGAAGCAGATCATGCGCGCACGGGACTGCGAAGCCGTCTGGTTCGGGGCCGCCGCGCCGCTGGCGCTGCTGGGGCACCCGCTGCGCCAGGCCGGAGCACGCCGCATCGTCGCGTCCACGCACGGCCACGAGGTCGGCTGGTCCATGCTCCCGGGCTCGCGCCAGGCGCTGCGGCGCATCGGCGACACCGTGGACGTCGTCACCTACGTCAGCCGCTACACCCGCGGCCGGTTCGCCGCCGCGTTCGGCGCGATGGCCGGGCTGGAGCTGCTGCCGTCCGGTGTGGACACCGAGCTGTTCCGGCCGGACCCCGGCGCGCGCGAGGAGATCCGCGCCCGGCACGGCCTCGGCGACCGGCCGACCGTGGTGTGCGTGTCGCGGCTGGTCCCGCGCAAGGGCCAGGACCAGCTGATCCGCGCGATGCCGAAGCTGAAGGAACGGGTGCCCGGCGCCGCGCTGCTGATCGTCGGCGGCGGCCCGTACCGCAAGCGGCTGACCGAGCTGGTCACCGAGTACGGCGTCGAGCGCGACGTCGTCATCACCGGCTCGGTGCCGTGGGCCGAGCTACCCGCGCACTACACGGCCGGCGACGTCTTCGCGATGCCCGCCCGCACCCGCGGCCGGGGCCTCGACGTCGAAGGCCTCGGCATCGTCTACCTGGAGGCCTCCGCGACCGGCCTGCCGGTGGTCGCGGGCAACTCCGGCGGCGCGCCCGAAGCCGTGCTGGACGAGGTGACCGGGCACGTCGTCGACGGCCGGGACGTCGGCCAGCTCGGCGAGACCGTCGCCAGCCTGCTCGCGGACCCGGTGCGGGCCCGCCGGATGGGTGAGGCGGGGCGCGCGTGGGTGACGGAGAACTGGCGCTGGGACGTGATGGCGGACCGGCTGTCCGGTTTGCTGGACGGCGAGCCGGTGGCCGCCGTCCGCTGAGACCGAGCCGTCAGGGCGTGTAGAGCGCCGGGTGCCGCGGGTCGTCGACGCGCACCACGACGTCGGCCAGCGCACTCGGGTCGGCTTCCTCCTCGTAGCGTTCGTAAGCCGGGACCGCCCAGGCGTCCGGCACCCGGCGGCGCAGCGCGGCGGGGGAGAGCCACAGGTGCACGGCCAGGTCGAAGGCCAGACCCGCACCCAGCAGCAGCTCGCCGTCGACGATGACGACACCGCCCTTGGGCACCGCCACGCGGGCGGCGCGGGTCGCGCGGTCGCGTTCGGCGTCCCACAACGAGGGCAGGATCTCGCCGGAACCGCGGCCGGCCAGGGGATCGAGCACCTCGCGGCGGAGAGCGCCGAGGTCGAGCCAGTCGGTGTAGCGGGCGTCGGGGTTCGTGCGGCCGTGTTCGAAGCGCAGCGACGCCGGGCGAAGGAAGTCGCGCGCGGACACGCGCAGGGCCGCGCGGCCGCGCAGGCGCAGGGGCTCGACCAGGGCGTCCGCGAGTTCTGTGGTTTCCGTCGCACCCGCCGCGCCGTCGATCGCGACCGCGATCCGGGGGCGCTCGGTGAGCGCGCCGATGCGCTCGGTCAGTTCTTCGGCCAGGACGGCGGGGGAAATCGGGCGGTAGCGCACGGGAAGAGATCCTCCACCCGGACCGGGGACGGTTTTCGTCGTACCCCGATGGGATGATGCGGGCATGACTTCTTCAGTCAACTCTCCGACGGGCAAGACCGCCGAAGTCGGTTGGAACATAGGGGTTTCCCGCACCCTGCCGCACTCCGGTGCGGAGGTCTGGGACTTCCTGGTCAGCCGGGAGGGCGTCGCCATCTGGCTGGGCCCCGGCGTCGAGCTGCCGCGGGAAGCGGGCGCGGAGTACGAAACCGAAAACGGCACGGTCGGCGAGATCCGCAGTTTCGTGGCCGGCGACCGCGTCCGGCTCACCTGGCGGCCGCAGGACTGGGACCACGACTCCACGGTCCAGGTGCGCCTCAGCGGCTCGGGGGCCAAGACCACGCTGCGGTTCCACCAGGAGTGGCTTTCGGGCGCGGAAGAGCGCGAGGAACAGCGGGCATACTGGCAGGACGTGACCGATCGCGTGGTGGCGGCACTCGCCGAACGCTGACGCGGTCGACTTCCAGGGGGAAGCATGACGACGGTGGAAGTGGCCGAGGACTTCGCGCAGGACGCGCACCTGTTCGCCGAGCTGCTGCGCGGGGGCGGGCCGGTGCGCCGGGTCCGGATGCCGCGTGGCCTGGGCTGTTACATCGTGACGGACTTCGCGCAGGCCCGGGCGCTGCTGGCCGACTCCCGGCTGCGGAAGGACAGCCAGCGCGCGCACGCGCTGTTCGAGTCCAAGCTGCCGTCGGGGGCGACCACCCAGGGCGGCTTCGAGGACTCGCTGGGCCGCCACATGCTCAACATGGACCCGCCGGACCACTCGCGGCTGCGCAAGCTCGTCAACAAGGCCTTCACCGGCCGGACGGTGGCGCGGCTGCGGCCGCGGATCGAGGAGATCACCGCCGAGCTGCTCGACGCGCTGGCCGGGCGGGAGCGGGCCGACCTGCTGCCGTCCTTCGCCGCGCCGCTGCCGATCACGGTGATCTGCGAGCTGCTCGGCGTCGCGGCCGAGGACCGCACGGAGTTCGCGGACTGGTCGAAGACGCTGCTGAGCGCGTCGGAACCGGAGGACGCGCAGGCCGCGGCCCAGAACATGTTCGGCTACCTGACCGCTCAGATCGCGCAGAAGCGCGCCGAGCCGGCCGAGGACCTGCTGTCGGACCTGGTGCACGCGAGCGACGACGGCGATTCGCTGTCCGAGCCCGAGCTGCTGTCGATGGCCTTCCTGCTGCTGGTCGCCGGGCACGAGACCACGGTCAACCTGATCGCCAACAGCGTGCTGGCGCTGCTTCGCCGGCCGGAACAGCTCGCCCTGCTGCGCGACGACCCGTCGCTGCTGCCGAACGCCGTGGAGGAGTTCCTCCGCTTCGACGGGCCGATCCACCTGGCCACGCTGCGGTTCACCGTGGAGCCGGTCGAGGCGGGCGGGGTGACGATCCCGGAGGGCGAGTTCGTGCTGATCTCGCTGCTGGGCGCCAACCGCGACGAGGCGCGCTACGCCGAGCCGGACAAGCTCGACATCACCCGCGCCGCGGGCGGCCACCTGGCCTTCGGGCACGGCATCCACTACTGCGTCGGCGCACCGCTGGCCCGCCTGGAGGCCGAGATCGCCCTGGGCGGCCTGCTCGCGCGGTTCCCGGACATCACCCTGGACGCGAAGCCGGACGAGCTGGTCTACCGGCCCAGCTCCCTGATCCACGGCCTGGAGTCCCTGCCGGTCCGGCTGCGCTGATTTAATCGGCGGATGGACTCCGCCGACCTCCTCGCCCTGGACGCCCAGCACGTGTGGCACCCGTACGCGCCGATGCCGGCGAAGGTGCCTTCGCTGCTGGTGTCCGAGGCGAGCGGGGTGCGGCTGAAGCTCGCCGACGGCCGGGAGCTGGTCGACGGGATGTCGTCGTGGTGGTCGGCGATCCACGGCTACCGGCACCCGGTGCTCGACGCCGCGCTCGCCGGGCAGGCCGGGCGGATGAGCCACGTGATGTTCGGCGGCCTGACGCACGAACCCGCGATCACCCTGGCGAAGACGCTGGTCGACCTGACCCCGGACGGGCTGGAGCACGTCTTCCTCTGCGACTCCGGCTCGGTGTCGGTCGAGGTCGCGGCGAAGATGTGCCTGCAGTACCAGCGTTCCCGCGGGTTGCCGGAGAAGCGCCGGCTGCTCACCTGGCGCGGCGGTTACCACGGTGACACGTTCACGCCGATGAGCGTCTGCGACCCCGACGGCGGCATGCACTCGCTGTGGCGCGGGGTGCTGCCGGAGCAGGTCTTCGTACCCGCGCCGCCGTCCGGCTTCGACACCCCGCCCGATCAGTCCTATGTGGACATGCTGGGCGAGGAGATCGCGCGGCACGCCGGGGAACTGGCCGCGGTGATCGTCGAGCCGGTGGTGCAGGGCGCCGGCGGGATGCGCTTCCACCACCCCGCCTACCTGCGCGCGCTGCGGGGGCTGACCGAGGCGCACGGCGTGCTGCTGATCTTCGACGAGATCGCCACCGGGTTCGGCCGCACCGGCGCGCTGTTCGCCGCCGAGCACGCGGGCGTGACGCCGGACGTGCTGTGCCTGGGCAAGGCGCTGACCGGCGGTTACCTGAGCATGGCCGCGGCGCTGTGCACGCCCGAGGTCGCCGACGGCATCTCGCGCGGCGCGCTGCCGGTGCTCGCGCACGGCCCGACGTTCATGGGCAACCCGCTCGCCTCGGCGGTCGCGAACGCGTCCCTCGGGCTGCTGGCGGACGGGGCCTGGCAGCGGGACGTCACCCGCGTCGAGAATGGCCTGCTCGACGGCCTCGCCCCGGCCCGCGACCTGCCGTCGGTGGTCGACGTGCGGGTGCTCGGCGGGATCGGCGTGCTGCAGCTCGACCACCCGGTGGACATGGCCGTGGCGACCGACGTCGTGACGGCGCAGGGCGCGTGGCTGCGGCCGTTCCGGGACCTGGTCTACGCGATGCCGCCGTACGTCACGAGTGACGCCGATCTGGGTGTGATCACCGCCGCCATGCTGGCGGTGGCGGAGAAGGCGTGATCACCCGCAGGAGACGCCGGGGCCGTGTAAACGTTGGATTTCAGCACATCGGGTGTGACCGCGCGCACAACGAGACCCGAAGGGGCCTCATCGTCGCTGAGCGTGCAAACCCAGGATCCACACCACGCGAACGGCGGAGTCGGCCAGTGTGAAAGGGCGGCTGCACGGAGCTGATCCCGTACCCAGGTAAACGCGAGAAATGCTTGCATAGCGGACTTTTCGCGCGGTATCGGCGATCCTGCCCCCATGATCGAGATCGTTCGTGGAGAGCACGACACCGGACCCCCGTCCCGCACGCCGTTCCTGGAGAACCTCAAGCACGACCTGCCCGCTTCGATAGTCGTTTTCCTCGTCGCCGTACCGCTTTCCCTCGGCATCGCGCTCGCCGCCGGGGCCCCCGTGCTCGCGGGACTCGTCTCCGCCGTCGTCGGCGGCCTGGTCGCGAGCGTCTTCGGTGGATCGCCGCTGCAGGTCAGCGGCCCGTCCGCCGCCCTCACCGTGGTGCTGGCCGACACGATCGCCACCCACGGCTGGCCCGTCACCTGCGCGATCACCGTCGCCGCCGGCCTGCTCCAGATCCTCTTCGGCCTGACCCGCACCGCCCGCGCCGCGCTCGCGGTGTCGCCGGCCATCGTGCACGGCCTGCTGGCCGGCATCGGCGTCACCATCGTCCTGGGCCAGCTGCACGTGGTCTTGGGCGGCACCGCCCAGGGCTCGGCGCTCGCCAACGTCGTCGCGTTGCCGGCCCGGATCGCCGCGCACCACGACCAGGCCGTGCTGATCGGGGTCGTCACCCTCGCCGTGCTGCTCGCGTGGCCGCGGCTGCCGAAGCCCGTCCGCCGCGTGCCCGCGCCGCTGGCCGCGATCGCGCTGGCGACCGGCCTGTCCGTCGCGACCGGCATGGTCCTGCCGCGCGTGGACCTGCCCGCCGGGCTGCCGTCGCTGCACGTCGTGCCGCGGCTGCCCGACGGCGGCTGGGGCGGGTTCGCCCTCGCCGCCGTCACCATCGCGCTGATCGCCGGCCTCGAGAGCCTGCTGTCGGCGGTGTCGGTCGACAAGCGCCGCGGCGGGCCGCGCACCGACCTCGACCGCGAGCTGGTCGGGCAGGGCATGGCGAACGTCGCCGCCGGCGCGCTCGGCGGGTTCCCGGTCACCGGCGTCGTCGTGCGCAGCATGACCAACTACGAAGCCGGCGCGCGCACCCGGATGTCGGCGATCCTGCACTGCGCCTGGATCCTCGCCGCGTGCCTGCTGCTCACCGGGACGCTGCGGCTGATCCCGCTGGCCGCGCTCGCCGGGCTGCTGGTCTACGTCGGGACGAAGCTGGTCAACCCGGCCGCGCTCAAGGACGTCCACCGGCACGGCGACCTGCCGGTGTACGTCGTCACGCTGGCCGGCGCGGTCGCGGTCAACCTCCTCACCGGCGTCGCGGCCGGGATACTGCTGGCGCTCGCGCTGATGCTGCGGCGGATGATCTTCTCCGGCATCCACGTCGAGCGGCACGGTGACACCCACCGCGTCGTCATCGAAGGTGCGCTGACGTTCCTGTCCGTGCCCCGGCTGACCCGGGTGCTCGCCGAGGTGCCCGCGCACGCCGAAGTCACGCTGGAGCTGCTCGTCGACTACCTCGACCACGCCGCGTTCGACTGCCTGCGCGGCTGGCAGCAGGCGCACGCCGGGCCGGTGACGGTCGACGAGATCGGCCACCCGTGGTTCGAACGCGGCAGCGCGGGCACGCCGACCGTGCGCCGTGGCCTCGCCGCCCGGGTGGTGCCGCGCTGGCTGGCGCCGTGGTCGGAGTGGCAGGCCGAGCACGTCGCGCTGCCCGCGCAGCGCACCGCGAGCTCGCTGCTGTGCCGTGGCGCGTCGGAGTTCCAGCGCCGCACCGCGCCGCTGTTGCGCGACACCTGGACCGGCCTCGCGGACGGCCAGGAGCCGCACACCCTGTTCATCACCTGCGGCGACGCGCGGATCGTGCCGAACCTCATCACCACCAGCGGGCCGGGCGACCTGTTCACGGTCCGCAACATCGGCAACCTGGTCCCGCCGGCGGACGGCGGCGCCGACTCGTCGGTCGGCGCGGCGATCGAGTACGCCGTCGGGGTGCTCGGGGTCGCGGAGATCGTGGTCTGCGGGCACTCCGGCTGCGGCGCGATGAAGGCGCTGCTCGGCCAGGCGCCCCCCGGCCTGCACCAGCTCGGTGCCTGGCTGCGCCACGGCGAGCCGACGCTGCAGCGCCGGGCCCGGGAGGCACCGCTGCTGCTCGGCGGCCGGCGTCCCGCCGCCGAGGCCGACCAGCTCGCGCTGCAGAACGTCGTGCAGCAGCTGGAGACCCTGCGCGGCTACCCGGTGGTGGCCGCGGCCCTGGACCGCGGCGGGCTCCGGCTGACCGGGATGTACTTCGACGTCGGAGCCGCCCAGGTGTCCCTTTTGGACGACGCGGCCCGCGGCTTCGTCCCGGCGGGCTCGCTCACGTCCTGACCCGAAGCGCCCCAATGTGGCGTTGGGTGCGCTGGACGCACCGAACGCCACATTGGGTGCGTTGGATGCACCCAACGCCACATTGGGGCGCTCGGAACCTTTGGGGGGCAGGGGGAGTGGCGTGAACGGGGGGTTAACCGGGCGTCCGATTTGTGTCGTTTGGGCAAAATATGGCCAGTTGTTCACTCGATCGGGTGGCGCATAGCGGACATTTCACACGATCTCCGGTTGCATGGTGATCATGAGACCCCTCGCCGTGCTCCGCCACGACCTGCCGGCCTCCCTGGTCGTTTTCCTCGTCGCCGTACCGCTTTCGCTCGGCATCGCGCTCGCCTCGGGCGCGCCGGTCGCCGCCGGCCTGATCGCCGCCGTCGTCGGCGGGATCGTCGCCGGTGCGCTCGGCGGCTCCGCGCTCCAGGTGAGCGGGCCCGCCGCCGGCCTGACCGTGATCATGGCCGAAACCATCAGCACCTTCGGCTGGGCCGTCACGTGCCTGATCACCGTCGCCGCCGGTGCCCTCCAGATCCTGCTCGGGCTGAGCCGCATCGCCCGCGCCGCGCTGGCCATCTCGCCGGCGATCGTGCACGGCATGCTGGCCGGCATCGGCGTCACGATCGTGCTGGGCCAGCTGCACGTCATCCTCGGCGGCAAGGCCCAGAGCTCGGCCATCGAGAACATCGCCGAGCTGCCCGGCCAGATCGTCGCCCACCACGACTCCGCCACCATGATCGGCCTGCTCACCATCGCGATCCTGCTGGTCTGGCCGCGGCTGCCGAAGGCCGTGCAGAAGGTGCCCGGCCCGCTGGCCGCGATCGCGCTCGCCACCGTGGCGTCGGTCGCCTTCGGGATGACGCTGCCGCGCGTCGAACTGCCCGGTGACCTGCTGAACGTCCACCTCGTCCCGCAGCTGCCCGACGGCGGCTGGGGCGCGGTCACGGTCGCCGTCGTGTCCATCGCCCTGATCGCCAGCGTCGAGAGCCTGCTCTCGGCGGTCGCCGTCGACCGCATGCACACCGGCCCGCGCGCCAACCTCGACCGCGAGCTGGTCGGCCAGGGCGCGGCCAACATGGTGTCCGGGGCACTGGGCGGGCTGCCCGTCACCGGCGTCATCGTCCGCAGCTCCACCAACGTCGCCGCCGGGGCGAAGACCCGTGTGTCGGCGATCCTGCACGGCGTGTGGGTGCTGGTGTTCGTCGTGCTGCTCGCCGGGCTGATCCAGAACATCCCGCTGGCCGCGCTGGCCGGGCTGCTGGTGCACGTCGGCGTGAAGCTGGTCAACCCCGGGCACATGAAGACCGCGCTCAGGCACGGCGACCTGCCCGTCTACGTGCTCACCCTCGCCGGGGTCGTGGTGTTCGACCTGCTCACCGGCGTGCTCGCCGGGATCGGGCTGGCGCTCGCGCTGATGCTGCGCCGTACGGTCTGGTCCGGCATCCACGTCGAGCGCGACGGTGACCGTCACCGCGTCGTCGTCGAAGGCGTCCTGACGTTCCTGTCCGTGCCACGGCTGTCCAAGGTCCTCGGGGCCATCCCGGCCGGGGTGCCGGTGCGGCTGGAGCTGGTCGTCGACTACCTGGACCACGCCGCGTTCGAGAGCCTCACCACCTGGCAGCAGGCGCACGAGCGCGCCGGCGGCACGGTGGACGTCGACGAGGTCGGCCACCCGTGGTTCGGCGAGGGCAAGGCCGGCCGCCCGACGCGGTCGCGGTTCGCCGCGAGCCGCGCGGTGCCGCGCTGGCTGGCGCCGTGGTCGGACTGGCAGGCGGTGGAAGGCGTCGACATCCCGGCCCAGCAGACCCGCCGCGGCGCGACCGAGTTCCACCGCCGGGCCGCGCCGCTGCTGCGGGACACGCTCTCCGGGCTCGCCGACGGCCAGCGGCCGCGGACGCTGTTCATCACCTGCGGTGACTCCCGGATCGTGCCGAACCTGATCACCACCAGCGGGCCGGGTGACCTGTTCACGATTCGCAACATCGGCAACCTGGTCCCGCCGGGCCAGGCCGACCCGTCGATGAACGCGTCGATCGAGTACGCGGTGGGCGTGCTCGGCGTCGAGGAGATCGTCGTCTGCGGCCACTCCGGCTGCGGGGCGATGGCCGCGCTCGCCGACGGCCCGCCGCCGGGGCCGCTGTCGGTCTGGCTCCGGCACGCCGAACCGAGCGCCCACCGCCTCGGCGCCGCCATGCTCGACGGCGCCGTGCCGGAGCGCGAGGGCGACCGGCTCGCCCTGCACAACGTGCTGCAGCAGCTGGAGCACCTGCGGGAGTACCCGTCCGTGGCGGCCGCCGAAGCGGCCGGGAAACTGCAGCTGACCGGGATGTACTTCGACGTCGGGGCCGCTCAGGTGCACCTTTTCGACGGCGATGCGCGGTCGTTCCGGCCGGCCGGGGCGGCGGTGGTGGTGCCCGAGACCTGACGCCCGCGTGGTCGCCTCGCGCCGGGGTCACTATGTTGATGGTCCGTGACGATGCTGGTGATGACGGGGACCGGGACCGGGGTCGGCAAGACGATCTCCACGGCGGCGATCGCGGCGCTGGCCGTGGCCGGTGGGCAGCGGGTGGCCGTGCTGAAACCGGCCCAGACCGGGGTCGGCCCGGACGAGCCCGGCGACCTCGCCGACGTCGCCCGCCTGGCCGGGCCCGAGGTGACCACCCGCGAGCTGCGCCGCTACCCCGACCCGCTGTCGCCGGAGGCCGCCGCCCGCCGCAGCGGCCTGCCGACGCTCGACCCGGGCGAGATCGCGCGGGCGGCGTCCGACCTGGACACCGGCCACGACCTCACCCTGATCGAGGGGGCGGGCGGGCTGCTCGTGCGGTTCGACGGCACCGGCTCGAGCCTGGCGGACGTCGCCTGGTCGCTCGGCTCGCTCGTGATCGTCGTGGCCGAGGCCGGGCTGGGCACGCTCAACGCGACCGCGCTGACGGCCGAGGTCGCCACGAAGCGCGGGCTCACCGTGGCCGGGGTGATCATCGGCTCCTGGCCGGCCGAGCCGGACCTCGCGGCGCTGTCCAACCTCGAAGACCTGCCGGTGGCGGCCGGCGCGCCGCTGCTGGGCGTGCTGCCCGCCGGGCTCGGCACCGCGTCGCCCGACGACTTCCTGGCGGCGGCGCGGGCCGGGCTCTCGCCGTGGTTCGGCGGCGAGTTCGACCCCGAGCTGTTCACCGGACGGGCGTCCGCCCAGAAGTGACCTGCGTCGCTGTCGTCACGACTGCGCTTCGTGCACGATGAGAGACGCTTTCCGCACCACCACGACCAAGGAGACGCCCGTGACCGCAGTCCCGGACACCGATGTCCTCGCCTACGCGCGCGAGCAGGTCCTCGAAAACGGCGTCGGCCTGGGTGAAGCCGAGATCCTCGAGCTGCTGCGGCTGCCCGACGACCGGCTCTCCGACCTGCTGGCCCTGGCCCACGAGGTGCGGATGCGCTGGTGCGGGCCCGAGGTCGAGGTCGAGGGCATCATCAGCCTGAAGACCGGCGGCTGCCCCGAGGACTGCCACTTCTGCTCCCAGTCGGGCCGGTTCCCGACGCCGGTGCGCTCGGCCTGGCTCGACATCCCGAACCTGGTCAAGGCCGCCCGCGAGACCGCGGCGACCGGCGCGACGGAGTTCTGCATCGTCGCCGCCGTCCGCGGCCCGGACAAGCGGCTGCTCTCGCAGGTCCGCGAGGGCGTGCAGGCCATCCGCGCGGACGGCAACGACATCCAGATCGCCTGCTCGCTGGGCATGCTCACGCAGGAGCAGGTCGACGAGCTCGTCGAGATGGGCGTGCACCGCTACAACCACAACCTCGAGACGGCGCGCTCGCACTTCGCGGAGGTCGTCACCACGCACACGTGGGAGGAGCGCTGGGACACCCTGCGGATGGTGCGCGAGGCGGGCATGGAGGTCTGCTGCGGCGGCATCATCGGCATGGGGGAGACGGTCGAGCAGCGCGCCGAGTTCGCCGCGCAGCTGGCCGAGCTGGGCCCGGACGAGTGCACGATGAACTTCCTCATCCCGCAGCAGGGGACGCCGTACGAGCACTACGAGATCGTCGAGGGCAAGGACGCGCTGCGCACGGTCGCGGCGTTCCGGCTGGCGATGCCGAAGGCGCTGATGCGCTTCTCCGGCGGCCGCGAGCTGACGTTCGGCGACCTCGGCACCCGCCAGGGCATGCTCGGCGGGATCAACGCGATCATCGTCGGCAACTACCTGACCAGCCTCGGCCGCTCGGCCGGCGAGGACCTTTCGATGCTGGACGAGCTCAAGATGCCCATCAAGGCCGTCAGTGACAGCCTCTGAGCTCGCGTTCTGCGTCCACTGTGGACAGGAGTGGCCGGGCGGCGCGGACCACCCGGCCTGCCGGATCCCGGGCCAGGAGCTGCAGCCGCCGAGGTTCTGCGGGCACTGCGCCCGGCGCCTGGTGGTCCAGGTGACCCCGATGGGCTGGACGGCCCGCTGCAGCCGCCACGGCGACACGGCCAGCGGCTGACGTCCCCCGCACACCGACCGGTTACGCTCGGTCGCACGTGTTGCAGGAGGGAGACCGGGTGACTGAGTCGTCGGGCCCCGCGCACCGGCCGTCGGCCGTGCCGGGACCGTGGTCCGTGCCGGTGCTGTTGCGCCCGCGGCAGCCGCGGGTCGTCGTCAAGGCCGACCTGCTGCCCGCCGTGAGCGTGCTCGGCACGCTCAGCATCCTGAGCTTCCCGCTCGCCTTCCTGTGGTCGCGGATCGCGCCGCCGGAGCGCGTCCGGATCATCGGCTCCGACGGCACCCAGGGCGCCCTCGAGCTCGAGAGCTGGCACCGCTTCGACGACCTCGCGATCTTCGGGTTCCTCACCCTCGGGCTGGGCATCGTCGTCGGCGTCGTCGTGTGGCTGATGCGCGAACGCCGCGGCCCGGTCGTCTTCCTCGCCGCCGTGCTCGGGGTCGCGCTCGCGAGCGTGCTGGCCATGCTGCTGGGCGTCGGCTGGGCCAACAGCCACTACGCGATCACCAGCGCGCCCGCGCTCGGCTCGGTGATCGAGCTGGCGCCGCGCCTGGAGTCGTGGTGGGTGCTGATCACCGGCCCGTTCGGCGTCGCGGTCACCTACAGCCTCTTGACCACCTGGAACGGCCGGGACGATCTCGGCCGTCGTCTCGGCTGAAGCATTCCCCTGGATCGAGCGCTGCCCCTAGGCTGGGCCCCTCGAAAACCACAGGGGGTTCCAGCAGTGACCGAGGACATCGAGGTTTCGCGGCACAACGCCGTCCGCTTTCCCGGCATCAGCCCGCGTGCCTACGAGCACCCGGTGGACCGCGGCGCGCTCGCCACGCTGCGCGCGGTGCCGGGGTTCGCGCAGGTCGTGAAGGCCGTTTCGGGGTTCTACAACGAGCGCGGTGAGCGGCTGATGGCGCTCGCGTCGTCGATCCGCGTCGGGCCGAAGCAGTACCCGGAGCTCGAACGGCTGCGCCACGAGTGCGCCGAGACGCTCGACCTGCCCGCCGTGCCGAACGTGTTCGTCTACCAGGACCCGCGGGTCCAGGCGGCGGCCGTCGGCATGGACGAGCCGTTCATCCGGGTCAGCACCGGGCTCGTCGAGCTGATGAGCCACGACGCGCTGCGGTTCGTGCTCGGGCACGAGATGGGGCACGTGCTCTCCGGGCACACGGTGTACCGCACGATCATGGTGCGCCTGATCGGCCTGCAGATGTCGCTGTCGTGGACGCCGGTCAGCGCGCTCGGCATCCGGGCGGTCATCGCGGCGCTGCGCGAGTGGTACCGCAAGGCCGAGCTGTCCTGCGACCGTGCGGGCCTGCTCTGCAGCCAGGACCCGACGGCCGCGCTGCGCGCCCAGATCCAGGTGGCCGGCGGCATCGACCCGGCCCGCATCGACATCCCGTCGTTCCTGCAGCAGGCCACCGAGTACGAGTCGGTCGACGACATCCGCGACAGCTTCCTGAAGCTGCGTTACGTCGAGACGGAGTCGCACCCGTTCGCCGTGGTCCGCGCGGCGCAACTGCAGAAGTGGGCCGCGTCGGCGGAGTACCGCGCGATCCTGGCCGGCGACTACCCGCGCCGGGACGACGACGCGCCGACGTCCGACTGGAAGGACGACCTGAAGTCGGCCGCCAAGTCGTACAAGGACTCGTGGAGCACGTCGGCCGACCCGCTGACGAAGGTGTTCAGCGACGTCGGCGAGGCGGTGTCCGGCGCCGCGGGCAAGGTCTGGAACAAGTTCGGCAACGGGACGTCCGAGGAGTCCTGACCCGCGTCAGTTCAGGCTGGCCGGGCGGCTCAGGTCGGTGAGCTCGCCCGGCGGCAGGGGCACCGCGCCGAGCGTGTTCAGGAAGCCGGCTTCGCGTGTCAGCAGGCGGCAGGCGATGCGCAGGCGGCGCAGCGGGTGGCGTTCCTCCAGCAGCCGCTGGCGGTCTTCGAGCGGCAGCAGGCAGTCCGCGGCCAGCAGGTAGGCCAGGTCGGCGATCTCGGCGTCGGCGTCCGGCTCGGTCCAGTCGTCGCTGCGCCACGCCGTTTCGCAGTAGCGCTGGTGGGCCGTCCGGGCGACCGCCGCGAGGCGCTCGGCCATGCCGCCGCTCGGGGCCACCGGCTCGTCGTCGACCCATTCGACCGAGCCGATCAGGTACGGCGCCGACGTGCAGTCGAGCTCCCGCAGGCGGAAGCGGCGCTGGGCCAGCGTCACGACGTCGAACCGGCCGTCCGGCAGGCGTTTCGCCTCGCGCAGCACCGTGCTGCAGCCGATGTCGTACAGCTGGTCCAGACCACGTACTTCACGGGTGAGTGACGAGCGCAGGGCGACCACGCCGAACTCGCGCCCCGGCACGGTGCCGCTGACCAGGTCCGCCGTCAGCTGCCGGTACCGCGGTTCGAAGATGTGCAGCGGGAGCCGGGTGCCGGGCAGCAGCACGGTCTGGAGCGGGAACAACGGCAGGATCGTCGTCGTCGCGTCACTTTCCGATTCCGGCTCGGTCACGCGTCCCACGGTAAGGGGAGAACGGTCCTCCCGCAGGATGGTCACCGGTTCGGCGGCTTGAACACCGCGAACGGATCGGTGATCTGCATGCCTTTGCCGGCGAAGGAGAACAGCGCCGCGGGACGTCCGCCCGCACGTCCCGGCGGCGCGGTGTGGCCGGTCGGGACCAGCAATCCACGCCGGGAGAGCACGCGCTGGAGGTTCGTCGCGGACACCTTGTAGCCCAGCGCGGCCGAGTACAGCCCGCGCAGCGCCGACACCGTGAACTCCTCGGGAGCCAGTGCGAACCCGAGGTTCGTGTAACAGAGCTTCGAGCGCAGCCGGTCGCGGGCTCGCAGCACGATCGACTCGTGGTCGAACGCCGTTCGCGGCAGCTTCGCGACGTCGTGCCACTCGGTGTCCTCGGGCACCTCCGGATCGACGTCGGAGGGGACCAGGCCGAGGAACGCGGTCGCCACCACGCGCGGGCCGGGGACGCGGCGCGGGTCGCTGAACACCGCGAGCTGCTCGACGTGTTTCAGCTGGCGGACGTCCACTTTCTCCTTCAGCTGGCGCCGGATCGACGTCTCGACGTCCTCGTCGGGACGCAGCCGCCCGCCCGGCAGGGACCAGCGGCCGAGGTGCGGGTCGAGCGCGCGCCGCCACAGCAGGACCCGGAGTGTGTCCGAGCGCACTTGAAGGACCGCTCCCAAAACCTCGTGGGCCAAGGGGGTCTGGGTGTTAAGATGACTTCGCACGGTTTTCGATTATAAGGCGAAAACCGGAGACAGGTCCAGGAGGGCCAGATGACCACCACGTTGGTTCCGGAAGGTCTCACGCCGTTCGGCGGCGTCGAGGCGAACGCGGCCTGGGCGGAGGAGGTGCGGCGCCTGGCGAAGCAGCGCGACGCGGTCCTGCTCGCGCACAACTACCAGGTCCCGGAGATCCAGGACATCGCCGACCACACCGGCGACTCGCTCGCGCTCAGCCGCATCGCGGCCAGCAGCGACGCGTCCACCATCGTCTTCTGCGGTGTGCACTTCATGGCCGAGACCGCGAAGATCCTGGCCCCGGAGAAGACCGTCCTGATCCCCGACGCGCGGGCCGGCTGCTCGCTCGCCGACTCGATCACCGGCACCGAGCTGCGGGCCTGGAAGGCCGAGCACCCGGGCGCCGTCGTCGTCTCCTACGTCAACACCACGGCCGAGGTGAAGGCCGAAACCGACATCTGCTGCACGTCTTCGAACGCGGTCGACGTCGTTGCCTCCATCCCCGCTGACCAGGAGGTTCTCTTCCTGCCGGACCAGTTCCTCGGCGCGCACGTCAAGCGCGTCACCGGCCGGGACAACATCCACATCTGGGCCGGGGAGTGCCACGTCCACGCCGGGATCAACGGTGCGGAGCTGGCCGAGCGCGCGGCTTCGAACCCGGACGCGGACCTGTTCATCCACCCCGAGTGCGGGTGCGCGACGTCGGCGCTCTACCTGGCCGGCGAGGGTGCGGTGGCGCCGGAGCGGGTCAAGATCCTCTCGACCGGCGACATGGTCCACGAGGCCCGCGACACCAAGGCCAAGACCGTGCTGGTGGCCACCGAGATCGGCATGATCCACCAGCTGCGCAAGGCCGCGCCGGGCATCGACTTCCGCGCGGTGAACGACCGGGCGTCCTGCCGGTACATGAAGATGATCACCCCGGCGGCGCTGCTGCGGTGCCTGCGCGACGGTCTCGACGAGGTCCACGTCGACCTCGAAACGGCGTCTCGCGCCCGCGCTTCGGTGCAGCGGATGATCGAGATCGGGCAGCCCGGCGGCGGCGAATGAGCACGCCGGTTAATGACCCACAGGCGAAAACCCCGGTCTGGGAAGCGCGCGCCGACCTGGTCGTGATCGGCAGCGGCGTCGCCGGGCTGACCGCGGCGCTGCGGGCCCAGGCGCTCGGGCTGCACGTCCTGGTGATCACCAAGGCGGCGGTCGCGGACGGCAACACGCGCTGGGCCCAGGGCGGCGTCGCCGTGGTGCTGGAAAACGAGCACGACCTCGACGACTCGGTCGAGAAGCACGCGGAGGACACCCTCACCGCGGGCGCCGGGCTGGTCGACGAGGCGGCCGCCCGCTCGATCCTCGACGGCGGCCCGGCGGCGATCGCCCGGCTCCGGGCGGACGGGGCAACCTTCGACTCGTCCGGAGACGGGCTGCTGGCCCGGACCCGCGAGGGCGGGCACAGCGCGTTCCGCGTGATCCACGCGGGCGGCGACGCCACCGGCGCCGAGGTCGAGCGTGCCCTGGTCGCGCAGGCCGGGCAGGCGCGGGTGCCGGTGCTGGAGCACCACATCGCCGTCGACGCGCTGCGCACGCCGGGCGGCCGGGTCGCCGGCGTCACCGTGCTGGACCGCAACGGCGTGCCGGGGGTCGTCCGGGCGCCGGCCGTCCTGCTGGCCAGTGGCGGGCTGGGGCAGCTCTACCAGGCGACGTCCAATCCGGAGATCGCCACGGGTGACGGCCTTGCGCTCGCGCTGCGGGCCGGGGCGACGGTGGCCGACGTCGAGTTCGTCCAGTTCCACCCGACGGTGCTCTACACGCCGGGCGCGCGCGGTCGCTGCCCGCTGGTCACCGAGGCGGTGCGCGGCGAGGGGGCGACCCTGGTCGACGGCGCCGGTCAATCGGTGATGCGCGGCGTCCACCCGCTCGGCGACCTCGCCCCGCGCGACGTCGTCTCGGCGGCGATCACCCGGCGGATGCTGACGGCGCCGGGCGGGGTCGACGACCACGTGTTCCTCGACGCCACCGGGATCGCCGGTTTCGCCCAGCGGTTCCCGACGGTGTTCGCGGCGTGCGGGGTGCTGGGGCTCGACCCGGCCCGTGACCCGATCCCGGTGACGCCCGCGGCGCACTTCTCGTGCGGTGGCGTGGTGACCACTGTGGACGGACGCTCGTCGGTGCCCGGCCTCTACGCCGCCGGCGAGGTGGCGCGGACCGGCCTGCACGGGGCGAACCGCTTGGCGTCCAACAGCTTGCTCGAAGGCCTGGTCGTCGGGCAGCGGGTCGCGGAGGCCGTCGCGGCGGACCTCGCGGCCGGGCTGCTGGCCGACCCGGCACGCGGGCGGCTGCCGTCGTGGACGACCGCGCCGACGGCCGAGCGTGACGCGCTGCAGCGCGTGATGAGCCGGTACGCGGCGATCGGCCGGGACGCGGACGGCTTGGCGGCCGCCGGTTCCGTGCTCGACTTGTCGACACAGGACAGTCCGTTGTGGACGCACGCGGCCGTCGAAGACGCGGCGCTGACCGTGGTCGCGCAGGCGCTGCTCACCGCGGCCGACCGGCGCACCGAGTCGCGCGGCTGTCACGTGCGCACCGACTTCCCCGCGCCGTCGGAGACCTGGCGGCGCAGTCAGCACATCCGGCTCAGCCTCTCCGGTCAGCCGGTGCTGGCCGACCCGATCCCCCTGGAGGGCGTGGCATGACGTTCCCGATCTCCGAACCGGTCCTGCGCCTGATCGCGGCTTCGGGCCTCGACGTCGACGACGTGACGCGGGTCGTCACGACGGCGCTGGGCGAGGACCTGCGGTACGGGCCCGACGCGACGACCGCGTCGACGGTGCCCGCCGACGCGATCGCCGTCGCCGAGCTGACCCCGCGAGTGGACGGCGTGGTCGCCGGGCTGCCGGTCGCGCTGGCCGTGTTCGACATGGTGCTGGGCGACGATTACGAGGTGCTGGCCGGGCGCGAGGACGGTGACCGGCTGGTCGCGGGGGAGCCCGCGCTGGTGCTGCGCGGGCCGGTCCGCGGGCTGCTCACCGCCGAGCGCACGGCGCTGAACCTGCTTTGCCACCTGTCCGGCGTCGCCACCGCGACGGCCGCGTGGGTGTCCGAAGTGGACGGTACCGGCGCCGCGATCCGGGACTCCCGCAAGACGTTGCCGGGGCTGCGGCTGCTGCAGAAGTACGCCGTCCGCTGCGGTGGCGGGGTGAACCACCGCATGGGGCTCGGTGACGCGGTGCTGATCAAGGACAACCACGTCGTCGCGGCCGGTTCGGTCACCGCCGCGCTCGAGGCGGCCCGGGCGCACGCGCCGGAACTGCCGTGCGAGGTGGAGGTCGACTCGCTGGCGCAGCTGGAAGAAGCGTTGGCGGCCGCGGCCGACGAGGTGCTGCTGGACAACTTCACGCCGGAGGAGTGCGCCCGGGCGGTCGCGCGCCGCGACGACGTCTCCCCGAAGACGCGGCTGGAATCCTCTGGTGGGCTCACCCTCGACCGTGGTAGGGCCTACGCCGAGTCCGGTGTGGACTATCTGTCGGTGGGCGGGCTGACCCACTCGTCACCGGCGTTGGATCTCGGCATGGACCTTCGCTGAACGGTGTTTCCCCGTTAGACTGCCGGTGGCGGAAGTTCCTTTCCGCCACCGGCTTTTCTGTCGTGGGTTCGGAGGGTTGGGGTGCGGTTTCCGGCGGTGCTCGCGGTGGCGGGCCTGATGCTGACCGCGTCGCCCACGGTCGCTTTCGCGGCCCCTGAAGCGCAGTGCGCGAACCCGTCCGGCACCTACACCGGCGGCGTCCCGTGGGGGCAGCGGCTGGTGGACCCGGCGCGGCTCTGGCCGTTGACGCGGGGTGCGGGGCAGCTGGTCGCCGTCATCGGCACCGGCGTCGACGGGCAGAACACCCAGTTCGCCCCCGGCCAGCTCGAAGGCGGCGGCGGCACCGAGGCGACCGACTGCGACGGCCGCGGCACGATCGCGGCCGGCATCGTCGGCGCCCAGCCCGACCCGTCCACGACGTTCGCCGGGGTCGCGCCCGGCGCGCACCTGCTGCCGATCCGCTACACGCAGGCGAACGGCTCGTCCAACGACGGCGGCGACCCGGGCGCTCTGGCCGGCGCGATCGACACGGCCGTCGACCGGCACGCGGGTGTCATCCTCGTGGCCGTCCCGGCGGCGTTCGACAGCCCGGCGCTGTCCGGCGCGGTCGCGCGGGCGCGTGCTCAGGGCGCGGTGGTCGTTTCGGCGGCGACGGCGACCCAGCAGGGCGCGCGGACGTACCCGACGGCGACGTCCGGGGCGCTGGGCGTCGGCTCGGTGAACCAGGCGGGCGAGCCGGTGCAGACCGAGGCGGGCGACTACGTCGGCGTCGCGGCGCCGGGCGCGGAGCTGGTCAGCACGTCGGCCGGGGCGGGCGGCGCGGTCGCGCACCGCTGGCCGGTGACGGACCCGGGCCTGGCGGCGGCGTACGTCGCGGGCGTCGCGGCGCTGGTCCGCGCGTACCACCCGAACCTGACCGGCGACCAGGTCGTCACCCGGCTCACCTTGACCGCGCACCGTCCGCCGTCCGGGGCCCACGACCCGCGTCTGGGCTGGGGAGTCCTGGACGCCTACGCCGCCGTCTCCTCCACCCTCCCCGCCGACGTCGCCCCGCCGGGCTCGGCCGTCGCCCCGGCCCCCGAACCCGCGGTGATCCCGGCGGCGGCCCCCGCGCGTCCGGCTTCCGACGTCGCCGCCGGCACTATCGCCCTGGCCGGCGTGGCCCTCGCGGCCGCCGCCGGGGTCACGGTGGCCGCGGTCCGCCGGGCCCGCGCTCGGGGCTGGCGCCCCTCCCGCTTCACCCCGTAAGCCGTGTCGTCCATCTGGGTACGCGTGTCGTCCCTCCAAACACACGTGATGCCCTCCCAATCACGCGTGATGCCCCTCCAATCACGTGAGTTACGCGCTCAATCACGCGAGTCGCGCGTACCGGAACAGCGGACTCGCGTACTCGGACGGTCGGGTCGCGTAGCCAGAGGGTCGGTTCACGGCACGGAGGCCGGAACTCGCATGATCCGGGGCGGAGCCCGCGTGATCGGGGACGTGATTCGCGTGACCGGAGGCGGAACTCGCGTGATCAGAAGGGGATCTCGCGTGATTGGGAGGGCATCTCGCGTGATTGGAGGGGCATCACACGTGATTGGGGAAGCATCACTCGTGATTGGAGGGGCATCACGCGTGATTGGAGGGACGACACGCGTACGTGGATGGACGACACGCGTACTCAGGTAGACGACACGCGTACTCGGATGGACGACACGCGTACCTGGGTGGACGACTCGCGTACTCGGGGGGACGACACGGCGGGGGGAGCGAGGGTCAGGCGGGGACTGGGCGGGTTGAGCCGATGATCGCCACCGCGTGGCCGGCCCGGGCCACGTGGACCGTGAAGTCGGCGCCCTCGCGGCTGAAGCGGGCGATCAGCTCGCGGGGCGTGCTGCGGTCGTGGGCCTGCCAGCCGTGCTGCTCCAGCGTTGGGAGGACCTCTTCGGTGAGGCGGCGTTCCGGCTCGCCCGCCTGCTCCAGGCGGACGCCGTACTGCCAGCACCGCAGGTGGCCGGGGTTGGTCGGGTCGACGTCCAGCTCGCTGTTGACCGTGGGGTCCGCCGGGGAGCCGAAGACGGCCGCGACGCTGTCGATCACGCCGGTCAGCTCGCCCGCCAGGCGATCCAGTTCGGTGGTCATCGCAGCACACCTCCGTCGTTGAGGAACTCGACGCCGTTCTCGAGGATGCCATGCGGGTCGAAGGTGCCGTTGGCCGTGGTCGGGCCGCCGGTGACGACGCGGTACATGTTCGTCCACGACTCCGAGCCCGGCTTGAGCACGTCGCTGTGCGACGAGAGGCCCCACAGCTCGTTGCCGGAGGCGTCGCGGCCGGTCTCCAGCTCGGTGACGCCGGGGAAGGTGTCCGGGTCGGCGCCGTGGCCGATGCCGGTCCACTCCAGGCCCCACGCGTTGCCCTGGGCGATCTCGATCGGGTCGAGCGGCGCGGTCATCGAGAACCGCTGCACCCCCGCCTGGCTCGCCGGGAGGTCCGACGGCGACCACACGCCGTGGCCCATGCCCGCCGACTCGACGTGCAGCACGCGGTCGACGTCGAGGCCCTGCGTCTCGGCCAGCCCGACCGTCGCGCCGCCGTAGCTGTGGCCGATCGCCGTCAGCGTGACGTCGGAACCGGCGTGGCTCGCGATTTCGCCGCGCAGGTCGTCGGTGAAGTGCTTGAGGTCCGGGGCCATCGCCTGCGCGTAGCTCGCGGACGGCCCCTGGGCCACCGGGTTCTGCGGGAAGACGCCGTCGGCCCAGACGACCATCGCGGTGCGCCCGGTCGGGTCCGCGGCCACCAGGCTGCGCCCGAGGCCGGCGTAGGCGTCGAAGTTCGACATCTGCGTGTTGACGCCGGGCACGAACAGCCCGACGTTGCGCGTCCCCGGCTCGATGTGCCCGACCAGCTCGGCGATCCGGCCGTTGCCCGACGGGTCGAACTTCAGGATCTGCCGGTTGTTCGCGAGGATGTCCTCGTACAGCTTGATCCGCGCCTGCGACCGCGCGATCTCGTCCTTGTCGGTGAGCTGAGCGAGCCGCGAGCGCTCGGCGGTCAGCGCGTCGGAGACCTTCGTGCGGTTGGCCGCGATGGCCTGGCCCCACGCACCGGTGTCGGCCGCGCCGCCGATGCCCGCCGGATTTCCGGCCTTGGGCAAGGGATCCTCGGGCATCAGGGCCCGGTACATCGCGGCGACCTGGGCGTCGGCCCGCCGGTAGCCGGCCGCCGACTCGGTCAGTCCACTTTGGAGCTTCTTGACGCGCGCGACGTGGTCGCTGAGCTTCGAGCCCAGCTCCGTCATCGTCTTCTCGAACGTCTTGGCCGCGGCCGCGGCCTCGTTGACCTTCCCGAAGGCCGCGGCCGGCACCTTCTCGCCCGCGACGGCGGACTGCGCCGTGGAAAGCGCTTCCGCCCGCGTGCCGTACTCTCCCGCCGCCGTGTCGAGGCGAGCGGGGGCGACCCGGTAACCCGTGGCTGATCCCGTCACCGGGTCGCCTCCGTTCTTTCCTAGTAGACGTCCGGCTCTTCGCCGATCACCGGCGGCGCGACCGGGGCGGACTGGCCCCAGACGTTCTCCGTCTCGACCAGCCAGGCCGGGATCCGGCGGCCGGACCCCATGTCCCCGCCGCCGCCCATGCCCATCGGCATCATGGGCATCATCGGCATCGCGCTCTTGGCGGCCGCCGCACCGGCGGCCCCGACCGCGCTGCCCGCGAGCCCGCTGAGCGCGTTGCCCGAACCGCCGTCGCCGGCCAGGCCGGAGTGCGCCGCCGGGGCGTCCGCGCCGCCGCCGGCCGAAAGGCCGCCACCGCCGGGGATGCCGCCGCCGATCGAGGGCGCGTCGCCCCCGCCGATCGGGATGCCGCCACCGGCGCCGCCCTCGACGCCGGCGCCGCCGCCCAGCTTCGTGCCGGGCGCCTCGTCCTTGTTCTCCTTCGGGTCCTTGCCGGATGCCCAGCCGGGCACCTTGGGCATGATCGAACCGAAGCGGCCGAACGCGGCGGCCGAGGCCGCGGCGAGCCCGGCGGTGAACATGTCGCCGAAAAGCGGGTTGGACGTCGGCACGGTCGTCCCGGGCTGCTGCGTGGTGCCGTCGGCGCCGGGCAGCGGGTGCCCGTCGGTCGGCGTGACGACGACGCCGGGGTCGGTCGTGCCGTTGCCGACGAGCCCGGGCGAGCCGGCGCTGCCCGCGCCACCACCGGCGGGCGGGGCGACCGGCGTCTGGACGGCGTTGGGTGAGGCCGGGATCGAGTCCTCGGCGACGCTGTACTCACCGGCCAGCGTGGTCATGACCGCGATCGCCTTGCCGTGCGCGGAGCCCGCGGCGTTGGCGGCGGACTGCTGCGCCTCGACGTTCGAGATCGCCTGCTGGCGCTGCTGCGCGGCGGCCTGCATCACGGCGGGCGAGGCGTCCGGCGGCAGCAGCGGCGGGTTCACTGCGAGCGCGACGTCGGCGGGGGAGACGTCCGGCACCGAAACCGGCGGCGGCATCTCCTTCTTGGCCTTGACCAGCGCGTCGGCGGCGTCGTCGAGCATCACGTTCATCGCCTCGGCGGTCTGCGCCACCTTGGAGATGCCGTTCGCGAGGTCGACGATCATGTGCTGGTACTGGTCGGCGGCGCCACCGGTCCACTGGTCCTTGAACTCGGTGAGCTCGGAGTTCAGGTTGTGGGCCTGCTCGTGCAGGTGCAGCGCGGCGGACTTCCACTTGTCGGCGGCGTGGCGCGCGCTGTTCGGGTCGCCGGCCTGCAGCATCGCGTACAGCTGCTGATGGCTGTACGCGGCGAAGTTCGTGTGCGCGGTGTCGTGGTGGTGGGTCATCCCTTGCTCCCGTTGCCGTCACCGAGGCCGAGGAGGCCGAGCACCGGGTCCAGCAGGCCGGTGACGGCACCCGAGCTGTGCAGGTCGCCGGCCACCGACTGGTCGGCGTTCGCGTAGCCGTCGGCGACCGTGTTCGTGACGTCCTGCGCGAACCCGATCGCGCTGCGGACCTGGTCGAGCAGGCCCTGCATCTCCGACACCGCGGCGCGGTTGGCGTCGGCCAGCGACCCGGCCTCGCCGAACTCGCCGAACAGCAGCGGCTCGTCGCCGAGGGTGAGCAGGAAGTCGTTCGGTTTGGACATCGCCTGGATCTGGGTCTCCAGCTCCCGCACGAAGTCCTTCAGCGATTCCAGGTGGACGTAGTACGACTGGTCGTGCATCGGGTCCCGGCTCTCTCGTCGCACGTGGGGGGATGAGGGAAAGCCGATCGGCCGGTGCGAGCGGGGGGTTTCCCGCACCGGCCGACCGACGTCTGGGCGCGGATCAGCCCGCGAACAGCCCCTGGTTGCGGTTCTCCAGTTGCTGCTGGAGGTCGTGGGCCTCGCCGACCTTGCCGCCGAACTGCGCGATGATGGCGACGATGTCCGCGGTGGCCTGGCGCAGCCGGGTCTCCGACTGGCGCGCCGCGTCACCGGCGGAGCTGCCGGAGGCGTACCAGGTGGCGGTGATGGGCTGGAGGTTCTGGTGCAGCTGCTCGAGCTGCGAGGTGAGCGCCTTGGCCTTGGCGGCCAGGGACGCCGAGCTGTGCTGCAGCGCGGCGAAGTTGATTTCGACGACGTCGGCCATCGGTACGTCCTCTCGGGTCAGGGGTTGAGGCGGGGGATCACGCCCGAGCCCTCGAGGGTGTTGCCGACCCCCTGGAAGCTCTGGTGGACGTCGGCGTCGCCGCGGCCGTAGTTCGCGTGGCTGGTGTGGACGAGCTGCGACATGGTGTCGAGCTCCTTGACCGCCGTGGTCATCTTCTCCTGCAGCCGGCGCTGGAGGTCCCAGAACGCCACGGCCTGGTCACCCTTGTAGTTGCGCAGGGCCTCGGTCAGCTCGGACTCCAAGCTGGCCATCGTGGACTTGGCGTTCGTCGCGGTTTCCTCGAAACCCTGGACGGCGCGCGTCATGGCAGCGGAATCTGCCTGGAATCCCGGACTGGACATCGACGGGCCACCTCCTTCCTGAAGCGAATTCCCCTGGCGCGGTGATCCGCGCGGTGTGAAAGTCACGCTAGAAAGAAGGGGGGTGTGGTCAAACGGCACAACTGCCGGTCGTACTGACGGCACTATTACCCACAGGGGCGCGGTAGGGACGGCCCCACCTCCGGACGGGGGCGTGCTCCAGTGCCCGCGCGCGCCCTCGCGGCCAGGCTGTTAACCATGGCAGACAAGGGAAATCCGCTGGTCACGCTCCGGTCGTGGCACCGCCCGCTGGTGGTGCTCGCCGGGGCCATGGCGCTGCTCTGCGCGGTGTCGCTGCTCGGGCTGCTGGTAGATGATCGCACGCTGGTCAACGCGCCCATCTGGCTCAAGCCGCTGAAGTTCTCCGTGGCGATCGGGGCGTACGCCGTGACGCTGGCCTGGCTGTTGTCCCTGCTGCGCCGCGGACGGCGGGCGGGCTGGTGGTTCGGGACGGTGTTCGCGGCCGGGATCGGCGTGGACGTCGGCCTGATCGTGGTCCAGATGATCTTCCGCGACCGCACGCTGCACTTCAACAAGGCGACCCCGGCCGACGTCATGATCAACAACATCGTCGCCGGCGGGGCCTACGCGGCGTTCCTGATGACGGCGGCCGTCGTCGTCCTGCTGCTGTTCCAGCGCCTGCCGGACCGCGCGCTCGCCTCGGCGCTGCGGTGGGGGACCGGGCTGGCCCTGGCCGGGATGGCCGTCGCGATGCTGATGTTCTCGCCGACCCCGGCGCAGCAGGCCGTGCGGGACGCGGGCGGCAAGCCCGCGACGTTCGGCGCGCACTCGGTCGGCGTCGAGGACGGCGGCCCCGGGCTGCCGGTGCTCGGCTGGAGCACGGCCGGCGGCGACATGCGGATCCCGCACTTCGTCGGCATCCACGGCCTGCAGGTGCTGCCACTGGTCGCGTTCGGGCTCCTGCTGCTCGCCCGCCGGTACCCGCAGCTCTCGTCGGACGTCGTCCGGCGGCGGCTGGTCCGGACCTTCGGCGCCGGCTACGCGGGGCTGATCGTGCTGCTGACCTGGCAGGCGCAGCGCGGCCAGTCGATCGTCCACCCGGACTTCCGGACGCTCACCGCGGCAGCCACGCTGGCCGTGCTGGTCACGGCGTCGGCGGTGCTGTCGGTGCGGCTGCGCGACCGGGTGATCTCTGCCGAAATTCTGAGATCCGCCCGGTAGACCGGGGGACCCCGGACGGAAGGCGGTCGAAATGGTCCACCCGCAGGCGCTGCTCACCGAACTGGACCGCGCGCCGGAGGTGGCCGCGTTCGAACGCGGCGGCGAGGTGACCACCCGCGCGTCGGTGAAGGACCTGATCGGCCGGTTCACCGCGGGGCTGCGGGCCGCCGGGCTGGGGCCGGGTGACGGCGTCGGGATCGCCACCGCCGTCACCCCGGAGGGCTTCGCCGCGATCGTCGCCGCGCACGTGCTGGGCTGCCGGGTCGTCTGCGTACGGGCCGGGCTGCCGGTGCCGCAACTGCGGCACATCGTCGAGGACGTCGGCGCGCTGGTGGTCGACGAGGCGTCCGAGTCACCCGAGCTGCTGGGCACCGTCGCCGGGGCGCTGATCCTGCGGATCGGGCCGGAGCTGCTTTCGGTGTACGAGGAGCCGGTGCCGTCCGGACGGCCCGGCGACATCGCGACCGTCGTGTTCACCAGCGGCAGCACCGGCGTCCCGAAGGGCGTCGCCTTCGACTACCGGGCCCTGACCGAGGGCCGGGTGTGGCGGGCGCCCGAGCCCGGCTCGGCCCACGCGAAGCTCGGCGCGGGGTTCGGCCGGTTCCTGCTGTTCGGCACGCTCTCCAGTGCCGTGATGCTCGAGCAGACCGCGCTCTGCCTGCTCTCCGGCGGGACGGCGGTGATCCCGGACGGGCTCCCGGACTTCCCGTGGATCCTGCCGCGGCTGCGGGTGAGCGCGGCGCTGATGACCGTGCCGCGGCTGCACCAGGTGCTGGACGTCCTGCGGGCCGAGGACGTCGACCTGAGCGACCTGCGGACGCTGATCGTGGCGGGTTCGCCGGTGCCGCCGCACAAGCTCGCCGAGGCGGCCGAGCTGATCGGGCCCGCGATGCACCACGCGTACGGGCAGACCGAGACCGGGATGCTGACGGTGTGCGGGGCCGACGAGGGGGCCGGCTCGGTCGGCAAGGCGTGCGACACGGTCGAGATCGAGGTCCGCGACGCCGACGGCGCCGCGTTGCCCCAGGGGCGGGAAGGCGAGGTCTGGGTGCGCACGCCGTCGGCGCTGGCGGGTTACTGGCGCGACGAGACCACCACGGCCGAGGTGCTGCGCGAGGGCTGGGTCCGCACCCAGGACCTCGGGCACCTCGACGCCGACGGGTACCTGCACCTGTCCGGGCGCGCCCGCGACGTCGTGATCGTCAACGCGATCATCCACTACACCGGCCCGATCGAGCAGGCGATCGCCGCCCACCCGGACGTCGACCAGGCCTACGTCGTGGCGGTGCCGGACGCGCACACCGGCGAGGCGGCGGTGGCGTTCGTGCTGCCGGTGCCAGGACATTCGCCGGACTTCGACGAGCTGCGCAAGGCGGTGGCGGCCGAGCTGGGGGAGGCCGCGGTGCCGGCGCGGTTCGAGCTGGTGGACGCGGTGCCGGTGGCGCCGTCCGGGAAACCGGACAAGGCGGCGCTGCGGGCGTCCGTTGTGGACTAGAAATGCGTCTCGACGCCGAAGGTTGCGCCGGTGCGTAGCCCTGGTGGAAGAACTCCTGCTGGGCCACGGAAACGCACGGCACCTCGACGCCGTCGATCCGGCCGGTGACGAAACACCCGGCGAGGTAGGGGAAAGTCTCGTCGGGAGCGGTCTGGACCGCCGAGCCGTCCTCGGCGAAGACCAGCGGGTGCAGGTCGAGTTCGGTGCCCCCGCCAGAGACCACGGAACCGGACCGGGCGCAGGTCGAGCTTGTCGCGGGAGCCGAGCGTGGCCGGCGCCGCGAGCACGGCGGGTTCCTGCTCCCGGCGGTGTCGCAGGTCGAGCTGGATTTCGGCCGGGGCCAGGGTTTCGAGCACCCGCAGCACCGTGCGGGCGTCCATCACTTCCCGGCGCGCAGGTCCGTGACGACCTTGGCGATCCGCCGTTGCCGCGTCTCCTCGGTCTTCGCCTGCCCGATGGGCAGCACGAACCCCTGTTTCCGGCTGTAGGAAAGGCTTTCGAACCGTTGCCGGGCCTCGGGATCCGCGGCCAGCGCGGCGGCCAGGTCCTCCGGGATCTCCAGCTCGCGGGGCGCGGTGTCGAGGACGATCTCGACGTCGACGTCGTCCCCCGCGGCGACGCCCGCCTTCTCGCGGTTCTCCGCGCTGAGCGGCACGAGGTACTGCCCGCCGCGGCTCGCGACCGTGGTGCGGTAGCTGTGGCCGCCGAGGGTGATCGTGACGGCGGGTTTCTTGCCGGAGCCGAGTGCCTCGACGACGTCGTCCGGGACCGGCAGGCCGGTCGCCGTCTTGCCGCCGAGCAGGACCGTGGTGCGGAACTTCATGGGGCGAGTATGCCCCGGCCGCGCCGTGACGGCCTCCCGGGCGGTGAGGCCGTCACGGCGGCGGGCTCAGACGCCCGCGGTGGTGCGGATCCAGCTGCGGCTCGACGCGACGCTCGCGTAGTTCTGCGTGCCCTGCGGGTTCGAACCGGAGTTGTTGCCCGTGGAGCAGACGCCGACCTGGACGCCGTTGTAGAGCTCCGGGCCGCCCGAGTCGCCGTGCCAGGCCGCGCCGTTGACGCCCTGGCTGGCGATCGCCGTGCCGCCGAAGGCGTCCGTGCTGGTGCCGGTGACGCGGACGTTGGCGGTCTTCAGCGTGCTCGACGGCGGGCTGGTGCCCTGCGTGCGGCCCCAGCCGTAGATCTGGTTGGTGGCCCCGGACGGCGGGTTGCCGGTGCCGAGCTTCATGAACGTGGTGTTCACCGCGGTCGACAGGTGCAGCAGCGCGATGTCGCCGTTGGGCGAGGCCTTCTGCTGGTCGACGACGGCGTTCGTGCCCTGCTGGAGGGTCACGTTGCCGACCTTCACGTGCATGCCGGGCGAGTTCAGGCAGTGCTGGGCGGTGAGCACCCACTGCGGGGCGATGATCGTCCCGGAGCACTCGAAGCCGCCGTAGGTGGTGACGTTGTTCCAGTAGATCTGGGCGCCCCACGGCGCGGAGGAGACCGTGCTCCCGCCGATGATGTCCTGCTGGGCGTCCGCGACACCCGCGGAGACCAAGCTCAACGCCGCGGCGGCGGCACCGACCGCCGCAGCAGCCCTCGAAGCCCTCGACATTCGCATGAAAATGCCCTTCGGCCAGGTGATCCGGATGTCGCCCCGAATCCGGGCAACGAGCACAAACGTAAGTTCGTGGAAGGTTTCCGGGTACCTACCGAAGTCGGTAACTCGCCGACGGTCACCGTCGTCAGGTCGTGGCGACGATTTCGAGCAGGGTGCTCCTCGGCGGATACGGTCACTGCACAATGCCGAGCCGGAGTTTCTCGCCCGCAGGAGGACACGATGCCGACGGAAGAGCCCGGGATACGGGAGATGGTCGTCGCGGGGACTCCGTTCCTCGACCTCCTCGAACACCTGAAGAGGCGCGCCGGAGGAAAGCTCTCACCCGGCGGGTTCCTGCGGATCCTTCAGGAGGAAGCCGGGATCTCCTTCACCAGGACCCGGGACATCTTCGTGTACTTCAACCCCGACATGAACCCGATCGCGGAGCCCGAGGTGATCAACGAACGGTGGCAGGTGCTGCTGGCCGGCTGGGAGCTGGACCGGCAGTGACCCGGAGGAGCCGGTGATGATCGCGGCGGCGTCGGACCCTTCCCCCGGGACGCGCGTCCCGGGGGAAGGGGACACCGGCTAGAGCAGCTCGATCGCCCGGGGTACCGGGACCTCGCTGTTGTAGGCGAAGTTGTCGTGCCACTTGACGCTGTTGCCGACGAACTTCGTGCCGTCGGAGGGCGAGACGAACACGTCCGCCGCGGTGCCGCGGGTGAACGTCACGATCTCGGCCTTGCCGTCGCCGTCGAAGTCGCCGACGCCGGGCACCTCGCCGTCGATCGCGAAGTGGTCGTGCCACTTGACCGTGGTGCCGACGAACTTGGTGCCGTCCGACAGCGCGACGAAGACGTCCGAGGCCGTGCCGCGGGTGAAGGTGGCGATGTCGTCCTTGCCGTCGCCGTTGAAGTCGCCGATGGCCGGGACCTCGTCGTTGAAGGCGAAGTTGTCGTGCCACTTGACGCCGTCGCCGGTGAACTTGAAGCCGTCCGACAGGGCGACGAAGACGTCGCCGGCCGTGCCGCGGGTGAACACCGCGATGTCGTCCTTGCCGTCCCCGTTGAAGTCCCCGACGTACGGCAGCTCGCTGCCGATGCCGAAGTGGTCGTGCCAGAGGGTGGCGGTGCCGAACTTGGTGCCGTCGGACAGCGACACGATCACGTCGGCGGTGCTGCCGCGCTTGAAGGCCGCGATGTCGTCCTTGCCGTCGCCGTTGAAGTCGCCGATGGCGGGGATCTCGTCGTTGATGTCGAAGAAGTCGTGCCAGAGGGTGGCGGGCCCGAACTTCGTGCCGTCGGACAGCGCGACGACGACGTCGCCGCTCGTGCCGCGCTTGAAGACGACGGCGTCGACCTTGCCGTCACCGTTGAAGTCGCCGCTCAGCGGGATCTCGGAGCCGGCCCCGAGGGTGCTGCCCCACTGGGCGGTGGTGCCGACGAACTTGGTGCCGTCCGAGCCCGCGACGAAGACGCTACCGGTGGCGTCGCGGGTGAAGGTGGCGATGTCGTCCTTGCCGTCGCCGGTGAAGTCGCTGGCCGAGCGGGCGCCGGTGGTCGCCGTGAACTGCGCGCTCGAGACCCCGGTGGACGCGATGACCAGATAGTGCCAGGTCTTCCGGGCCGTCGCCGAGTGCAGCAGCGTCGTGCCGGACGTCGTCCCGATCAGCTGCTCCGCGCTGAAGACCGCCGGGCCGTTGGAGCTGGCGTACACGGAGTACGTCGCGGCACCGGCGACCGGGGTCCACGACAGCGTGACGCCGTGGCCGACCGCCTTCGCCGTGCCGACGATCGCCTCGTCGCGGATCCAGCCGCTCAGGTCGTCGGCCCGGGCGGCGGTCGTGCCCTGGCGGGTTTCGGTTTCGCCGAAGCAGCCGTGCTGCCAGGACCGGCCGGCCACCGCGGCGAGGGTGCCGTCCGCGCGGTAGACCGGGGCGCCCGCGTCGCCCTTGCAGGCGTCGTTCGTCCCGGTCAGCGACAGCGTCGTGGCGCTGCTCGCCGCGACCGTGAACGTGCTGCCGTGGGCCTGGTCCGGCACCCATTCGGTGGCCGTCCGGCCCCAGCCGGTGAGCGTCAGCTGGTCCGATGCGCCCGGCACGCCCGCGGCCGCGCTGAGCGCGAGCGGCGTGACGTCGGTGATCGGGGTGTCGAGCCGGACCAGCGCGACGTCGCGGTCGGTGCGCGGGATCACCGCCGTCACCTTCGCGACGTGGCTCCCGACGGTGACGGTGACCGGCGCGGCCGGCGGGTTCGCGGGGAAGCAGCTCGCCGCCGTGAGGACGAGCGCGGGTTCGACGAGCGCGCCGCTGCAGGCGCGGCCGTCCGTGGTGATCTTGGCGGTGAAACCGGCGTTCGCGGCGGCGGCGCCGGGGACGGCGGCCGCGGGGATCGCGGCCAGCAGGCCGGCCGCGATCACCGCCGCCGAGACCGTCGCGGTCCTTCGGGAGTGCGTGCGCATGCAGATCCGTTCCGGGGTCAGTCGGTGAGCTTGCAGGAGTCGGGCGCGGCGGTGACGTGGATCTCGGTGTCCCAGCCCGAGCCGACGGTCACGCCCATGTGGTCGGGGCCCGACGGGGCCCAGCTGTCGGTGTTGTCGGAGTAGCGGTACCAGCGCAGGACCGGCCCGGGCTGGCCGGTCCACGGGATGGTCCCCGTGCTGCCGCGGCCGTACAGGATGTCGGCGCCCGGCGAGAAGATCTCGCTGAACATCTGCCAGCCGACGCCGACCGGCTTGTCCTTCTGGGCCCACGCCGACGTCGCGAAGTCGTACTGGAAGCGGAAGAGCTCCCCGGTCGGCTTCCGGGCGTACAGCACGCCGTCGCCGGCTGCGGTGATCGAGTCGAACCGGTTCCAGCCCGTGTCGAGGACGTCGCCGACGCCGTTGACCCACCAGCCCGTGGCGTCGTCCCAGAGGTAGACCTTCAGCCGGTTCTGGTCGTCGATCATGAAGATCCGGTTCCGCTGGTCGACGGTGATCCGGTGCGCGTACTCCGGGGTGAGGTAGCGTTCCCAGCCGCTGCCGACCTGGCCGCCGCCGCTCCAGCCGGCGGTGGGCGAGTACCCCCAGCGCTTGAGCGCGCCGCCCGGGTACGGGTCGGCGGAACCGTTGCTGCGGTGGATGTCCCAGATCACGCCGTCCTTACCGGCCAGCACCCGGCCGGTCCAGCCAGAGCCGACCGGGGCGTCCGGGGTCGTCCAGGTCAGCCCGCCGTCGGCGGCGGCGAAGTGGACGTAGCGCCACAGGCTGCCGTCGGCGCGGGCGGTCCAGACCGCGGCGGGCGAGCACGACACCGGCGTCGGCACGACGTGCCGGCGGATCCAGTCACCGAGGTCGTCGACGCGGGTTTCCACGCTGCCCTGGCGGGTTTCGGTGACGTCGAGGCAGCCGTGCTGCCACGACGCGCTGCTGAGCGCCACGAGCTCGGCGGTCCCGCCGTTGAGGCGGAAGGCCGGGCCACCGGCGTCACCCTTGCAGGTGTCGACCCCGCCGGCCGACGAGACAGCCACCGAAGCCCCGGTCACACCGGACACGGTGAACGGCGCGACACGCGGCCGTGCGGGCACCCAGTCGGTCGTGGTCCGCCCGAACCCGGCCACCTGCAGGGTTTCCCCGGCCTGCGGCGCGGTGGTGGCCACGGTCACCGGCGCGACCCCGGTCGCCGGAGCGGCCAGCTTCGCGAGGACGACGTCCCGGCCCGGGTTGCGGACGACTTTGGCCACCGTCGTGACGACGTCGCCGACGGTGATGCCGGCGGCTTCGCTCGACGCACCGGACTCGGTCGCGGTCAGGCAGGTCGCCGAGGTGAGCAGCCACGACGGGTCGATCAGCGAGCCGGAGCAGGCCTTGGTCGGAGTGGTGATCCGGGCGAGGAACGGGTGGGTGCCGGCCGGGACGGCGGTGCCGCCGGACAGCGCTTCGGCGGGTACGGCGGTCAGGAGACAGCAAGCGACCGCCGCGGTGAAGACCACGGCGGTCCGGGAGTTCGTCATGGGTTCCTTTTCTTCGAAAGGTCGTGTGACGTATTCCTTTAAGCCGTCACTCGAATCTCGAGAAGCGCGGCCGGGTCGTGGTTCGGCAGCGATTCGCCGACCGGTGTCCACTGCCCCGGCTGGATGTCCACGGTTTCCGTCGTGCTCTTGGCCGTCAACGTCGCTTTCGCGGTGTGACCGTCACCCTTGATGAAATAGGTCTCGGGGATCTGCATGGTCAGGTATCCGGGCGTGCCGGTCACGCGGAAACAGGCGTCACCGCCCTTGATTTTGTAACTCTGGACGACGATAAGGTTGCCACCGCTCGCGCAGTCCACGAGCAGGATGTGCCCGTCACCCTTGAGGAGGGTGATGTTCCGTTCAGCGAGAATGCGGTCCGCGCCGGGGTAGTCGTAGGTTTCGACGATCGGCGGCGGGCCGTCGTCCGCGGCTGTCGCGCCGGCTGCGCCCGCGGCGCCGGCCGAGGTGGTGAAAACCGAGGTGACCAGGGCGGACAGACCGAGCACGGCGGCGCCGAAGGTGGCGAGACGTCGGGAAGCAGAATGCACGATGAACCGTTCCTCCGTGGTGAGAAAACGGGAAACGGTGCCCAGGCGAATGCATGGCACAACAGACCGCCCCCCTGAAGGACACCGTAGATGTGGCCTCCGAAGAAAAGAACCCCGCGAGGGTAAAGGTTACATAACTATGACTTTGGTCACAATTTATCTTGATTGGCTAACGTTTTCCGGTGTGCGCTACGCGACCGGTGATCGTCATTGTGGACCGCATTCTGCCGACGATCGGCGGATTGACAACGGAACGGTGCCGACAACGGGGTGAGAGAATCGACGGCCTCTGGTGCCCGGATCGGCGCGGCCGCTATCGTCGGCTGGCCTGATCATCGGCAGTTCATTTCGAGGGGGTCCGAGCAGGGTGGGAATCAGATTTGTCGGCGTGCCGGGACGGCGCGCCCTTGTTGTGCTGGCTACGGTCGGCGCACTGGTGGCTGGAACCGCGGGTGCCGGGCCGGTCGCCGTCGCCGACACCCCGGCGGCCGGCGCGTCCGATCGGGCGCGGGTGCTGGAGATCGTGCGGACCGGCACGCCGGGTACGGTCCGGGCGGCGGAGATCGCGCTGACGGGCTCCGACGCCGAGGTCGCCGAATTCCTGCGCACCGGGGAGACCACGGCGCGGGTGCAGGACGACCGGGTCCGGGTGGGCCAGATCCTGAGCACCGGCGGCCGTGGGCTGCGTGAGGCGGCGCAGGCCGCGTTGAGCGGATCTCCGGCGGACGTGCAGGCGTTCCTCGCCGACGGCTGGCGCGTCCCGCTCGAGCGGGACCTGCGGGTGCGGGTCGGCCAGATCATGAGCCAGGGCGGCCGTGGCGTTCGCGAGGCGGCGCAGGCCGCGCTGAACGGCACCGTCGAGGACGTCTGGCAGTTCCTGAGCGCAGGCCAGTACGAACCGGCCGAGCGTGACAACCGCGTGCTCGTCGGCCGGATCATGGCCGAAGGCGGCCCGAACGTCCGGCAGGCGGCCCAGATCGCGCTCACGGGTTCGGCGGACGACGTCAAGGAGTTCCTCCGGAGCGGCCAGTACATCGCCCGCGCCCGTGACCAGGAGACGACGTCCGTGGCGCAGCTGGCGGGGCTGGCGAAGGAGTCCGGAGAAGAGGCGGCACGGGAAACCGAGGCGGCCCAGGAAGCTTCGGCTCGCGCGGTCGAGGCGTCCCGGCTGGCCAAGGAAGCGGCTCAGCGGGCCGCTCAGGAGACCGAAGCGGCCAAGAACGACGCCTCCCGGGCCGCCGAAGCGGCCGGTCGCGCGGCCGACTCGGCGGAGCGCGCGGCGGACGCGGCACAGGCCGCGATCGCGGCGGCGAACGCGGCGAACCAGGCCGCGCGGGTCGCGGCGAACGCCGCGGCCAAGGCCGCTTCCGCCGCCGCGGCCGCGGGACAGGCCGCGGTCCGGGCGCGCAACGCGGCCGCCGCGGCGGCCGGTGACGCGGGCCGGGCCGACGCCGCCCGCCAGGCCGCGGTCGACGCCAGGGCGGTCGCCGCCGCCGCGAACCTCGCGGCGGACGCGGCGACCGCGGCCGGCTCCGCCGCGGTGAACGCGGCTTCGGCGGCCGGCTCGGCCAAGAGCGCCGGAGCGAACGCCGACGCCGCCGCGGCCGCCGCCGACCAGGCCGCCGGCTACGCGGGTTCCGCCGGAGCGGAGGCCCAGCGGGCTCGCAACGCGGCGGCGACGGCGAAACGGAAGGCCGCCGAGGCCAACCGGGCCGCCGACGCCGCCCAGTCGTTCGCGAACCAGTCCGCCGCGGCCGCGGCGGAAGCCGCAAGGGCGGCCAGGTCCGCGGCCGGGCACGCGGAGGCGGCGGCGGCCGCCGCCGAGGAAGCCGCCCAGCACGCCGGTGAGGCCCAGGACGCGGCCAAGGAGGCGACCAAGCACGCCGAGGCGTCACTGCGTGCCGCGGAAGCCGCGTCGGCGGCGGCCACGGAAGCCGCGAACATCGAGGAGACCGCCCGGCGGAGCGAGGCCGACCGGCTCGCGAACGACACCGTGGAGGCGACCGGGTTCGCCACGCAGGCCAAGCAGGTCTACGACACCAGGCGGGCCGACGCCGAGTGGGACGCAGCCGAGGCGGCCCGGCTCGACCAGGAGACCCAGCGGCTGATCGCGGAGGCCGGCGCGGCGGACACCCCGACCGCCACCAAGGTGACCGACGGCCGCAGGATCGCGGTCCAGTTGCGCCGGACGGGTGGGTCCTGGACGCGGGCGGCGGCGGAGGCGGCCCTGGCCGGAACCGACGCCGACGTGCTGGCGTTCGTCCGGACCCAGCGGCAGGTCGCGGGAGAGCAGGACGATCGCGCGCGCGTCGCCTTCCTGGCCGACTCGGCGGACAAGACGGCGAAGAAGACCGCTGCGGAGACTGCCCTGTTCGGCGCCTACCCGGGTGTCCAGGAGTTCCTTCGCACCCAGTACTACGACGGCAAGGTCGCCGACGACCGCGTCCGGGTCGGCCGGATCATGAGCACCGGCGGTCCCGCCACGAAGGACGCCGCGCAGCAGGCGCTGAACGGCACCCCGGCGGACGTCGACAGCTTCCTCGCCACGGGCCAGTACGCCGCGGCCGAACACGACGACCGGATCAGCGTCGGCCGGATCATCAGCACCGGCGGGCCGCAGGTCAAGGCCGCGGGGCAGGTCGCACTCTCGGGCCCGCCGTCGTTCCTGCGGATCTTCATCCAGGTCGGGCAGTTCAAGGCCCAGCGGATGGACTTCGACGCCGCGACCCACGCGGCCGAAGTGCGGCGCTACGTTGCCGAGGCGGCCCGGCTGGCGGCCGAGGCCCGGGCGAGTGCCGCGGAAGCGGCGCGCGCGGCCGCGGTGGCCAGCAACGCGGCCGGTGACGCGCAGTTCTACGCCGACCAGGCGCACGCCGCGGCGGAGGACGCCAAGACGGCCGCCGCCCAGGCCAAGCAGGCCGCTGTCGACGCTCAGGCGTCCGCGGACGCCGCCGCGCAGTCGGCTCGGCAGGCTCGTGACGCGGCGAACGAGGCACAGGCGTCGGCGCGGTCGGCGGAGCAGTCGGCTTCCGAGGCGTCGTCGTCGGCGGCCCGGGCCCGGGTCTACGCGGCCGAAGCCCAGGAATCGGCGGAGCAGGCACGCGCTTCGGCGATCGCCGCGGGCAAGTCGGCCGACGAGGCGGCACAGGCCGCCGCGGACGCGTTGAAGATCTACTCCGACAAGCGCGACGCGGAGGCGAAGGCACAGCGCGAGAACCCGGTGCAGGTGCCCTCTCAGCCGGCCGGGGAGGCCGACCCGGTCGTGCCGGTGGAGATGGTCCTCGGCGGCGGCATGTCGCTCGCCGACCTCGCCGGCCTGCTCGTCGACCTGGCGAGCATGTTCGACCCCACGCCGATCAGCGACATCGGCTCGGGGCTGATGAGCCTGTTCCAGGGCGACTGGTCCGGCGTGGCCATGTCGGCCGTCGGAGCCATCCCGGGCCTCGGTGCCGGTGCGGACCTCGCCAAGGCCGTCCGCCGGATCGAAAAGGTCTTCGGGTCCCTGGCGCCCTACCTCGGCCGGCCGGGATTCATCGAAAACATCGGGCACAACCTGAAGGGCCTTTCCCCCGACCACGCCAATCGCGCGCTCGGCGTGATGAATGCCATGCAGCGGGACGCGGAGGCGTTCCTCAGTGGCAAGGGGCCGGAGTTCCTGCGGGTCCTCAAGGACGCCCGGCTGCCGACCATGGGGCCGATCCGGTTCGTCCCGCCGCCGCACTTCAACCCGGCCAAGCCCAAGCGCAACGGCATGTACGAAGACGCGTACGGCAACGGCTGGCGGTGGGACCCGAACAAGTCCGAATGGGACGTCCAGATCGAGAACGGCAATGGTAAGATGGATTACTTCGCCAAGGACGACGGACACGCCAACATTTCTCCCGAGGGACGTGTAACGCACAAATGAGGTTCCGTGAATCGGACGTCGTGGCGAATCTCCTGCTCAACGTCGAAACCGAAGAATTCGGAAAAGCGGTGGCCGTGTGCCGGCCGCCGGCCGCCGAGTTCGGGGCTTCCGCGTGGGAGATCCGCCGCGCCGACCCGGAGGGGGGACGGAAGGGGTTCACGGTCTCCCTCTTCCTGTCCTGCCCGGTGGCCGAGGCGGAAAGCCCGGAAGAGGCACTGCGGCGGGCCGTCCTGCCGGTAGCGCTCGAGTACCGGCTCGACGTGGGCGCGCTCGAGATCCACGGCAAGCCGGGCGAAGGGGGGTACGCCGACCTGCCGTTCGACGACCGGGAGGTCGGCGGTTACCTCGTCTACGGCCTGCTGGCCGCACCGGGAGGCGGGGAAACGCGGGCCGCGACCTACGTGACGCGGCCCGACTTCACCCCGCGCGCGGACTCGGACCTCGTGTCACGGGTGCACCTGCGGCTGCCGGTCGCGGATCCGGGGCGGGCACTCGACCGGTGCGCGCCGATCGTGGCGGCGACCCGTGCGTCGGTGGTCCAGGTCGTGTCGGCGCGCGCCGCCGGGCGATCCGACGAACTCTGTGAAGTGGCCCTGCTTTCGGCGGTTCCGGCCGTCGAAGGCGAGGCCGAGGAGGACGGCCTGCGCCGGGTCGCGACGGCGCTCGCCGCCGGGCTCGGGCTGGACGGCAGGCCGGTCACCGTCCGGGGTTCGAGCGCGGAGCTCGTGCTCGAACCCGGTGAGGCGGAGGTCGAATCGCTGTCCGTGCGCGTCGAGGACGATCCGCTGTACGTGGATTGAGCGACTTGTGAAGGCCCTTCCCGGGTTCGCCCGGGGAGGGCCTTCGCCTTGTCAGGAATCCACGGGCTTGGTCCACGCCACCTGAACCAGCCCCGTCCCGTGCCGCCGCGATACCAGCGTGCCCCGGCCCGGAGGCTGCGGTGACGGCTTGACGTCCGCCAGCAACGCCCCTTCGTCCTTCGTGCCCGACATGATCAACCCTGGCGAACCCAGCTCCCGGAGCCGCTGCAGCACCGGCTCGAACAACGCCCGGCCCGCTCCTCCCGAACCCCGGACGATGATCACGTGCAACCCGATGTCGCGGGCCTGCGGCAGGAACTCCAGCAACGGCTGCAGCGGGTTCCGCCCCACCGTCGCCACCAGCTCGTAGTCGTCCACCAGGACGAACAGCTCCGGACCCCGCCACCAGGACCGGTTCCGCAGCTGCTCCGGGGTCACCGACGGGCCCGGGAGGCGGTTGCGCATCGCCGTTGCGCAGTCCGTGATCAGCTCCGTCAGCTTGCCTTCGGCGCCCGCGTAGCCCAGGAGGTGCTCCTCCGACACCGCGCCGAGCAGGCCGCGGCGGTAGTCCGCGACGATGATCGCCGCCTCGGCCGGGGTGTACTTCGACGTGATGCCCCGGGCTATCGCGCGCAGCAGCGAAGACTTGCCCGACTCGACGTCGCCGAAGGCCACGAAGTGCGGGTCTGCCGCGAAGTCCAGGTACACCGGGCGCAACGTCGACTCCGCGATGCCCAAGGTCACTTGGCGAGCCGGGCCTGCGGCCAGCGTGTCCAGCGGGACCTCCGGCGGCAGCAGCCGGACCTGCGGCGCGCGCGGGCCCTTCCACGCCTCGGAGATCCGGCGCGTCAGGTCGACGCCGCCCGCGCCGATCGTCTCCGGGCGCTGGTCGCTGTCGATCCGCGGCAGCGCGGCGAGGAAGTGCAGCTTCTCCGCGGTGATGCCGCGCCCGGGGCGGTCGGCGGGGACGTTGACCGCGACCTTGCGGTCGATCGAGGAGTCCATCGGGTCGCCCAGGCGCAGCTCGAAGCGCGTGCCGATGGCGTCGCGCAGCTGCGCGCGGACGCCGATCCACTGGTTGAGCGAGACGATCACGTGGATGCCGAACCCGAGCCCGCGCGCGGCCAGCCCGGTGATCTGCTCCTCCAGCTGCTCGTACTCCTGCCGGATCGTGGTCCAGTTGTCCACGAACAGGAAGACGTCGCCGAACTCGCGGCCGTCGGTGCTCTCGGTGAACTCCGCGCGGCGCTGCCGGAACGTCGTGATCGACTCGATCCCGTTGGCGGCGAAGAACTCCTCACGCTGTTCGAGCAGTGTCGTCAGCTCGGCGACGACGCGGCGGCAGCGCTGCGCGTCACGGCGGGTCGCGTAGCCGGACGTGTGCGGCAGCCCCGCGATCGGCGCGAGCGCGCCGCCACCCATGTCGAGGATGAACAGCTGCACCTCGGCCGGGGTGTGCGTCAGCGCGAGCATGCCCGCGATGTCCTTCATCAGCGTCGACTTGCCGGTCTGCGGGGCGCCGACGATCAGCGCGTGGCCGCCGGCCCCGGAGAAGTCGGCCCACAGCAGGTCGCGGCGCTGCTCGAACGGCTTGTCCACCAGCGCGACCGGGATGGTCAGCTTGCCGTTGCCGCCCCAGCCGAGCGGGCACAGGCCGCGCGCGGCGTCCTCGCCCAGCGGCGGCAGCAGCTGGTCCAGCGTCGGCGGCTCGTTCAGCGGCGGCAGCCAGATCTGGTGCGCCGCGGGCCCCTTGCCCTCCAGCCGGGACAGCATCGCGTGGATGATCGTCTCGCCGGTGCCGTCGGCGGCGGGGGTTTCCGACAGCTCGGTCGTCACCGGGATTTCGACGGGAGCCAGCGAGAACGGCAGCACGCCCAGCTCCTGGCCGTCCTCGCGGACGACCGTGCTGCGCGGCGGCAGCTCACCCGAGACGTAGGCCGCCTTGAGCCGGATGAGCGTGTCGGTGTCGGCCTTCAGGTACGCCGAACCCGGCACCGGCGGCAGGTGGTAGGCGTCGGCGACCCCCAGCACCGCGCGGCTTTCCGCGGCGGAGAACGTCCGCAGGCCGACGCGGTAGGACAGGTGCGAGTCCAGCCCGCGCAGCCGGCCCTCCTCCAGCCGCTGCGACGCCAGCAGCAGGTGGATCCCGAGCGAGCGCCCGAGCCGGCCGATCGCGACGAACAGGTCGATGAACTCCGGACGCGCCGACAGCAGCTCGCTGAACTCGTCGATGATCACCAGCAGCGACGGCAGCGGGTCCAGCGGCGCGCCGTCCGCGCGGGCCTTCTCGTAGTCGCGCACGGACGCGTAGTTCCCGGCCGCGTGCAGCAGCTCCTGCCGCCGCAGCAGCTCGCCGTTGAGGGCGTCGGCCATGCGGTCGACCAGCGCGAGGTCGTCGGACAGGTTCGTGATGACGGCGCAGGTGTGCGGCAGCCCGGTCATCCCGGCGAACGTCGCGCCGCCCTTGAAGTCGATCAGCGCCAGGTTCAGCGTCTCCGACGAGTGCATCACGGCCAGCGCCGTCACCAGCGTCCGCAGCAGCTCGCTCTTGCCCGACCCGGTCGCGCCGATGACCAGGCCGTGCGGGCCCATCCCGCCCTCGGCCGACTCCTTGAGGTCCAGGTCCACCGGACGGCCCTCGGGGTTGACGCCCAGCGGGATCCGCAGCCGGTCCCGCGCCGCGCGCGGCGCCCAGGTGACGGCGGTGTCGGTGTCGCGCGGGTCGCCGATGCCGAGCAGCCCGGACAGCCCGAACGTCGCCGACATCGGCGCCTCGCCGACGACCGCGGCGGGGGTGTGCAACGGCGTCAGCATCCGGGCCAGCGCCTCGGCGGCGCCGCGGTCGAGCACGTCCGGGCGGCCGAGGAAGCCGAGCCGCTGCTCGGTCGCGTCGCCGACGACCATGCCGAGCGAGTCCGGCGTGGTGTGCAGGCTGAGCAGCTTCTCGGTCGAGAACGTCCGCGGGTGCTCCGAGCCGATCTCGATCACCGTGACGCCGAGGCGGCCGTCCTCGCCGATCAGCCGGGGCTCGCCGTGGGCGTTGCCGCCGTCGACGACCACGACCAGGTGCGGCAGGTCGAGCTCGCTCGCCGCGCGGCGGCCGAACACCGGCCGCTCGCCGAGGTCCGGGCCGAGCAGCTCGGCCAGCGGGGCCGCCGCCTCGGCGGCCAGCCGTCGCGAGCCGACCGCGTCGGACGCCGTCGCCGCCGTCGCGTGCGGCAGCCACTTCGCCCACTCCCAGTCGTGCTGCCGGTCCGGCGGCACGCACAGCGCGATCCGCAGGTCGGCGGGGGAGTGGAAGGTGGCGAGCTGGCACAGCAGCGACCGCGTCAGGCCCAGCACGTCCGGGCGCCGCCCGGCCAGGGTCACCGCGGCGAACGACCGCAGCGACAGCGCCACCGGCAGGCCGTCTACCGTCGAGTAGGTGCGGATGAAGTGCTTGAGGCTGGTCGAGGAGACCGGGTCCAGGTCCTCCAGCGGCACGGTCTGCGGGGCCTTCAGCGGCGTCGCCAGCCGCTGCGGCCCGGTACCGGCGCGGACCTGCGCGAACTGCGAGTCGGTGCGCCGCCGGTCCCACAGCTGCCCGGTCTCGACGTAGGCCCACAGGTCGGCCGGGTCGGGCTGGACGGCGACCATCGCGGCGCGCTGGCCGTCGGCGATGTCCCGGACCTGGCCGCGCAGGCCGGTGAGATACCGCTGGTAGTCGCGGCGCTCGTCGTTGATCTGCGCCTTCTTCGCCATGCCGCCGCGGCCCAGCGACATCACGACCATGCCGCCCATGGCGCAGATGAACAGCGCGCCGAAGATGTAGGTCATCACGCCGCCGTCGCGTCCGATGTAGACGAACGACATCGCGCCCATGCCGAGCATCATCGGCAGGAACATCATCAGCTGCATCATCCCGCCGGACGAGCTCTTCGGCAGCATCGGCGGCGACTGCAGCACGATCTCGGTGGGGCGCTCGGGCGTCAGGCTCATGCGGTGAAAGCTCCAGATCGAGGTGGCTCTGCCCGGTATTTTGGCCACTCACCGCCCGCTCGCGGTGGGTACTTTTGCCGTCCGCCCGCTTCCGGGGACGAACTTACGCTCTGCCGAGCAGCCACCCGCGGAAGGAGACCCATGGCCGGCGAGTACCGGGCTGAGCCCGAGGCGATGCGCTCCGCCGTGGGGAACGTGGGCGGCATCATCGCCCACGGGATCAACGCCGTGGCCGACCTCGAACGCCTGGTCGTGCAGCCGACGTCGTTCGCGACGTTCGGCAGCGCGGTGGCCGCCGCCAACGCGGCGCTGCACTCCGGCCAGATCACCGCGGTCCGCACGCTCCTGCAGCTGCTGCAGCAGATCAACGGGCTCGTCAAGGCCAGCGCCGACGCCTACCAGGCGGCCGACCAGGACATCGCCACCGGCTACGGGGGCGGCTCCGCGACCGGCGGCACGACGGCCGCGTCGATCTGGGGGAACTCGCACGCGTCCGAGCTGGCGACACTGGCGATCAACGACAGCGCGGGCGCCCACGGCGAGCCGTCGTCGGTCGGGAACGTGCTGCGCTACCTGGGGGATGCGGAGCTCGGCAAGCTCGGCGACCACCCGATCACCGACACCCGCTTCCACGGGGTCGCCGACTTCAACGACTGGCTGGCCGGCGACGCCGACAACCAGGCGCGGATCGGGCTGATCGAGGTCTACGCCGGGACCGCCCGCACGTTCTCCGACGTCCCCGGCGGCGTGCACAGCGGGGACGTCGTGGTGGTCGAACCGCTGCTGTTCTCCGACCGCCAGCCGGTCATCGGCGTCGCCGGCGACGGCGGCCGCCTGTACAACCACGGGCTCCTCGACGCCCGCATCAGCGGACTGGCGAAGGTCAGTGTGTACCGGCCCGCTTCCGTCGTCTGATCCCCTGCCGTGTGCCCCATGAAACTCTGTGAGGTCCGATGCTGACTTTCCCGAACTCCAGCGCGATGGACGCGACCGCGTCCTCGGGCGGGCCGATCACCATCCTGCCGCAGATCGTCACCGGCCAGCCGGAGCAGATCGCGAAGCACGTGCTCGACCTGGTCAAGAAGGCCGAGCAGTTCCTGAGCATGTACACCGAGCTCACCAAGGCCGCCGACCAGCTCGGCAAGATCTGGTCGGGCGCGGCGAGCGAGTCGGCGCTGAAGAAGATCACCGACTCCCTCGACCAGCTCACCAAGATCATCGGCGTGGTCCAGAAGGGCGCCGAGCTGCTCGGGATCTCGGGCACGCTGATCAAGACGGCGCAGGAGGCCTACCGCGCGGTCGTCTCCGCGGTGAACCCGACGGTCGCCTCGCTGATGTCGAACCCGTGGACCTACGGCGCGGCGGTCGCTTTGTCGACCGGGACGAGCGCGTCGCTGCGGGCGTTCATCACCTCGATCGGCGCGCTGCTCAAGGCCCTCGGCGCGGTCGACCTCGCCCAGCAGATCACCCAGCTGGCGACGGTCATCGGCGAGATCGAGAAGCTGTTCCACCACGACACCGGCACCACGGGCGCGACGACGCCGTCGGCGGGGACCACCCCGGTCACGGCGCCGCAGGCCCCGTCGCCGGTGGCGAGCCCGGCCGGGCAGCAGGCAGCGTCGTCAGGAAATCCCACCCCCGGCGGTGTGGGGATCCCGCAGCAGCCTTCGTTCACCGACTACACCCCGCCCGCGCTCGCCACCGGCGGCGGTTCCAGCGGCGCCACGACTCCCGTGACGGCCAACGGCAACCCGCTCGACCCGTCGAACAGCTGGATCGCGGTGAACCCGGCCCAGAACGGCGCCACCGTGCCGACCCAGCCGGCCCCGGTCACCCAGCCCGTCACCCAGCCCGCCCCGGTCACCGGCGGCGCGGGGGCGATCGGCGGCGCGAACGAGGTCACCATCCACACCAACCTCGCCACCGGTGAGTCCACTGTGGAGGCTCCGGGCGGCCAGGACTTCGACCTCGACATCGCCTTGGACTACAACGGAAAGCACTTCAGCCAGCACGTCGGCTACGACGCGGCCGGGAACTAGCCGATGACGGGCTCGTGGGTCGTCGACGCGTCCGGGGTGGTCAGCTCCGTGCTGTCCGGGTACCGGCAGGTTCTGCTCGAGTGCCAGCGGCGCGTCACGGGTGATCCGGGTGCGCTGAGCGCCGCGTCGCAGCGGGTCGCCACCCAGGCCACGACGGTTTCGGGCAAGGCGAAGGAGATCGACGACTCCGCGAAGACGCTGCACGCGGACTGGGACGGCGACGCCTACACCGCGTTCGCCACCGCGGCTCAGCAGCTGGGCACGGAGCTGACCGACGCCGCCACGAAGCTCGACGACCAGGCGAAACGGCTCGCGACGGCGGCGCAGCTCGTGCAGTCGGCGAAGGCCGCGGTCGACTCGGTCATCGCCCAGTTCGACCAGTACGCCCAGCAGCTGACCGCGCAGGCCCGCGCGGTGAACTCGGGCTCGGTCGGCGCGTTCATCCAGGCCGCCCGCCAGCTCGGCGAGCAGAGCGTGCAGGCGGCTCGTCAGGTCGTCGACGAGTACTCCGAAGCGCTCGCCGAGCTGTTCCCGCCGGAGGGCACCCAGCGGCTGGAGTACAAGCTGGGCAAGAAGACCGGCGGCCCGCTGGGCTGGCTCAACGGCAGCCCGCTCGACGGGCGCAAGCGGCCGCGCGACGCGCCGTCGTGGTTCAAGAACTCGGGCTGGAAGAAGCTCACCTGGGACGGCCTCGAAGGCACGCGCGCGCCGAAGAAGGCGGACACGCCGTTCGGGCAGCCGAAGCCGGAGAGCGTCAAGGACAAGCTGGGCAACAACACCGAGATCACGTACTACAAGTTCAAGCACGACCAGGACGGGCTCACCCCGGAGTACGACGGGAAGATCACGTCGAAGGGCTGGGACGTCGGCGCGTCCGGCCACACCGAACTGGCCGCAGTGAAGGAAGAGGGCGAGCTCAAGGGCGACTGGGGCGTCTCCTCGGCGCACGCCAAGGGCACGCTGTTCGCCGGCGGCGAGGCGAGCGCGTCCGGCACCATCGGCGCCCACGGCGCCGGCGCGCACCTGAACGCCTTCGCCGGCGGCAAGGTCGAGGGCGAGGTCGCCGCGGACGTCGCGGGCATCGGCGTCGGCGCGAACGGCACGCTGCAGTACGGCGTCGGCGCGCAGCTCGACGCCCAGGCCGTTTACGACGCGGGCCACATCAAGGTCAACTTCAAGGCCGGGGCCGCGCTCGGCTTCGGTGCCGGTGTCGGCGCGAAGATCGATATCGACCTGCCGAAGCTCGGCCACACGATCGGCGAGTACGGCGGCGCGGCGGCCGACTACGTCGGGACCGCGGCGCACGACGCGGCCAACGCCGTCGGATCCGCTTGGGACGACGCCGTTTCGTACGTGGGGCTGTGATGACGCTTCCCCTGGACTTCGTGATCCCGGACGGCTGGACCGCCGTCGACCCGGGCGAGTCGGGCGCGGTGTTCGTCGCCGTGCACGACGCGCCGGCCGGCGAGTTCGTCCCGAACATCACGGTGAGCGTCCAGCAGCGGCCCGACGAGGCGTCGATCGACGACGTCGCCGCGGAAGCCGTCGAACGGCTTTCGCTCACCACGGCCGGGCTCGACGTGCTCAGCCGCCGGGACGTCGGCGCCCCGGCCGCGCCCGGTGTCATGCAGCTGCTGCGCCTGCGCACCGGCGAAGGCACCGAGCTGATCCAGACCCAGGTGCACCTGACCGTGCCCGGCGCCACGCCGGAGCAGCGGCTGGTGCTCGAGCTCGCCTGCACGGCCGCGCCCGCGACCGCGCGGGCGCTCTCACCCGGTTTCCAGCGGTTCGTGGGCAGCGTCCACGTCCGCCAGCACGAAGGGAAAACGCGATGACCGATCCGTACGCGGTGCCGGACATGGACGAACTGCTGGCGCAGGTGCGCAAGCAGACCGAAGAGGTCCAGCGGATCCAGCGCACGGTCGAGGCGATGGAGATCAAGGCGCACTCGCGGCAGAACGAGGTCACCGTCACCCTCCGCGGTGACGGCCGGTTCACCTCGATCGACATCGACCCCCGCGCGATCCGCGAGTACGACGCCCGCAACCTCTCGGAGATCGTCCTGGAGGCGGTGAACGCCGGGCTCACGAAGCTCGCCGAGGCGTCGAACGCCAAGTTCGCCCCGGTCATCTCGGCCGCCAAGAACATCTGATGACGGCTTCTCTGACGGGCACGACCCGCCGGGTCACCGTGGTCACGCCACGGGCCCGGGTGGACGTCGCCCTGCCGCAGCAGTCGACGTTCGCCGAGCTGGTGCCGCAGCTGGTGCGGCTGGCCGGAGCGTCCGGGCAGGCCTCGGCCGACCACCCGGGCTGGGTGCTCTCCCGGCTGGGCGGGGCGCCACTGGCGCTCGGCCTGAGCGTCGCCGCGGCGCAGATCCGCGACGGCGAAGTCCTCCACCTGACCCCGCGGGAGCGCCCGCGGGGTCCCTTGCTGTTCGACGACGTCGTCGACTCGATCGCCAGCGCCGCCGACGCCACCGGCGGCTGGGGCCCGTCGGTCGCGCGGCGGTCCGGGCTGGTGGCGGCGGTCGTGCTGCTGCTCGCGGGCGGGCTGCTGGTGCAGGCCGCGGCGTCCGGCAGCGTGCTGGCCCCGATCGGCACCGGGCTCTTGGCGTTGGTGCTGCTGCTGGGTGGCGGCGCGCTGAGCCGTGCGTACGGCGACGCCGAGGCCGGCGCGGCCGGGTCGCTCGCCGGGGTCGGTGTCGCGCTGCTGGCCGGGATGTCCGTGCTGCCACCGCATCCGCTGTTCTCGCTGTCGGCCGGCCCGCTGGCCGCGGGCTTCGCCGCGGTGACGGTGTACGGCGTGCTCGCGGCGGTCTCGGTGGCCGACCGCCTGCCGTGGTTCGTCGCGATCACCGTCGCGTCCGGCTTCGGTGCGGTGACGACCGGGGTGGTGCTGCTGGCGGGCGTCTCCCCGATCTCGGCGGCGGCGGTCGTCGCGGTGCTCGCCACGGCGCTGGCGGCGGTGGCCCCGATGATGGCGCTGCGCCTGGCCCGCCTCCCGCTCCCGCGCGTGCCGGACGACATGGAGGCCTTCCGCGCGGACGAACAGCCGTCACTGGGCACCGAGATGTTCGGCCGCACGTCCCGCGCGCAGGCCGTGCTGACGGGCTTGCTGGTGGCGCTGGGCCTGGTGGTGCTCTTCTCGTCGGTCGTCCTCGCCACGGGCGGTCCGTGGGACGCCGGCCTGGCCGCGGTGCTGGGCGTCGCGTGGATCCTGCGTTCCCGGTCGTACGCGGGCAAAGCGCAGCGCCTGGTCCTGGTCGCCTTCGGCGTCACGAGCCTGGTGGTCGCGGGCGTCTGGCTGGTGGCCTCGGGCAACCGCACGGCGATCTTCGCGACGGGCTGCGCGGTGGTCCTGTCGGCGGCGATCTGCCTGATCTACGCGACCCGCGTGGCCCGAGGCCTGCGTTCGCCGTACTGGTCACGCCTGCTGGACGTCTCGGAGTTCCTGGTCCTGCTCTCCCTGGTCCCGTTCGTCGGCATGATCGCCGGGGTGTACGAAGCCGTCCGCGGCTGAGCTTGGTCCAAAGCCGCTGGAGGCCACCTTGGTCAAGTCTCAATTGCTGACATAGCCTCTTGCATGGCAGTTACAGGATGTTAGTGCAGGTCGGAGGATCGACCCAGTCGATCGTCCTCGGCTCGTGCGGCCGGGGTTGGCGTCGGTGTCAGATTGGCGAACGAGCTCGACCAGGAGAAAGTTGGTCATTTGTTGCTCATCTCGACCTGTCTATTCAGGCGAGATCTCGGTCCTTTGATGGCCATCAGTCGTCGTCTGAATGTTTTTGCCCTGTTTCTCGGGTAGGGGCGGTAGTCCTGAGGGGGGTATGCAAATAATTTTCTTGATGAACATATCCTTTAAGGCGCCCTCAAACTCAACGACGATAGAGAGGTTGTCGAACTCACTTCCTGATTGTTCTGTTAGCTCGAAGATTCTCACCTCGTTCCCGGGTGATAGAACGCCGCCGGGTGAGAGCTTGCTCAGTGCGTAGTCTCGATTGAGTTTCAATTGGCAGCTTGTTAAGAGGTGATCGGTCACCTCCTCATGGATTCCAAAGAATTCAGTCGCTCCGGCCGCTTGGACTGAAAGTGTTACCCGGCGAATCAAGGCGAGTCCTGAGCCAGAATTTCTGATTGTCACTGACCAGATCGGCCCCTCCGCCTCTGTCAGGTAGACGGAATCCTCATGTGACGGCATCCAACGACTGTTGTAGCTAATAAACGGGCGAAGTCCTAGTGCAAATTGATTTCGGACGAGAAGCAGGCTGAGTGATCCAACAAGGAACGTGACACTTGGTCCAACGCCTACGAGCTCGACTTTCAATACCCAAATCGCCGTTGCATGGCTTCCCAGTGCCGCTCGACATATTTCCCGCACGGCCAGCGTTGCGGTGAATGTGAGCAAAAGCCAGAACTGCCACTTCGCGGCCCAGCGTCGCGCGATTCGGTGACCACCCGTGGTCATTTCTTTCGAGTGATTTTTGTTGGCAGGTTTGCCGCTATGTCGGATCGTCAGTCTCGCCATGGTTTCCGCAGTTTACAATTGCAATTCCTGGTCCCGTGTTGAATACTGTATGGCTGATCATTGATGGTGTAATGACAGGAATTCCTGTCGCCAAAGGTGTTCTACTATTTGAAGCCATAAGATCGGCAGATCCGATCTCCAGAGTCGATGTGCTCGAGTGGAGATGGTAGTGCTCGAAACTCTCTCCGGGCTCTAGCAAGATTCTCGCCATTCCTGCCTGCCTCCTCCGTGCGCAGCGACTCGTGTGTTAAGGATAGCCCCCGCGCGTCAGCTAGGCACCGCTTGAATCCTACGTCGCGACGCAGCCTGGATGTGGGCCCGGCTTGCCGTTGATGGGCCTTCGAGTTGTGCGGTCGGTTGCAAATGCAGTCCTGAGCGGATGATGCGTGACGGCTCTGGTGTCATTCGTATGGCGGACAGGACAGCTAACTTGATCGGGTTAACCGCAGCCCATCTCCTCTGGCCGTGCGGTTCTCACGAATCCAGTGCGAGCGGGAGCGTCCGCCGGACACCCGCACCGTGGCGGCCGTGCAGCGGTACCGCCGACCCACCCGGCGAAGGCACCGGAGAACCCGAACGGGAACCCACCCGGATCGTCAGCTCCTCGTGTTCCTTGCCGCCCGCTGTGCGCCGCAGGGTGTACGACGTCGCCGTGAAGGCGGCCTCCGGCACCGACACATCCAACGACCGCACCGAGCGCGGCGTGAAGCACATCTGGCTCGCTTCGCCCCACGTCCACGCTCGCCAGTGGTCGGCCGGCTCTGCGGACGAGCCCTGGACCCCCAGCGCCACCCGCAGTTCCTGGCCCAGCTCGCCCGCCTCCAGCACCGTGCTCGGGTAGCCCGCCTCGGCCAGCTCGCCCATCAGGCTCAGCGCCGCGGACGCCGTGCTGCGCAGCGCACCCAGGTCGCCGCCGCCGCGGGCCAGCGCCGCGATCGGTGCGAGGTCCGGCCGATAACGCACGGACAGCCACCGCACCCGCAGCACCTGGTCGCCGCGCGGGACCGCCCACGTCAGCAGCTGCGCCGACGCCAGCGGGACGTCGGTGCGCCGGTAGGCTTCGCGCAGGATGGCCACCAGCGCCTCGGGGGACGGCTCGCCCGAGCCGGGCGTGAGGCGCACCAAGGCGCTCCATCCGCCGTCGACTTCGGCGACGCCGAAGCGGTTTCCGGCGCGGTCGACGTGCTGGCGCACCTTCACCGGCCCGGCCACTCGCATCAGGGCGTCCGGGCTGTCGTGCCGCGTGTCGTGGCGCCGCAGGCGGTACGCGACCCACGTCAGCGCCCAGCCGGCCGGGTGCCGCCCGGCGAACCGCACCGACGTCAGCAGCACCACCACCGCGGCGGCCGCGCTGACGCCGATCCGGACGGGCTGCGCGAGGCCGCCGAGCGTCCACGCGAGCAGCGCGGCGATGCCGGCGATCTCCCACACCGCGGCCTGCAGCGGCCGGACCGGCAGCAGCCAAGGCAGCGGCGTGAGCCGCGGCGGTGCCGGGTGAACGGCGGATTCAGCGGTTCCGACGGACACAGGTACCCCTTTCCCCGCTCGGAGACGCTAGCGTCTCCCCAGATACGGCGTGGGCGTAAAAATTACCCTCGCCGCGTCCGGTTCGGGTGCTTAGCATCAGGCGCTCGGAGGGTTCGGGACGCAGACAGGACGCACAGCCGGGGGCACGAGAAGCGTGTGGACGCAGCGGGACCAGATCCAGGCGTACCAGTTCCTCCGGCGCCGGCTCGTCTCCGCGCTCGTCGCCGCCGACGCCAACCACCCCGTCGCCCCGAGCCGCCGCCTGGTGCTCGGCACCGTCCTGGGGCTCGTGGCCGCGCTGCTCGTCACCGCCGTGTTCGGCATCATCGGCCTGCTCAACCCGAACGGCGGCAAGGACTGGCTGGCCGGCGGCAAGGTGATCGTCGAAGAGGGCACCGGCGCGCGGTTCGTCCTCGGCGCCGACGGCGTGCTGCACCCGGTCCTCAACTACGCCTCCGCCCGGCTGCTGGCCGGCGGCAACGGCGACGCGACCGTCTCGGTGTCGTCGGAGAACCTCGGCAAGGCCGGCCGCGGTGCCCAGATCGGCATCCCCGGCGCCCCCGACTCGCTGCCCGCGTCGCCCGCGCTGGTCGCCACGCCGTGGACGAGCTGCAGCCGGACCACGCAGGACGCGCCCGCGTCGGCCGAGCCGCGCACCGCCGTCCTGCTCGCCGGGCCCGCGTCCGGTGTGGAGCTGCCGCGCGACCAGGGTGTCATCGTCAAGCTGCCGGAGGGCGACCGCTTCCTGCTCAGCGGCGGCCGCCGGTACAAGCTCAGCGACGAGGCCGCGACCGCGCTGCAGTTCGACAGCTACCCGACGATCGCGGTGTCCGCCCGCTGGATCGACACCGTCCCGTCCGGGCGCGACCTCACCGCGCTGCCGGTCGCGAACGCCGGCGACCGCGGCCCGTCCGTGGGCGGCCGCGACACCCGCGTCGGCGAGGTGCTTTCGGTGGTGGACGCGATGGCCGCGCCCGGCACCGCGACGTCGTACTACCTGGTCCAGGCCGACGGGCTCGAGCCGGTCGGGCAGACCGAAGCCAGCCTGCTGGTGACGACCGGGGCCAACGCCGTGGCCTACTCCGGGACGCCGGCCCCGGTCGAGGTGCGCGCGGCCGACGTCGCCGGGGCGCGGAAGGTCGCGGCGCCCCGCGCCGGCGGCGCCGACCCGGCCGCCTTCCCGGACCGCATCCCCGGCAAGGCGCCGATCACCGGCAACTCGGTGACGCTGTGCTCGCAGGGGTCCCGGTTACTCGTTTCGGCCGAACTTCCGCTTCCCGGCGGCGCGCGAGCCATCCAAGTCGCGACCCGGTCCGAAGCACGGGTGGCGGACGAGGTCTACGTGCCGCCGTCGGGAGGAGCGGTGGTCGTGGAGGCCGGCTCCGCAACGACGTACTTGGTGACCGACACGGGCCGCAAGTACCCCGTGGTCAGTGCCCAGGCACTGGCCTCACTGGGGTACGGAGGGGTGGCCCGCCAGCCGATCGCAGGTAGTTTGCTCGCATTGGTGCCGACGGGCTCCGCGCTGGATCCGGCCACCGCCGGCCGGCCGGCCCCGTCGGGTGGAACGGGGTGAAAGTCGTGCACATGACAGAAGAGCGCTCGACCGAAGACGCAGTGACCGGGCCGGGGCGGGTCCGGGTCGCGGTCGTCGAGGACCACCCGCTGTACCGCGTCTCCGTGGAGCGCGTACTGGCCGAAGCCGAGTTCGTCGAGCTGGGCGCGGTGGTCGACTCGGTCGCCCGCTTCCACGTCCACCGGCAGCCACCGGGCAGCGTGGTGCTGCTCGACCTGGGCCTTCCCGGTGTCGCGGGCGCGGCGGCCGTGCTGGAGGTCTGCGAACTGGGCCACCACGTGCTCGTGGTGTCGGCCCAGGCGGAACCGGACGTCGTGCTCGGCGCGATCGCGGCCGGCGCGCGGGGGTTCCTGTCGAAGGACGTCGACGCCGAGGAGCTGCTGATCGCGATCAAGACGGTCGCCGACGGCGGCGCGTACGTCTCGGCGGTGGTCGCCGGGATGATCATCAAGGACAACGCCGACCGGCCGGTGACCGCGGCCGAGGTCGAGCTGTCGCCGCGTGAGGAGCAGGTGCTGCGGCTGGTGGCGGCGGGGGAGCGGGACGTCGACATCGCGCTGATCCTCGGCATCGGCGTCCGGACCGTGCGGGGTTACCTCGACCGGATCCGCGACAAGACGGGCGAACGGCGCCGGCCGGGCCTGGTCAAGGAAGCCATCCGGCGCGGTCTCATCGGCGGGTCGGGCCCGCGGCGCGGCGGTCGCAAGTGAGCGACCCCGGCGAGCAGACCCCGGCCCCCCGGCGCATCCACGTCGGGGTGATCGAGGACCACCCGCTCTACCGGTACGCGCTGACCCGCGTGCTCACCGAGGCCCCGGACATCGAGCTGGGCGCGGTCGCCGACTCGGTCGCCCGCTTCGCGGTGCAGGACCAGCCGGCGGGCAGCGTCGTCGTCCTCGACCTCAAGCTGCGCGGCGTCCAGGACGCGGCCGCGGTCCTCGAGGTCGGGGCCATGGGGCACAAGGTGCTGGTGGTGTCCGCGCACGCGGAGCAGCCCGAGGTGCTGGGCGCGATGCAGGCGGGCGCCAAGGGCTTCCTGTCGAAGGACGTCGACGGCGACGAGCTCCTGCGCGCGATCCGCACCATCGCCGACGACAACGCGTACGTCTCGCCGACGCTGGCCGGGATGATCATCCAGGACAGCGAAGAGCGGCACGCGGGCCCGAAGATAGTGCTTTCGGAGCGCGAGAAGCAGGTGCTGCGCCTGGTGGCGGCGGGCGAGCGCGACGTCGACGTCGCGGAGATCCTCAACATCAGCGTCCGCACGGTGCGGTCCTACCTGGACCGCATCCGCGACAAGACGGGCGAGCGCCGCCGCGCCGGCTTCGTCCGGGTGGCGATCCGCGAAGGCCTGCTCCGCTAAGCCGTCACTTTCACGTGAAAGTGACCACCTGGGGGCGGCACTTTCACGTGAAAGTGCCGCCTTCGCGACTCAAAGCCGACGGTTGGCCAGGGCCCCGGTGGCGGTTCGGGCTCGCGCCGCCACCGCCGGGTCGACGTCCACCAGCAGCGTCTCCGGGGCCGCGCCCGCGGCAGCGTGCACCCGGCCGAAGCCGTCCGCGGCCAGCGAGTGGCCGATGCCCGTCGGCGCCTTCGGGTTGACCGTGACGCCCGTCGCCGCCGGGTCGGCCTGGCCGCACGCGAGCACCCAGCAGCCGGAGTCCAGCGCGCGCGCCCGCACCAGGACCTCCCACTGCTCGCGCTTGCCCTCGCCCGCGCCCCAGGACGCCGGCAGCAGCACGACGTCGGCGCCGTCGTCGGCCAGCGCCCGGAACAGCTCCGGGAACCGCACGTCGTAACACGTCGCGACGCCGTAGACGACGCCTTCGAACTCGAACGTCGTCAAGGTGGCACCGGGCGCGACGGTGTCCGACTCGGCGAAGCCGAACGCGTCGTAGAGGTGGATCTTGTCGTAGCCACGGTGGTGCCCGCCGCCGGTGACCAGCAGCGTGTTGCGCACCCGCCCGTCCGCCGGGGTGAACATCCCGGCGACGATCACCACGCCGTGCTCGGCCGCGACCGCCGCGACCGCCGTCGCCCACGGCCCGTCCAGCGGCTCGGCGACCGCGTCCAGGGGACGCCCGAAGCGCGCCATGGTCGCCTCGGGGAACACGACGATCCGCGCGCCGTCCGCGACCGCCGCCTCGACGCCGGAGCGAACCAGCTTCAGGTTCGCTTCCGGGTCGTCACCCGAGTTGAGCTGGCACAACGCGATTCGGGCCACTGCTGCCTCCTGCATGCTGGGATCCGCCGTCACCGGGGAGTATCGCTGAAAACCCGCTCGGCGTGACCTCGTACCCTGGGGGCATGTTGAACCGCACCGACCTGCGCGGGCAGGTCCCGACCGCCGCCGAACTGCGCGCCACCCTCCCACGCGCCGAATACGACGTGGACGCGGCGCTGCATCACGTGCGGCCGGTGGTCGAGGCGGTCCGTGACCGCGGTGTCGAAGCCGTCCTCGAGTACACGGAGAAGTTCGACAAGGTCCGCCCGGTCAGCGTGCGCGTGCCGCGCGAGCGGCTCACCCAGGCCCTCGCCCAGCTCGACCCGGCCGTGCGCGCCGCGCTGGAGGAGTCGATCACCCGCGCGCGCAAGGTGCACGCCGAGCAGCGCCGCACCGACGTCACCACGACGGTCGTCGACGGCGGCACGGTCACCGAGAAGTGGGTGCCGGTCGAGCGCGTCGGGCTGTACGCGCCGGGCGGGCTCGCGGTGTACCCCTCGACCGTGGTGATGAACGTCGTCCCGGCGCAGCTCGCCGGCGTCGGCTCGCTGGTCGTCTGCTCGCCGCCGCAGGCCGGGTTCGCCGGGCTGCCGCACCCGACCATCCTCGCCGCGGCCGAGCTCCTCGGCGTCGACGAGGTGTGGGCGGTCGGCGGCGCGCAGGCCGTCGCGCTGCTGGCCTACGGCGGCACGGACACCGACGGCACCGAGCTGACCCCGGTCGACGTCGTCACCGGGCCGGGCAACATCTACCTGACCGCGGCGAAGCGGCTGCTGCGCGGCCTGATCGGGATCGACTCCGAGGCCGGCCCGACCGAGATCGCCGTCCTGGCCGACGAGACGGCCGACCCGGTGCACGTCGCCGCCGACCTGGTCAGCCAGGCCGAACACGACCCGCTCGCCGCGAGCGTCCTGGTGACGACGTCCGTCGAACTCGCCGACGCCGTCGACAAGGAGCTGGTGGGCCGCGTCTCGGCGACGAAGCACACCGAGCGTGTCACCGAAGCGTTGGGTGGCAAGCAGTCCGGCGTCATCCTGGTGTCCACAGTGGACGACGGCCTGCGCGTCGTGGACGCGTACGCCGCCGAGCACCTGGAGATCCAGACGGCGGACGCGAGCGCCGTCGCCGCCCGGGTCCGCAACGCGGGCGCGATCTTCGTCGGCGCGTACGCCCCGGTGTCGCTCGGCGACTACTGCGCCGGCTCCAACCACGTGCTGCCCACCGGCGGGGTCGCCCGCCACTCCTCGGGCCTGGCCGTGCCGCGCTTCCTCAAGGGCATCCACGTCGTGGACTACAGCGAGGACGCGCTGCGGGAGGTCGCCGGCCGCGTCGTCGCGCTGGCGAACGCCGAGGACCTGCCCGCGCACGGCGAGGCCGTCACCGCGCGCTTCGGAGGTTCGGTCTAATGACGATCGGCGAAGAGATCACGCTGGACGAGCTGCCGCTGCGCGAGGACCTGCGCGGCAAGTCGCCGTACGGGGCACCGCAGCTGGACGTCCCGGTCCGGCTCAACACGAACGAAAATCCGTACCCGCCGCCGCCGGAGCTGGTCGCCGACGTCGCCGAGGCCGTCCGCGCGGAAGCCGCCGAGCTGCACCGCTACCCGGACCGCGACGCCCTCGAGCTGCGCCACGACCTGGCCGACTACCTGAGCGTGTCGACGCGGGTCGTGGTGACCGAGGAGAACGTCTGGGCCGCCAACGGGTCCAACGAGGTGCTGCAGCAGATCCTGCAGGCCTTCGGCGGTCCCGGGCGCAGCGCGCTCGGCTTCGAGCCGTCGTACTCGATGCACCCGATCATCGCGTCGGGCACCCGCACCGAGTGGGTGCCGGCCCCGCGCCGTGACGACTTCACGCTCGACACGGCCGCGGCGGCCGCGCTGATCCGCGCGAAGCAGCCGGACATCGTGTTCGTCACCAGCCCGAACAACCCGACCGGCGGCTCGATCCCGCTCGGCGAGCTGCGCGTGGTGCTGGACGCGGCCACCGGGATCGTCGTCGTCGACGAGGCGTACGCGGAGTTCTCGTCGCAGCCCAGCGCCGTCGAACTGCTGGCCGACTACCCGGCTTCGCTGATCGTCTCACGCACCATGAGCAAGGCGTTCGCCTTCGCGGGCGGGCGGCTGGGCTACCTGGCGGCCGCCCCGGCGGTCGTCGACGCGCTGCAGCTCGTGCGCTTGCCTTACCACCTCTCGCGGCTGACCCAGGCGGCCGCGCGCGCGGCGCTGCGGCACGCGGACGCGACGCTGGGCACCGTCCACAAGCTGGCCGCCGAACGCGACCGCGTCGTGGAAGCGCTGGCGGGCCTGGGTTTCGACCCGGTGCCGAGCGACTCGAACTTCGTCCTCTTCGGACGGTTCGCTTCGCCTTCGGCCGCCTGGAAGTCCTATTTGGACCGAGGCGTGCTCATCCGTGACCCAGGCATCCCCGGGCACCTGCGCGTCAGCATCGGCACCCCGGAAGAGAACGACGCCTTCCTCGAGGCGAGTAAGGAAGTTTCGCGATGACGCGCGTCGGCAAGGTCGAGCGGACGACCAAGGAGTCCTCGATCTCCGTGCAGCTGGACCTCGACGGCACGGGCGAGGTGGAGATCGCCACCGGCGTGCCGTTCTACGACCACATGCTGACGGCGTTCGGCGTGCACGGCTCGCTGGACCTCAAGGTCGAGGCCGCCGGCGACGTCCACATCGACGCCCACCACACGGTCGAGGACACGGCGATCGTGCTCGGCCAGGCGATCCGCCAGGCCCTGGGCGACAAGAGCGGCATCCGCCGCTTCGGCGACGCCTGGATCCCGATGGACGAAACCCTGGCCCACGCGGCGATCGACGTCTCCGGGCGGCCGTACTGCGTGCACGTGGGCGAGCCGGAGCAGTTCAACACGTTCACGATCGGCGGCAACTACCCGTTCGTGCTGACCCGCCACGTGTTCGACTCGCTGGCGTTCCACGCCCAGATCGCGCTGCACGTCCGCGTGATCCACGGCCGCGACCCGCACCACATCGCCGAGGCGGAGTACAAGGCAGTGGCCAGGGCCCTGCGAGCGGCAACCGAGCCGGACCCCCGCGCGGGCGGCATCCCCTCCACGAAGGGCGTCCTGTGAGCAAGGAAGTAGTAGGAGTCCTGCTGCTGGCCCTGGGCGGCTTCCTGGTGGGCGGCGTCTATTCGGCCTGGAAAACGGCCAAGTTCATGGCGGTGGTCCTGGGCGTCGCGGCGGTGCTGGCGATCGGCGGCGCCATCTTCTGGTTCGCCGGCTAGGAGCTGTCCGGTAAGTCATCGGAGCCACAGCACGATCGCCGCGCTGGTGAGTTCGGCCGGGTAGTAAGCAGCGCGTTTGGCATAGCGGGTCGCCAAGTCACGGAACTGTTTGAGGCGGTTGGAGCAGCGTTCGACCACGTTGCACTGCTTGTAGACCTTTGCATTGAAAGCTGGCGGGTGATCTGGTCATCCCGCTCGGGGCTGCCGAAGCTGATCCGCCGGTCCCGCATCACCCGGCGGGGCGGGTCGAGGGATGCGAATACGCCTTGTCCGCGATCACCCTCTCCGGCCGGCACCGCGGACGCCCTGACCCGATCCGGTCGACACTGATGCCGTCCAGCAGCGGCAGCAACTGCGGGTTGTCCCCGGCTTGGCCCGCGGTGATCAGGAAACGCATCGGCAAGCCACGCCCGTCGACAGCCAGGTGGATCTTCGTGCTCAGCCCGCCGCGGGACCGGCCGAGTCCTTCACCGTCGAGGGCGAGGGCTTCGATGTCGCCTGCACATCCCCTTTTTTTCCGGGCGCCAGCGGGGTGCTGGTGCGCCCGGACCACGCTGTAGTCGATCGAGATGATCCACTCCAGGATCTTCTCCCAGGTGCCGTCCCTGGTCCACGACCGAAGCCGCTCATGCGCAGTCTTCCAGGGGACCGTAACGTTCGGGCAGGTCACGCCACGGAGCACCGGTGCGCAGTCCACAGGATCGCGTTGATCACCTGACGGTGATCCCGCCACCGCCGCCCACCGCCCTGCTGCGGGGGTAGCAACGGCTCGATCATCTCCGTCAACTCACCGCGACCGACCACATCCGCAATCCAACCGGACCGCAGCCAGATCACTGACAGGACACTCCCTAACCGCCCGCCCCACCCCAGAGCAGCCCCCACCCTCCCGGGGGGCGTCCCACGTCCAGTCTACCGGTGGGGACCGACAAAACCCCCGGCCGAAGCCTGGTTGTCCACAACCCCACCGGGTTGTGGACAACCAGGCTGACCCCACGCAAAAGGCCCCCTCGGGCGAACCGAGGGGGCCTTTTACGTAAGGTCAGCGGCTCGCGCCGACCAGCTCGCGCGGGTCGTCGCCAGGGGCGTCGTCCAGGTGCTTCGTGAGCTTCTCGCCCTCGACGTCGACGTCCGGCAGGATCCGGTCCAGCCACTTCGGCAGCCACCAGGCGCCGCGGCCGAGCAGGGACATCACGGCCGGCACCAGCGTCATCCGGACCACGAACGCGTCCACCAGCACGCCGAACGCCAGCGCGAACCCGATCGACTGGATCAGCGTCGACTCGGCCAGGACGAACCCGGCGAACACGCTGATCATGATCAGCGCCGCCGCGACGACCACGCGTGCGCCGTGCCGGAAACCGGTGACCATGGCCTCCTGCGGTTCGGCGCCGTGGACGTGCTCCTCGCGCATCCGCGTCACCAGGAACACCTGGTAGTCCATCGCGAGTCCGAAGAGGACACCGATGAGCAGGATCGGCAGCATGCTCATGATCGGCCCGGTCGACTCGACACCGAGCAGGTCGGTCAGCCAGCCCCACTGGAACACCGCGACCACGGCACCGAACGTCGCGGCGACCGAGCCGAGGAAGCCGATCGTCGCCTTCAGCGGCACCACGACCGAGCGGAACACCAGCATCAGCAGGATGAACGCCAGCCCGACGATCAGGGCGAGGTAGGGCAGCATCGCGTCGGACAGCTTCGCCGAGACGTCGATGTTCGCCGCGGTCTGCCCGGTGACGGCCAGCTTCGCGCCGGTCGCCTCCTGCAGCGTGCCGGATTCGGTGCGGATCGCGGCGACGAGATCCTCGGTCTGCGTGCTGCTCGGCCCGCTCTTGGGGATCACCGAGAGCAACCCCGTGTCACCGTTCTGGTTGACCTTCGGCGGGGTGACGGCGGCGACGTCCGGCAGCTTCTGGATGTCGGCCGCGGCCTGGCCCAGCGCGGCCTGGCGGTTGGTGCTCGAGCCGACGTCGACGACGACCAGCAGCGGCCCGTTCGCGCCTTCGCCGAAGCTGTGGCTGACGATCTCGTACGCCTTGTGCTGCGTGGACTCCGGCGCGGCGGTGCTGTCGTTGGGCAGGCCGAGCTGCATGCCGAGGGCGGGCAGCGCGACGACGGCCATCCCGGCCACCGCCACGAGCAGCACCGGCCACCGGTGGCGGGCGACGAACCGCGCCCAGCGCTCGCCGTGCGTCGTCTCGACGGGCTTGCGCCGCAGGCGGATCCGCTCGCCGGCGACCCGCTTCCCGGCGAAGCCGAGGATCGCGGGCAGCAGCGTCAGGGCGATGACCACGGCGACCGCGACGGTGACCGCGGCGGCCACGCCCATCTGGCCGAGGAACGGGATGCCGATGACGGTCAGCCCGGCCAGCGCGATGATCACGGTGAGCCCGGCGAAGACGACGGCGGACCCGGCGGTGCCGGTGGCGCGGCCCGCGGCCTCCTCGGGATCGCGGCCGAGCCTGAGTTCGTGCCGGTAGCGCGAAACGATGAACAGCGCGTAGTCGATGCCGACGGCCAGCCCGATCATCAGCGCGAGGATCGGCGTGTTCGAGTTCAGCTCGAGGAAGCCGGAGGCGAGGAAGATGCCGCCCATCCCGGTGCCGACGCCGATCAGCGCGGTGAGCAGCGGGATCCCGGCCGCGATCAGCGAGCCGAAGGTGATGATCAACACGACGGCCGCGACGGCGACACCCAGGCCTTCGGTCGCGCCGGTTTCGGGGATGCCCTGCACCGCGTCGCCGCCGAACTCGACCGTGAACCCGGCGTCGCGGCCGGCGTTCGCGGTGTTCAGCAGCGCCTGGCGGTCTTCGGCGGTGAGCTCGTAGGCCTTCGCGCCGTAGCTGACCTGCGCGAGGGCGACGCGCTTGTCGGGCGAGATCGACTGGGCCTGGAACGGGTCCACGACGCTCGACACCTTGGGCGCGGTCTTCAGCTGCCCGACGAGCGACTCGACGGCGGCCTTGCCCCTCGCGTCGGTCACCGTGGTCCCGGCCGGGGCCTCGATCACGACGCGCGCGGTGGCGCCACCGGCGTTGGCCTGCGGGAACTTCTCGGTCAGCTGGTCGATCGCCCGCTGCGACTCGGTGCCGGGGATCGTCACGGAGTTGGACAGCTGGCCCGACAGCGTCAGCGCCCCCAGTCCGAGGGCCACGAGTACGGCCGCCCAGACGGCCGCGACCAGCGCGCGCCGCCGGAAGGACAACCGGCCTAGCCGGTACAGGAAGGTTGCCACGAGTCAGCTCCGTTTCGCCCGAACGGGGTCGGTTCACTCAATCTGGTTACTTCCCAAGCTAGCCGATCGGCAAGGAGGCGTCCAAGCCGATCGGCAAGTATGTGACTTGTCGAACAGCAAGTGGTTCGCTAGCCGATCGGCAAGTAACCGGTTTGCTCGCGGAGGAGGCCGTGACGTACGCTCCGACGACTCGCTGAGGAGGAAGAATGACCGCCGGCCCGGCCGAGGACACCCGGACCCGACTGCTGCACACCGCGCTGCGGCTGTTCACCGAACACGGGGTCGAAGGCACGTCGCTGCAGATGATCGCCGACGCGCTCGGCATCACGAAGGCCGCGGTCTACTACCACTTCAAGACGAAGGCGGAGCTCACCGAGGCCGTCGCCGAGCCCGGCATCCGCGACCTGGACGAGCTGGTGCTGCGCGCGGGCGCGCAGAAGCGCCGGGGCGCGCAGGTGGACCTGCTGCTGGAGGGGTTCGTCGACCTGGTGGTCCGGCACCGCACGCTGGTGGCGCTGTTCTCGAGCGACCCGGGCCTGATCCGCGCGATCGAGAAGTCGGCCCACGGTGGCATGGAGGGCTTCGGCCAGGCGCTGCTGGGCATCCTGTCGGGCCCGGCCCCGGACACGACGTCCCGCGTCAACGCGATGGTCGCCCTGACGGGCATCGCGATGGCGGGCGGTTCCCCGGACCTGGCCAGTCTGGACGACGAAGAACTCCGCACGGAACTCCTCGACGTCGGCCGCCGCCTCCTGGGCCGCCCCCGCCGCCGCACCCACCTCCCCGTGTCGACCCTCTGAACACGCGAGTCGACGCCCCCATCACAGGTGATGCCCCTCCAATCACGCGTGATGCCTCCCCAATCACGCGAGACACGCGCCTAATCACGCGAGTCCCGCCTCCGATCACGCGAGTCTCGGCCGCGATCGCGCAAGTCCCGCTCCAGGTACGCGAGTTACGCGCGCAGTTACAGGAGTTCTCTGTATGAGCACATGAGCTGACCACCCCCGGGGTGTGTGGGCCGGCTCTTCAGGTGCGCGAGCCGACCGCCGGGGTGTGCGAGTCGACTCTTCGAGTGCGCGAGCCGACCGCCCGGTGCCCGAGTGCACCTCGTGGGGATACGCGAGCTGACCATCCAGGTGCGAGAACCGACCCCCGGCGCGAGTGTCGTCCGGCTGGGTACGCGTGTCGTCCATCCAGGTGCGCGTGTCGGCCGTGTCAGGCCAGGCGGTGGAGGTGTTCCGGTGGTACCGCGGCGGTGAGCCATACGCCGTTCGCGCTGACCTGGAACGTGTGGCCCGCGGCCGCCATCGCCGCGGCGTCCACGTGCAGGATGACCGGCTTGCCGCGGCGGGCGGCGACCGTCCGGGCCGTTTCCACCGTCGCTGAAAGGTGCACCGCGTGGCGGTGCATCGGGCGCAGGCCTTCACACAGGATGGCGTCGAGGAACTTCGCCACCGTGCCGTGGTAGAGCACGTCCGGCGGGGTCGCGTCCGCCAGGCCGAGGTCGACCTCGACGCTGTGCCCCTGGCTCGCCCGGATCTTCGTGCCGGTTTCGTCGAAGGCGTAGCGGCGCTTGGTGTTCGTCTCGACGACTTCGTCGAGCTGCTCGCGGGTGATCGTCAGCGCGCGCAGCAGGGCGTCGACCTCTGCCCAGCCGCCGGGGGCGAGGGTCAGGCCGATCGCGGCGGGGTCGTGGCGCAGGTGCAGCGCCAGCCGTTTCGAGATGCGGATCTTTTCTTTTTCGTTCATTTCCTCCCCAGGATCCCGCCGCGGGCAAGCGATTTAGGTGCCGCCCTCGACCGCGGGACGCAGTTTGCTGGCGCCCGGGCCGAAGCGGGCGAGCTCGTCGTCGTTGTTGTAGAGCGCGCAACTGCGCAGGGAGAGACAACCGCAGCCGACGCAGCCGGTGAGGCGGTCGCGGAGGCGTTGCAGGGCGTCGATCCGCGCGTCGAGCTCGTGCTGCCAGTCGCGGGAAAGGCGCGCCCAGTCGGCCTTCGTCGGAGCGTGGTCGACGGGCAGGGTCGCCAGCGCCGCGCTGATGTCTTCGAGGGAGAGCCCGACCCGTTGCGCGGCGCGGATGAACGCGATCCGCCGCAGCACCGAGCGCGCGTAGCGGCGCTGGTTGCCCGCCGATCGCTCCGAGGCGATCAGCCCCTTCTCCTCGTAGAACCGCAGTGCCGTGTGCGGCACCCCGCTGCGGTCGGCCACCTGTCCGATGCTGAGATGTTCAGCGAGCCTCGTCACCAGTTCAGGCTATCCTTGACTTCGAGTTTAGTCGAGGTTGCATCGTCGGAGCATGACCACTGCGACCGAACCGGGCTACGCCGAGCTGCCCCGACTGATCTCGCTGATGACGGGCGACGACAAGCACCGCGCCGCCGCCGAGTCCACTGTGGACGTGCTGTGGGTGCTCTACGACCGCGTGCTCGACATCACGACCGAAAACTTCCGCGAGCCGGACCGCGACCGGTTCCTGCTGTCCAAAGGGCACGGTCCGATGGCGTACTACGCCGTCCTGACCGCAAAGGGTTTCCTGGACGAGGCGGAGCTGCCGACGTGGTCCGACCCGGTGTCACGGCTCGGGCGCCACCCGGACCGGCGCCGGATCCCGGGCGTCGAGATCTCCAGCGGGTCGCTGGGGCACGGCCTGCCGATCGCGCTCGGCACGGCGCTGGGCCTGCGTGCCCGCGGCCTGCTCACGCCGAAGGTGGTGACGCTGATCGGCGACGCCGAGCTCGACGAGGGCTCGAACCACGAGGCGATCGTCGTCGCCGCGCGTGATGCGCTCGAGAACCTCACGACGGTGGTGATCGACAACCAGTCGTCGACGCGCGGCTGGCCGGGCGGCATCGCGCGCCGTTTCGACGTCGAAGGCTGGGAGACGCGCACGGTGTCCGGCCGCGACCACGACGCACTGTACGACGCTTTCACCGCTCCGCACCCGGGCCGGCCGCTCGCGGTCGTCGCCGTCGTCGAACCGAAGGGCTGACATGCTTTCGATGCGAGAAACGTTCCTTTCCACCACGGAGCAGATCCTGGACGCCGACCCGGACGTCGCGATCGTGCTCGCCGACATTTCGGCGGCCCAGCTGGCCGGCGCCGCGCGGCGGCACCCGGACCGGGTGATCAACGTCGGGATCCGCGAGCAGCTGCTGGTCAGCACGGGCGCGGGCCTGGCGCTGGCGGGCTTGCGGCCGATCGTGCACACGTTCCCGTCGTTCCTGGTGGAGCGCGGGTTCGAGCAGATCAAGCTGGACTTTTCGCACCAGGAGCTGGGCGGGGTGCTGGTGTCCTACGGAGCGTCGTACGACATGCCGACGGCCGGCCGCACCCACCAGTCCCCGGGCGACGTCGCGCTGATCGACTCGCTGCCGAGCTGGACGGTGCACGTCCCGGGGCATCCTTTGGAGGCGCGTCGCCTGCTGTTGGAGTCGATTCCCGGAGACGGGCGCGTCTATCTGCGGCTTTCGGCGCAGGAGAACGCTTCGCCGCACTTGGGGGTGGGATTCACGCGGCTGCGGTCGGGTTCTCGCGGGGTCGTGGTGGCGGTGGGGCCGGTGCTGGACCGGGTGCTGCGGGCGGTTTCCGGCCTGGACGTCACGGTGTTGTACGCGTCGACTGTGCGGCCTTTTGATGGGGTCGGGTTGCGTTCGGCGGTGCTTTCGGCGGCTCCTTCGGTGGTCATGGTCGAGCCGTATTTGGCGGGGACTTCGGCGCATTGGGTTTCGGAGGCGCTGTCGGACGTGCCGCATCGGCTGCGGTCGCTGGGGGTGCGGCGGGATGTGGAGGTGCGTTCGTACGGGGAGATCGCGGACCACGACCTGGCGCATGGGCTGGATGCCGGGTCGCTGGGGCTGTCGATCAGGGAGTTCCTGGGGGAGTAGGCGGCGCGGCGCCGGTGCTGGGGGTACCGGCGGCGGGATGCTTGTAGCTCACAGTCTGATGCTTGCCGGCAAGGAGTTCCATCAGCCTGGCATTGTTCCGTCGCTCGTCGTTGGTGCTTATCGGTAGGCCAATGTGAAGAGTTTCGTAGAGCTTGAACCGATTGAGATCGATAAGAGTGCCCAGCGCTGTCGTGTATTCGTCGGCTGCGGACACGGACGCTCGGTAGGCCAGGTAGGAGAGGGCGTGGGTGGCCAATGCGGCGAAGAGCCACCATCCGTCCGTGAGGAGGCAGGCGACGGTCTCGATGGTTGCCAGTGCGGAAACAATGCAGAGTCGGACCGAGGTGTCAAGTTGTTGACGAGAGTCTCTCAAGTAATTCAGGTGTCGCTCGTCTGCAATCAGACCGAAGTGCGGGGCGGTGAGAACGGCGTCCAGCCCGTACTGTCGTCCGGCTCGATCTTCTTCTCTTCGCAGCGCGTTTCCGAGTCGGGTCGGCATGATCCGGGAAGGGGCGGGATATCTCTCGGCTGAGAAGCCGAGAGTCTCAATGGCGAGGAGCCAGGGCGCGAGGTCGGCGCCCCGGGCGGAATCGAGGAGATCTTCGCGTTCCTCCTTGCTGGGAGGTTCATCTCGAACACTCTTCGCGTCCCCCGAGGAAAGCTGAATCCTTGCGTCTACGAGTTTTTCGAGTTGATCTCGGACAGATTCCTGACGGTCTTCGAGATCTTGCTGCTTTCTTCGATATCGGTCAATCCGAATCAAAGCCAATATTCGGGCAATCCGTGTGTGTCCCCAGTAGCCTTCCAGTAGTTGAACCATGGCAAACTGAAGCGGATGTAAGAAAAGCCCGGTGACCAGGCTTGCGAGGAGAATCCAGGCTATTTTTGCCACCGTCGGCTGACCGAACTCGTTGCCCAGTTGCTTGAGCTGAGGGGCACCTTGCCATGCGCCGCTGGCGATCAACGCGGCCGACCACAGTACGAGGGACAGGGCCGGCAACATGCTGACAATGCTGAATTGCCGCCCGATTCGGCTACCGACTGTCAGAGCGCCTTCGGATAGTGACGACGAGCTCACTTCTGCTCGCTCGATCCGTTACCTGGTCGCTTGCCGCATTTCCGGCATGCAAGGTGGCTCCCGTCGCGACTGGGCCGGAGGACTCCGCCGCAGGTGGGTTGAGGGCAGCGACCTCCGTCCCCGCCAGACTGCCTGGCCGGCGCTCGGGGAGATGGGTTTTCGTGGCCGAGCCACGGAAGCAGCCGGACGAGGCTGAGGATGAGCCGAAGCCTGCGCATCCGCCTCACCCCGCCCTCCAGGAATGGACCATGTTAGGCCAGCATTCAGGCTCAGTCGACTGCTTGAGGTGGGGTGGGGATGGGGGTTTCGCCCTGGGCGGTGCCTGCTTTCGGCATCGTGGTGGTTGCTCTGGCAGGGGTGTTCGGGGGCGGGTGGGCCTTGGTGGCTGCCGGGGTGCTCTTTGCCGGTGGGGTGGGGGTGCTCGGTTGGGTGCTGCTTCGTGAGCGCCGGGTCGATAGCGTGGGTGGTATGGGGTCCACTATCAGGCCGATTGTGCTCGGGGTCATCTGGCGGGGTGACGCTCTGCTCGTCTTCGAGGGGCGTGACGAGCTCAAGGACGAGACCTTCTACCGGCCGCTCGGGGGTGGGATCGAGTTCGGTGAGGTCAGTCAGGACGCTCTGAGACGCGAGTTCGTCGAGGAGCTTGCCGCCGACTTGACCGTCGGCGAGCGGATCGGCGTGCTCGAGAACGTCTACGTCTGGCGGGGCCGGCAGGGGCACGAGATCGCCTTCCTGTTCGACGCCGCGTTCAGTGATCCCGGGCTCTACGACCGGGACGAGTTCAAGATCCTTGACGACGACGCCACCGCTCGGTGGGTCGACTTCGCGGACTTCCGGGACGGTCGCAAGATCCTCTACCCCAGAGGGCTCACCGAGCTGCTCTCATCGGAGCAGTGACCGCGTTGTCGGCTCCAGCAGCACCCCCGATGGTGAAGCAGAACGGCTGAACGACACCGTGAACGGGCCGTCTTCGCGGACGGGTAGCTGGGGGAAGTTGTTCGGGGACGGCTCGGTCTCGAACACCGCGAAGGCGTCCGACGACGGCGCCGCCAGGGACAGGTGCAGCTCCGGGCCCGGTGGTGGAGACGTCAGGCCGCGAACGACCGGGCGCAGCAGGAGGACGTTGTCCGAGTCGATCATCGTTGCGTTCGCCGCCTCGCGGTGTTCCTTCCACGCCGGGCCGAAGTAGAACGTCTCCAGCGCTTCCTTCCGAAGAGCCATCGAACGGAAGCCGCGCAGCCACAGGAACTCGTCCGGGGACGACGGCACGCGGAACAGGCCGAACAGGTGCGCGCCCGCCTCTTCCTGCGGGTCGACGAACTCGCGCTCGAACAGCTCGATCAGCTCGTCGCGACGCCCCGGGTGCAGGGTGTAGCGACGTAGCTCCAGTACCGCTTCGTACTCAGCGAACGACATGCCGGCACCATAAAGAGCACCACCGACAAAAACGGATCAGCGGAACGCCGCGAGCCCCGTGACCGCCTGGCCCAGCGACAGCGCGTGCATCTCCTCCGTGCCTTCGTACGTCAGCACCGTCTCGAGGTTCGCCATGTGCCGCATCACCGGGTACTCCAGCGAAATTCCGTTCGCGCCCAGCATCGTGCGGGCCGTGCGGGCCACCTCGATCGCCGAGCGGACGTTGGCCATCTTGCCGAAGCTGACGTGGTTGTGGTGCAGCTGACCGGCGTCCTTCAGCCGGCCGATCTGCAGCGCCACCAGGCCGGCGCGGTTGACCTCGACGACCAGGTCGGCCAGCTTGCGCTGGGTCAGCTGGAACCCCGCGAGCGGTTTGCCGAACTGCGAACGGGACAGCGTGTACTCCAACGCCGTTTCGTAGCACGCCCGCGCCGCGCCGACGACGCCGAACAGGATCCCGTAGCGGGCCTCGTTCAGGCAGGACAGCGGGCCGCGCAGGCCTCTGACCTCGGGGAACGCGGCAGCGGAGGGGAGTCGTACGCCGTCCAGGACCAGTTCGGCGGTGAGGGAAGCTCGCAGCGATAGCTTGTGCTTGACCTCGTTCGCGGTGAAGCCGGGGGTCGACGTCGGGACGACGAAGCCGCGGATGCCGTCGTCGGTCTGGGCCCAGACGACCGCGACGTCCGCGACGGTTCCGTTGGTGATCCACATCTTCGAGCCCGACAGGACCCAGTCGGACCCGTCGCGCACCGCGCGCGTCCGCATCGCGCCCGGGTCGCTGCCCGCGTCCGGCTCGGTCAGCCCGAAGCAGCCCAGCGCGTCGCCCGTGGCCATCCGCGGCAGCCACTCCTGCCGCTGCTCGTCACTGCCCCACTTGTGGATCGCGTACATCGCCAGCGAGCCCTGCACCGACACGAAACTCCGCAGGCCCGAGTCGACGGCCTCCAGCTCACGGCACGCGACGCCGTAGGCGACCGCGCTGGTGCCGGCGCAGCCGTACCCCTCCAGGTGCATGCCCAGCAGGCCCAGCGAGCCGAAGTCCTTCGCCAGCTCCGAGGCGGGCAGCGCGCCCGTCTCGTACCAGTCGGCGACGCGGTCCAGCAGGTTGTCCTTCGCGTACGCGCGCACGGCGTCGCGGATGGCGCGTTCCTCGTCGGCGAGCCCGGCGTCGAGGTCCAGGAAGTCGTGCGGATCCGGAGTGCGGCTCATGAGGGGCTCCAAGGGGACGCGTCGATGCGGTCCCCGCAGGAAACCACAGTCAGGCGTCTGTTCTCCGCGTGGCGTTCGTCACGCGGGCGACAGAAGGCCGGGCGGTGCAGCGGCGCTCGGCCAGCGGCCGGGCCTGCTGGCGCGGGATCAGCAGCTCGCCGAACTGGGGGAACGGGACGCTTTCGATGTCGTCGCGCCAGGCGTCGAGCATCTGGGACAGCACATCGTTCTCGGCCATCTCCGCCTCCTGGCGTTTCGGGCGCGCCGAAGCGCGCTCACACGATCGGGTAGCTAGATACCCAGCGACCGGGACACCGAAACGCGGGTCTTCAAGATTCTTCCGGCGCGCCACCCGCCCATGACAGAATCGCGTCGCCGCCGCCATGGCCTCAACTCCTCAAGGAGCGCACATGCGCGCACTGCGGACGGCAAGTCTGCTCGCCCTGACCACCGCGGCCCTGCTCGCCACCACCGGTGTCGCCACCGCCCAGACCGGTCATTGGCACCAGGTCGGCCACACGACGGCGGAGAACCGGGTCAGCGGCGAGGGCATCACCACCCTCCGGCTGCCCGGGCACGCGCCCGAGACCGTCTACCGCAACGGCGCGACCATCCCGCAGCCGCTCAAGGACGAGGGCTGGGGCCACGTCGGCGACCCCGACTCCCTGCGCGGTTACGTCTTCGACGTCTACCAGGACACCGTGACCCCGACGCCCACCAAGAAGATGTACCTGGTCACGAAGCCGGACGGGACGACGACGGAGTTCGTCCACCCGCTGCTGCCCGACGAGCCGGCCGCCAACGCGAACGCCCAGGTCGCGGCCACCCCGGACGGCCAGTGGCTGGTCTCCGGCCCGCTCGGCGAGATCGACCGGCTCTACGTCTCGCCGACGCCGTTCCTCAACCCGCGCGGCCCGCGCGCCGCCGGTGACCTGCCCGTCGCCGCCCGCATCCACCTCGACCACCACATCCGCAGCGCCCAGGGCTGCGACTTCGTCAGCGCGACGCGGCTGGTCTGCGCGACGTCCGACCCGAACAACGACCTCTACCCGACGAACCTGCAGCTGCTGCAGGTCGACCTCGCCCGGCCGCTCAACGGCCACGACGTCACGGCGAAGGTCCGTGAAATCGGCCAGGTGCCGCTGGTCAGCACCTGCACCGGCACGTTCACCCCGGAAGGCGTCGACTACGACGCGGGCGTGCTGCGGGTCGAGGTCGTGCCGCCGTCGCCGTGCAACACGGTGACCGACGTCTATTCCTTCGAGCGCGGCTGAGCCCTCCGGCTACGCTGGGTGGCGTGTCTCGTGTGGTGATTCTCGACTACGGTTCCGGCAACCTCCGCTCCGCCGAACGCGCTGTGGCGCGCGCCGGGGCCGAAGTCGAGGTCACCGCCGACCCGCACGCCGCCGTCGAAGCCGACGGCCTGGTCGTGCCCGGCGTCGGCGCCTACTCCGCCTGTATGGCCGGCCTGCTGTCGGTCAAGGGGCAGCGGATCATCGGCAAGCGCCTCGCCGGCGGCCGTCCCGTGCTGGGCATCTGCGTCGGCATGCAGATCCTCTTCGAGCGCGGCGTCGAGCACGGCGAGGAGACCGAGGGCACGGGGGAGTGGCCCGGCACGGTCGACCGGCTCAAGGCCGACGTCCTGCCGCACATGGGCTGGAACACCGTGCGCGCGCCGGCGGACTCGCAGCTGTTCGCGGGCCTCGACCCCGAGGAGCGCTTCTACTTCGTGCACTCCTACGCCGCCCGCACGTGGGAGCTGGAGTCGGGCCTGCCCGGCCGCGAGCCGAAGGTCACCTGGGCCAACCACGGTGACGACTTCGTCGCCGCGGTGGAGAACGGGCCGCTCTGGGCGACCCAGTTCCACCCGGAGAAGTCCGGGGACGCCGGTGCCCAGCTGCTGCGCAACTGGCTCGACTTCGTGGCGAACTGAGTGACTCCTGTGCCGGTGGTTGATTTCGCCCGCTTCTTCGGCGACGGCGGCATCCGCACCCTGCTCGACTGGAGGCGGCTGGAGGCGGAGTGCCGCATCGAGGCGACGACCAGCCGCTCGCGCGTCCTGCTCGGCGACCTCCGGACCGTCTGGTACAACGGGCCGGACGGGCGGGATCGGGAATTCCGCGACGCGGACGCCCGGCCGCTGCGAGTCCGGGAAACTGGCCGGACCGAAGCTTCCTGGCCGGAGGGCCGCGCGGCGCGGATCGCCGAGTTCGAAGCCCGCTTCCGCGGCGACGGCGGGCCCATCCAGCTGACGTTGCCGGTCTACGCTCTCGGCGACGACGAGTTCCTGCTCCTGGACGGCACGCACCGGGCGGTCGCGGCCCACCGTACCGGCGGGAACGTTCGGCTGGCACTGTTCGCCGTCCACGGGCCGGTGGACGAGGCGATGCTGCCGGATCTGCGCCACGCGTCGGGCTAGCCGATCGCACGTTTCGATTCCGCCTGCTGGATCGCGGCTTCGAACGCGAAGTTCCGGAGCGCCTCCCAGCGTTCCGTGCGCCGCAGCCGCCGGATCGATCGCAGCACGGCTGCGCAGAGCAGCAGCCCGACCGGCACCGCCGTGATCCGGACGGCGCCCGGTTCGTCACCCACCACCAGGACGTCGACGGCGAAGAGCAGCACCGGACCCAGCAAGCCGGCCAGGACGTTGATCTCCAGCTCGACGAAGTCCAGTCGGAACGCCGCCGACCGTCCGCGCAGCCACAGCTTGCTGTAGGCGAAGACCTCGAGGGAGGTGTCGGCAACGTGCCCGCCCCCTGCGCCACTCCGGATGCCCAGGTCCTTGCCCTTGCCGTCCAGCAGCTTGAGCACGTGGTGCTGCTCGACGAGGGCGTCGGCAGTTTTGTCCCCCACCAGATCGCGTACTCGCTGCCAGCTCTCCGGGGCTCGGTGTTTGCGGCGGGTCCACCGGCGGCTGATCCGCTCGATCCTGCCCATCGCGCCGAAGGCCAGTTCGCGGGACAGGTAACCGAGCACGAACGCCCCCGAGACACCCACGGCGGCGAAGAGCACAATGCCCGCACCGCGGATGCCGGACAGCGCGTCGACGAGGAAACCCAGGTCCGTTCCCGGGTGCCGGGCGTAGTGGATGCCTAGCACAGTGACCTCGGTGAGGAGAGCCGCGCCGGGCAGCAGCACGCTCACGAGCTGGACGACTACGTAGAACGGCAACCGTTCGGAGAAGGAGACGCCCCCTTCCTTATCGCTGGCTTCCACCGTCCCCCTTCCTGAAGCTGGGACGAGAGTACGGCGGCCGGCCGCAGCCGGGTATCGGCCGAACCGGTCGGCTCGCGACCCTCTGACCGGGTGACGCGGGTCTCCGCCCTAGAGTTACGGCGTGACTTTCACGCTGCTTCCCGCTGTTGATGTGGCCGATGGCCAGGCTGTCCGACTCGTCCAGGGCGAGGCCGGCACCGAGACCTCCTACGGCAGCCCGCTGGAGGCCGCGCTGGCCTGGCAGCGCGACGGTGCCGAGTGGATCCACCTGGTCGACCTCGACGCCGCGTTCGGCAAGGGCAGCAACCGCGCGCTGCTCGCCGAGGTCGTCGGCCGGCTGGACGTGCAGGTCGAGCTCTCCGGCGGCATCCGCGACGACGCGTCGCTGAAGGCCGCGCTGGCCACCGGCGCCCGCCGCGTCAACCTCGGCACCGCCGCGCTCGAGGATCCGGAGTGGACCGCGCGCGTGATCGGCGAGTACGGCGACCGCGTCGCGATCGGCCTCGACGTGCGCATCACCGAGGCGGGGCACCGGCTCTCGGCCCGTGGCTGGACGTCCGACGGCGGCGACCTGTGGGAGGTCCTCGACCGCCTGGACCGCGACGGCGCGTCCCGCTACGTCGTGACGGACGTGAGCAAGGACGGCACGCTGAAGGGCCCGAACCTCGACCTGCTGCGCGAGGTCGTCGCCCGCACCGACGCCCCGGTCATCGCGTCCGGTGGTGTGTCCAGTGTGGACGACCTGGTCGCGCTGGCCGGCCTGGAGTCGGACGGCGTCGAGGGGTCGATCGTCGGCAAGGCGCTGTACGCGGGCGCGTTCACGCTGCCCGAGGCGCTGGCGGCGGTCGCGAAGGTCTGAGGGTTACCTCCGGGGTAATCGACGCGGTGCGCGCGGGCGGGCAGGATTCCTTTCAGGACAACGAAAGGACCACCATGAACGCCTACGGAATCGCGCACCTGCGTCCGCCCGCCGTGCTGCCGGAGGACGTCTTCCGGTACCTGGAACGCATCCAGGCCACGCTCGACCCGTACGGCGGCAAGTTCGTCGTGCACGGCGCCGAGGTGCAGGTGCTGGAAGGCGAGTGGCCCGGCGCGCTGGTGGTCATCGAGTTCCCGAGTGCCGCCGTGGCGCGGGAGTGGTACGACTCGCCCGCCTACCGGGCGATCCTGCGCCTGCGCGCCGACCACATCCCGGGTGACCTGGTGATCGTCGAAGGCTGCGGTCCGGACCACGACTCGGCGGCCATGGCGGCGGCGATGCGAGCGGCGGTTTGACGCCGAAAAGCGGCTGACAGGACCACGCCGAACCACTAGGTTGCCGCGGTGGAGGAGATCGTCACCCAGCTCGAGATGACCGCGGCCGACCAGCTCAACCCGGCGCCGCCGGTCGACGGGGTGACGCTGCGGGCCGTCGAGGCTTCGCCGCTCATCCGGGACCTGCACGTCCGCATCGGGACGCCGTATCGCTGGCCGAGTGCCGAACGCAGCGACGACGAGTGGGCGCGCTGGCTCGCCGAACCGCAGCGGCGCTACCGGCTGGTCGAGTACCGCGGTGAGGTCGCCGGCGCCGCGGACTTCGAGCCACAGCACGATGAAGACATCGAAATCACGACGTTCGGGCTGCTGCCCGAGTTCGTCGGGAAGGGGTTCGGCGGGTACGCGCTCACCCTCGTCGTCGCGGACGCGTGGGCGGTGCCGGGGGCGCGGCGCGTCTGGCTGCACACCTCGACCCTCGACCACCCGAACGCGCTGCCGAACTACCTGCGCCGCGGGTTCCGGAGCTTCACTCGCTCAGCTTGACGGCGATCCCGACCGTCCGGTCCGCCGGTCCGCGCAGCTTCGAGAAGAACATCGACACGCGCCCGAAGACGCCGTACTTGCGGCCGATCACCTGCTGGACCCGCCGGGTTTCGTCGAGGTCGAGCAGCCGGGCCTGTCCGCTCACCACCGCGCCGTGCGTCTTCTTGCCGCGCAGGTCGCAGGCCTGGACCTCGACGCGGCCGCTGTTGCGGATCCGCTTGACCTTGCCCACGTCCCGCACCGAGTTGAAGACGAGCTCGCCGCCGTCGCCGGCCACCCAGATCGGGGTCGGCACGGCGCGGCCGTCCTTGCGGAACGTGGTCAGGACGACGTAGCGCTCGGCCGCGAGCCGGTCCGTTTCGGATGCCATGCGCCCACGGTAGTCACGGCGTCCGGCGCCGCAGCGTCGCCGCGCCGAGGACCAGCGCCAGCAGGGCGCAGCAGGCGACGACCACCAGGTTGCGCAGGATCACGGCGTCCACCGTCGAAGACGCCGTCACCCGGTTCAGCGCTTCGACCGCGTACGACAGCGGCATCACGTCCGACAGCCACCGCAGCAGCCAGCCCATGTCGCCGCGCGGGACGAACAGCCCGCACAGCAGGATCTGCGGCAGGACGAACACCGGCATGAACTGGATGGCCTGGAACTCCGTGCGCGCGAACGCGCTGACGAACAGCCCGAGCGCCATGCCGAGCAGCGCGTCGAGGACGGCGATCACCAGCAACATCCCGACGGACCCGGCCAGGTCGAGGCCGAGCCAGGACAGCGAGACACCCGCCGCGAGCGCGACCTGGACGACGGCGATCGCGCCGAACGCCAGCGCGTACCCGAAGAGCAGGTCGAGCCGGCCGATCGGGAGCGTCATCAGCCGTTCCAGGGTGGCCGTGGTGCGCTCGCGCAACGTCGTGATCGACGCGATCAGGAACATGATCAGGAACGGGAAGACGCCGAGCAGCGCGGGCGCGACGTGGCTGAACACCAGCGTCGAGTTGAACACGAACCGCAGTAGGACCATCAGCAGCGTCGGCACCAGGACCAGCATCACCACGGTCCGCGGGTCGTGGCGCAGCTGGGTGAGGATGCGCCGCGTGGTGGCGAGCGTCAGCGCGGGGTTCACGACGCGACCCGCACGAGGTGGAGGAACGCCTGCTCGAGGTCGGCGGCGCCGGTCCGCCGTCGCAGCTCCGCCGGGGCGTCGTCGGCCAGCAGGACACCCTCGCGCATCAGCAGCAGGCGGTCGCAGCGCGCCGCTTCGTCCATGACGTGGCTGGACACCAGCAGTGTCGCGCCGCCTTCGGCGAGCCGGCGGAACAGCGCCCACAGCTCGTCGCGCAGCACCGGGTCGAGCCCGACGGTCGGCTCGTCGAGCACCAGCAGCTCCGGCTTGCCCAGCAGCGCGACGGCGAGGTTCGCGCGGTTGTGCTGCCCGCCGGACAGTGAGCCGACGAGCTTGCCGGCGTGGTCGGACAGCCCGACCTCGGCGATCACCCGGTCCACATCGGACGCCGGGGCGCGCAGCACCGCGGCGAAGTAGCGCAGCGCCTCGCGAACGGTCAGGTCCGCGTAGATGGCCGGGTTCTGCGTCGCGTAGCCGATCCGGCGCCGCAGCGGAGGGCTGCCCGCGGGCAGGCCCAGGACCGTGACGGTGCCGCCTTCGACGAGCTGCACGCCGACGACCGCGCGCATCAGCGTCGTCTTGCCGCAGCCGCTCGGGCCGAGCAGCCCGGTGACCGAGCCGCGCGGCACCGCGAAGCTCACGTCGCGCACCACCGGCCGCCCGCCGCGGCGGACCCGCAGGCCGGTGACCTCGAGCGCAGAATTAGTCATGCGTTTAATTCTGCGCCGGCCGAGGTCACGGCGTCAAGCACGCTTCCGGCCCAACCCAGAGGCGCAGTTCGGCGGAAGCGCTTCAATGGAATATTTGCAACGCTTTGTGGGCTGGGTTTTCCCGCACACTGGAGGGTGTAGATGGCCGTCACACACGAAGTTCCGGTTCATCCGCAAGCGGGTTTCTTCGGCGCGGGACCGTATCCCGCGCACCGGGCGAGGGTCGTGGTGCTCGCGGTACTGGCCGGGTTCGCGCTGACCGCGATCTGGTCGGCGCCGTTCGTCGACTCCGTCATCGGCGACAGCGTGGCCAACACGCTGCTCGGCTACGACGCGAAGGCCACCCCGATCGGCGGGGTGCTGGCCGGGACGCTGTTCGCGTTCGTCTCGGGTCTCGCCGGCTCGTTCACCGCCTGCAACATCGCCGCGTTCGGCGCGGTCGCACCGCTGGTCGGCGGGCAGGCGGGGGAGAAACGGCGGTTCGCGACCACGCTCAAGCCGCTCGGCTGGATCGCGGCGGGCATGCTGACCGTGTCGATCGTCTACGGCGTGATCGTCGCGCTCGTCGGCACGCGGATGCCGCAGTTCGACACCTCGCAGGCCAGCGGGCTGACGCCGCGCAGCATCCAGTCGATGGTCGCCTTCGGCGTCGTCGGTCTGGTGTTCCTGGTGCTGGGCCTGGTTTCCCTGGGGGTGATCGGCAACCCGATCGGCGGGCTGACCCGGCGCCACCCGGCCACCCCGCTGGTGCTGATGGGCGCGCTGATCGGCGGGTTCCTCATCGGCCGGCCGTACCCGCTGTTCCGGATCATGTTCCGCAGCGCCGCCGAGCAGCACAACGTCCTCTACGGCGCCGCCGCGTTCGCCCTGCAGTCGCTCGGCAACATCGTGATCATGGGCGTGCTGTTCCTGATCCTGACGCACGCCACGGGCGGGCGCGTGCAGCGCTGGCTGGCCGCGAAGCCGGGCCGCGTCGCCGCCGTGACGGGCGCGGCGCTGCTCGTCGGCGGCACGTTCACGCTGCTCTATTGGGACGTGCGCGTGCTCGGCCGGCTCGGGATCATCTGGTTCCCGACGGTCAGCTGGTAGCCCGGCCGAGCCAGCGGTAGTCGGGTGCGGGGTCGAGCTGGACGCCGTCCGCGACGGCGGCCAGCACGGATTCCGGCTGCGCACCCGACACCGTCAGCCAGCGCCCGGACGGCAGCCGGACCGCGACCATCGCGGGCTCGCCGGGCTTCGGCGCCGAGTAGAACCCCTGGCCGCCGCGGACGGTGACGGATGCGGCGCCGCCGACACCGGGGGAGCCCGCGGCGACGGCGGCCGTCACCGCCGGGACCGACGGGCGGGCCGGATCGGCCGCGGTCAGCTCGGTGCTCGCGTCGCCCGGGCCGGTGCCCCGGACGGCGGCCGAGCGTTCGGTGAGCCCGGCCGGCAGCGGCCCGAACCGCAGCTCGCCGCGGACGCCGACCGGCGCCGCCTCGACCGACTCGGCGATCCGCTGGGCGACGGCGCGGGCGTCCGGCACCCCGCCGACCCGGGCGGTGAGCACGTGGCCGTCGTCGGCGGTCCAGGTGAGCAGGGCGGCGGTGCTGGTGTCGCCGGTGACCATGGCGATCCGGCCGTGCACGATGGTCTGGTCCTGGGCCGACGCGATCTTCGGCACCGGCCCCGACCACTCGGGGTCGGCCGTCGAATACGCCGACAGCGTGATCTCCGCCGGCCCGGCCAGCCACCGGCGGACCTGCGGCGCGAGGCCCGGGCCGCCCTCGCGGTACTGCTCGGTGAAGCCGCCGGGCAGCCAGCCGGGGGTGTAGCCGAGCACCGGGCGGCCCGCCGCCGGCTCGAGGTCCGGCGTCCTCGTGAGCAGCTGCGTGCCGGCGAAGACCCCGGCCACCAGCACGACCACGGCGGCCGCCACCAGGCTCAGCCGGGCGACCGGGCGGCGGCGCCGGGCGTCCGCGAGCGCGTTCCGGACCGCGTGACCGTCCGGCGCGCGGGCGGCGAGCCGGTCGAGGCTCTCCCGGATCAGCGTCTCGGTGTCGTGGTCGCTGCGGGTCATTCGGGGGCTCCGGTGGTCACGGTGGTCGGGTGCGGAGCGGTCCGCAGGGTGGCGAGCGCGCGGGAGATCTGGCTGCGCACGGTGGACGTGCCGCAGCGCAGGACGGCGGCGATCTCGGCGTCCGAGTAGTTCTCGTAGTAGCGCAGCACGACGGCGGCGCGCTGCTTGCGGGGCAGCGTCGCGAGCAGGCCGAGCATCGCGTCCCGCTCGTCGTAGGCGGTGGCGGGATCGGCTTCGGGCGGCGAGAGCGCGTCGAGGACGTCGTGGCTGCTCGGCACCATCCGCCGCACGGCCCGGCGGCGCCACGACAGGTACTCGTTGGTCACCATCCGGCGGACGTAGGTCGGCGGCGCGTCGATGCCGTCCCAGCGCTGCTGCGCGCGCAGCAGGACGTCCTGCACGATGTCCTGTGCGAGGTGCGGGTCGTTCGTCAGGACGGTCGCGTAGCGGAGCAGCCCGTCCAGCCGCTCCTCCACGAACTCTTCGAAGCCCACGTACGTCCCTTCCGTCCCCCTATGGACGCACGAGGTGGGCGGGCTGCTGCACGCGGGCGGGAGGTTTTTCCGGGCCCGGGTTCACGGGCTGGGTGCCGGGTCGAGGTAGTACTGCGCGACCGGCGCGAGCAGCGCGACGATCTCCTCGTCGTCCGCCTCGGCCAGCGGCGGGAGCTTGATCACGTACCGCAGCAGCGCCAGCCCGATCATCTGTGCGGCGATCCCGGTGACGCGGACCTTCGGCACGTCCAGCGCGCGGGCGACCTCGGCCAGCACCGCGCGCTCGATGAACTGGCGCATCATCAGCGCGACCTGCTCGTTCGTCGCCGCGGCCCGCAGCATCGCGACGAACGGCGTCCGGCCCTCGGGCACCGCCCAGACGGCCAGGAAGGCGCGCACGAGCCGTTCGCCGAGTCCCGCTCGCGGGCCCGCGAGGATGGCCGGGACCAGGTCGGCCGGGTTCACCGGCAGGTTCATCGAGGCCGCGAACAGCTGCTGCTTGCTGCCGAAGAAATGGTGCAGCAGGGCCGCGTTCACCCCGGCGTCGGCGGCGATCCCGCGGACCGTCGCGCCGTCGTACCCCAGCTCCGCGAACCGGTGCCGGGCCGCGTCGAGGATCTTCTCCCGCGTCTCCGTCTGCCCCGGCCGCCGCCCCGCCTGTGCCATTGCCCGAGCTTAGAACGCTCTTGACTACGCTGACGGTCATGTCTGTCGCGGTGCGGGTGATCCCCTGTCTCGACGTCGACGCGGGCCGGGTCGTGAAGGGTGTCAACTTCGCCGGCCTCCGCGACGCCGGCGACCCCGTCGAGCTGGCCCGGCGCTACGACGCCGAGGGAGCCGACGAGCTGACCTTCCTCGACGTCACGGCGTCCTCCGGCGACCGCGAAACCACCTACGACGTGGTCCGCCGCACCGCCGAGCAGGTGTTCATCCCGCTGACCGTCGGCGGCGGCGTCCGCAGCAACGACGACGTCAACCGGCTGCTGCGCACCGGCGCGGACAAGGTGAGCATCAACACCGCCGCGATCGCCCGGCCGGAGTTCCTCCACGAGGCCTCGCGCCGGTTCGGTTCCCAGTGCATCGTGCTGTCGGTCGACGCGCGCCGCGTGCCCGAGGGCGGCGAGCCGACCGCGTCCGGGTTCGAGGTCACCACCCACGGCGGGCGCCGCGGTACGGGCATCGACGCCGTCGAGTGGGCCGCGCGCGGCGAAGAGCTCGGCGTCGGGGAGATCCTGCTGAACTCGATGGACGCCGACGGCACCAAGAACGGCTTCGACATCGAGCTGATCGAGCTGGTGCGCAAGGCCGTGCGGGTGCCGGTGATCGCCAGCGGGGGAGCGGGCGCCCTGGAGCACTTCCTGCCCGCGGTGCGCTCCGGCGCGGACGCCGTGCTCGCCGCCAGCGTGTTCCACTTCGGGCAGCTGAAGATCGGCGAGGTCAAGACCGCGCTGCGCGACGGCGGGGTGGAGGTCCGATGAGGTCCTGGCAGGCACCCGTCGAGGTCAAGGTCACCGCCGACCTGCTGGTCGGCCTGCCGGTGGCGTGGGCCCTCCTGGACCTGATCCCGGTGCTCGGCGCGGGGGCCAGCCTGAACATCTACCGGGTGCCCGCGCTCGCGCTGATCCTCGGCGGGGTCGTGACCACCGGCCTCGCGGTGAAGATGGGCAGCGCCCGCATCGGCGGCCTGGTCGTCACCGTGGTGTTCGCGCTGCTGCACGCGTTCCTGCTGCTGGCCGCCGAACTGTGGTTCAACAAGCTGTTCTCCGGCCTGTCCTTCGCCGGGTACGGCTACGCCTTCGTCCTGCTGAACTCGATGCCGCTGAAGCGGTACCTGCTGGGAGTCGACGCATGACCCTCGACGCCGGTGTTTCGGCGCGTCTCAAGCGCAACGCCGACGGCCTGATCGCCGCGGTCGTCGTCGAGCACGCCACCTCGGACGTGCTGATGATGGCGTGGATGAACGACGACGCCCTCGCCGCGACCCTGTCCACCCGCCGCGGCACGTACTTCTCGCGCAGCCGGCAGAAGCTGTGGGTCAAGGGCGAGACGTCCGGGCACTACCAGCACGTCCGCGAGGTCCGGATCGACTGCGACGGCGACACCGTCCTGCTGCGCGTCGACCAGACCGGCCCCGCCTGCCACACCGGCACGCACACCTGTTTCGACACCGAGGAGCGCCTGCTCCTGGCCGACGAGAAAGAGCACAACGCGTGAAGATCGCCGCCGACATCCTGGTCGGGCTGGTCGCCCTGATCCACGTCTACATCGTCGTCCTGGAGATGTTCCTCTGGACCACGCCCCGCGGCCGCGCGGCCTTCGGGACCACCGAGGAGTTCGCCAAGGAGAGCGCGCCGCTGGCCGCGAACCAGGGGCTGTACAACGGTTTCCTGGCGCTCGCGCTGGTGTGGGGCCTGATCGCGAGCGACCCGACGGGCTTCCAGCTGAAGCTCTACGGCATCGTCTGCGTGATCGTCGCGGGCATCTACGGCGCGGCGACGGCGAACAAGCGGATCCTGTTCGTGCAGGTGGTGCCGGGCGTGGTGACGCTGATCGCGCTGCTGCTGTCCCGCTGACGCGGGCACTGCCCGCTTGCACGCCCGGGCGGGGCGTTCGGTTGCCCTGGTGTCGGGTACCTCCCGAACCCCGCCGTGACGCGGGTTTCCGCTCTAGGTTCACCGCATGGGACTGGGGCTGTCGCGGGGGAGAGTGGCGTGGCTGCTGACCGGGGCGCTGGGCGCGCTGGCCTTCGTGGTGTTCGTGGTCGGCACGTCCGTGTCGCTGGCCGAACCGGGCTACCGGTTCGACGACGGGGAGCTCGCGGCCGACTTCGGCGTGCTCGCCGGCTCGGCGGCGCTCGTGGCCCTGGCCGCGCTCCGGATCCGCGTCGGCGACCGGCGGGCCGTCACCGTGCTGGCGCGACAGGACTTCCGGCCCTGGCTGCCGCCGCGGGACGACCACGACGGGGAAGACCTCCAAGAGGAAACCCGGCGGCTGCGGTCACTCGGCCGGCGTGCCTTCGTGATCGCGCTGTTCTGGGCCGGGGTGCTGGCGGGCTGCGCCGTGGGCCTCGAGCTGGTCGGGTACTCGGCCGACGCCCTCCTGGCGACCGGGGCCCGCACCGGCGGTGAGGTCCAGCGCGTCGTCGATCCGCGCAGCGGTGACGGCGCGCCGTCGATGTGGGTGCGCTACGTCGCCGGCGACACGGCGTTGACCGAGGAGATCGTGCGGGACACCGACCGCCGTTACCGGCCCGGCGAAAAGGTGACGGTGGTCTACGACCGGGACGATCCCGCGCGCGTACGCACCGTCGAGGAGCGGAACGAAAACCAGGACGGCGTCGGGTTCCTGGTCGTGCCGCTGCTGCTCGCCTTCGTGGGGCTGCCGTGGTCGCTGGTGGCGGCCGGGGGCTGGGCGCGGCGGTACCGGGCGGTGCGGGCCACGGGCTGGCGGGCCGCCTCGGTGACCGTCGTGCCCGACTACCCGGTCCGCCGGGGGCGGCACGCGCCGGACATCCACGTCCGGTACCCCGGCGGCACGGGCCTCACGCTGCGCGCGGCGTCCTCGACGCACGGCGCCACCTCCTTGAAGGACCGCCCGGAGCGCCGCGCCTGGGTCGGCGGCTGGGGGAGCGCGATGGTGGTGCTGGTCCCGCGCGGGCCGCGCCGCTACGCGGTTCCGGCGTTCGCGAAGACGACCCGATGAGGCGTCGGCGGGCGGCGAAGAGGTCCGTCACGAACTGGCTGCCCCCGGCCGGACGGCACGGCGACGCGGTGGTGGCCGCGCCGGAGCACACCCGGCTGGCGCGCGAGCGGAGCGACCGGCAGGTGTTCTTCGCGATCGTGTCGCTCGCGGTGCTGCTGGCCGCCGTCCCGCTCGCCCCCGTCGGCGGCGGCGTGCCGGCGGGCGCGCTCGTGCTGGCCGGGCTGGTCGGCATCGTCGGTGCCCTGGCCACCCTGCTGCTGTGGCGGCGCCGCTACGCCGCGCTGCGCCGCACGGGCTGGCGCCGCGCCACCGTGACGATCGCGGTGACGGTGGCCGGGGACAGCCGCCGTCCCCCGGCCCAGGTGCGGTTCCCGGACGGCAGCCGGCTCATCGTCCTGATGGCCGGCGCGGGCCTGGCCGTCCGCGCGCTGGGCGGGCTGCCCGAACTGCCCGTGCTCGTCGGTGGTCACGGCTCCGCGATGGTGCTGCTCATCCTCCCGCGACCGCCCTGGTGGACGCGCCCGCGCGTGATCCCGGTTGTCGCGCGGGGGTACCGCTGGACATCGGACGGCTGAATGGACCCGGGACGCGACTACGCGGCCGTCATGAGACGGCTTTCACGGCGGAGAACGGGCTGGGTGGTCACCGGTGCGCTGGGGGCATCGGCGTTCACGGTCTACGCGATCGGCGCGGCCGCGTCACCGGCCGGCCCCGGACGGGCGCTCGGTGCGCATGCCGCGGTGCTCGCCCTCCTCGCCGGGCTGACCGTCTTCGCCGTGCTCCGGATCCGGGCCGACGACCGCCGCGCCGACGCCGTGCTCACCCGGACCGGTGCCGGGCTCTGGCTCCCGCCGGGCGACGACGCCGGGGGCGACGCCGAAACCCGGCGGCTGCGCGTCCTGGGTGTGCGGGCCGCGGGGATCGCGATGCTCTGGTTCGGCGTGCTGCTCGGCACGACCTCGGGGCTCGCGCAGCTGGACGACGCGGCCGAGCACCTCCTGGTGACGGGCGCCCGCACCACCGGCGTGGTGGAGAGCGTCCACGACCCGACGAAGGGCACGCCCTCGATGCGGGTGCGCTTCGAGGTGAACGGCCGGTCCCGGACCGCGGAGATCGTCCGCGACACCGGCCGCCGCTACCGGCCCGGTGAAGAGGTCACGGTCGTCTACGACCGGGACGATCCCGCGCACGTCCGCACGGTCGAGGAGCCCAACGGCGACCAGCACCTCACCGGCCTGTTCGTCGTGCCGCTCCTGCTCGCCCTCGTCGCGGTGCCCTGGTCGGTGGTGAGCGCCGGCAACTGGTGGCGGCGCTACCGCGCCGTGCGGCACACCGGCTGGCGGGCCGCCACGGTGACCGTCGTGGCCGACTACCCGGTCCGCAAGGGCCGGCACCGGCCGGACATCCAGGTCCGGTACGGCGACGGCTCCCGCATGGTGCTGCGGGCCGCGGCCTCGTCACACGGCGCCACCGTCTTCCACGGGCGGCGCAACCTCGAAGCGCGGGTCGGGGGCTGGGGCCGCGGCATGGTCGTGCTGTTCCCGCACACCCGGCTGCGGAAGCGGCCCTACGCCGTGCCGGCCTACGCGCTGTCCGAGCGGCGGCGGGCCGGGTGATCAGCCGAGGTCGCCGCTGATGTAGCGCTGCACGTTCGGGGCCACCGCGGCGACCAGCGTCTCGATCTCCGTCGTCGCCAGCGGCTCGAACTTCGCCACGTAGCGGATCATGCCCATGCCGACCAGCTGGGACGCGCAGAGCGTCGTGCGCAGCGGGATCTGGTCGGAGCCGACCGAGGCGAGCACGTGCTGGAAGAAGTTCTGGAAGAAGTCGCGCAGCACGTGGCCGGCCTGCTCGTGGCCGGCGACGCTGCGGATGAGCGCCACGAACACCCCGCCGCCCGCGCTGTCCCAGCGGGTGAGGAACGTGCGGACGATCCGCTCGCCGAACTCCTCGTCCGGGCCGTCGCGCAGGGTCTCCATCAGCTCGTGGGGGTCGAACGGCAGCTCGAGCACCGCGCGGGCGAACAGGCCTTCCTTGCTGCCGAACCAGTGGTTGACCATGGCCGCGTCGACCCCGGCGCGAGTGGCGATCGCGCGCACGGTCGCCCCGTCGTAGCCGTTCTCGGCGAACACCGCCCGCGCGGCGTCGATCAGCGCCGTGCGCGTGTCCTGGCCCGCGGGCCGCCGGCCGCGCCGCCGCGCCGTAGTCTCGGGGTTGCCGGTGGTGCTCACACCTCCATCATGACTCATCCCCGGTCGTTAATTCAACATTTGCTGAATTTGGGACCCCGCGCATCCCGGCTCCCGGGGTGCAGCACAATGAGGTTCATGGTCAGCGCTTTCGCCGGTTCGACCGGCCCCGGCTCGGTCAGCCCGTCCCGAGCGGACTTCCGCGCCCTCGCCGAAAGCCGCCGCGTGATCCCGGTCGTGCGCCGGGTGCTCGCCGACGGCGAGACGCCGATCGGGGTGTACCGCAAGCTCGCCGCCGACCGGCCGGGCACGTTCCTGCTCGAGTCCGCGGAGAACGGCGCCTCCTGGACGCGCTGGTCGTTCATCGGCGTCCGCAGCCCGGCCGCGCTCACCGTCCGCGACGGCGAAGCCGTCTGGACCGGCACCCCGCCGGTCGGCCTGCCGACCGAGGGCAACCCGCTGACCGTGCTGCGCGAGACGATCGAGGCCCTGCACACCGAGGCGCTGCCCGGCCTGCCGCCGCTCACCGGCGGGATGGTCGGCTACATCGGCTACGACGCCGTCCGCTGGCTCGAGAAGCTGCCCGAGCTGGCCGAGCGCGACCTCGACATCCCCGAGCTCACCATGCTCCTGGCCACCGACCTGGCCGCGTTCGACCACCACGAGGGCACGGTCACGCTCATCGCGAACGCCGTCAACTGGGACGACTCGCCCGAGCGCGTGGACGCGGCCTACGACGACGCCGTCGCCCGGCTGGGCGCGATGACCGAGCGGCTGCAGGTGCCCGCGCCCGCCACCGTCGCCGCGTTCGACCGGCCCGAGCCGGAGTTCACCCGGAAGCGGTCCAAGGAGGACTTCCACGCGGCGATCGAGAAGGCCGTCGAGGCGATCAAGGCCGGCGAAGCGTTCCAGGTCGTGCCTTCGCAACGGTTCGAGATCGCCACCGCCGCCGACGCGCTCGACATCTACCGCGTGCTCCGGACGTCCAACCCCAGCCCGTACATGTACCTGCTGCGGCTCGACGGCTTCGACATCGTCGGGTCCAGCCCCGAATCCCTGGTCACCGTGCGGGACGGCCGCGCGACGACGCACCCGATCGCGGGCACCCGCTGGCGCGGCGCCGACCCGGAGGAGGACGCGCAGCTGGCCAAGGACCTGCTGGCCGACGAGAAGGAACGCGCCGAGCACCTGATGCTCGTCGACCTCGGCCGCAACGACCTGGGCAAGGTCTGCAAGCCGGGCACGGTGCGCGTCGTCGACTTCTTCCAGATCGAGCGCTACAGCCACGTCATGCACATCGTGTCGACCGTCACCGGCGAGCTGGCCGAGGGCAAGACGGCCTTCGACGCGGTCACCGCGTGCTTCCCGGCCGGCACGCTGTCCGGCGCGCCGAAGGTCCGCGCGATGGAGCTGATCGAGGAGCTGGAGCCGGTCCGCCGCGCGCTCTACGGCGGCGTCGTCGGCTACCTCGACTTCGCCGGCGACGCCGACACGGCGATCGCGATCCGCACCGCACTGGTGAAGGACGGCATCGCCCACGTACAGGCCGGGGGCGGCGTGGTCGCCGACTCGGTGGCGGACTACGAGGACACGGAGTCGCTGAACAAGGCGCGGACCGTGCTCTCGGCGGTGGCGGCGGCCCAGACCATGGTGGCGGCAGGCCCACTCGACCCGGCCGCGGACGCAGCTCGTGTCTGAGCGACGGACGACTGAGGCCGCCGGAGCGGGAGCCGATGCCGAGGAGCCCGTGGCGGGAACCGGCCGGGAGCCCGGCTTCGGCAGCGCTACCGAAGCCCAGGTCGGCGCCGAAAAGCCCGCGGCTGGCACCGGTCCGGCGGGCGGCGAGCCCGTCTTCGGCGGCGGCGCCGAGGTCAAAGTTGGCACCGCGAAGCGCGCGGCCGGAACCAGTCGTGCGGCCGCTGAGCCCGGCTTTAGCGGCGCCGCTGAAGCCCAGGTGGGCACCGCGAAGCCTGCGGCTGGCACCGGCCCGGTGGCCGGCGAGCCCGCCTTCGGCGGCGCCACCGAGGCCGAGGCCGGCGCTGCGAAGCCCGCGGCTGGAACCAGTCGTGCGGTCGCTGAGTCCGGCTTCGGCGGTGCCACCGAGGTCGAGGTCGGCGCTGCGAAGCCCGCGGCTGGAACCAGTCCCGCGGCCGCTGAGCCCGGCGGTGCCGCCGAAGCCCAGGTCGGCGTCGAAAAGTCCGCGGCTGGCACCGGCTCGGTGACCGGTGAGCCCGGCCCCGGCGCCACCGAAGCCGAGGCCGGCACCGCGAAGCCGCCCCGTCGTCCACTGTGGATGATCGTCGTGCTGCTCCTGCTGGGTGCGCTCGCGTTGTGGGGCGCGTCCCGGCTGACCTGGTTCGCCGAATTCCGTGACGGTGGCGTGCGCGGGACCGTGCTCTACCGCGAAACCGGTGAGCAGCGCGCCACGGCGCTCGTGCCGCTGGCCCTGCTCGCGCTCGCGGGTGTGGCCGGGGTGATCGCCACCGGGGGCTGGGCCCGGCGCGTGCTCGGCGTCGTCCTGGCGCTGGCCGGGGTCGCCGCGGTGTGGTCGGGCGTGGCCGGGGTCCGGTTCGGCGGGTTCGCCGACGGGCTCCCGGTGACGCAGATGCTGCTCGGGCGCGGCCTGGCCGTGCTCGGGGGAATTCTCGTCGCCGCCGGCGGGTTGGCAGCCGTCAAGGGCGCCGGGCGCGGCGCCCGGCTGGGCGCGAAGTACGCGGCCCCGGCCACCCGGAAGAAGGTGCGCGATCCGGACGCCGAGCTGTGGGAAGCCCTGTCGGAGGGCGAGGACCCGACGGATGCCCGTGACAGGCATTCGGAGTAACGCGCACACCCGGAACCGGGCGCTTCGGATGCGGGGGTTAGCATCGTTTCGGCGGGAAGGGGAAGGTTTTTGTGAGCGACCTTGCGAGTGAAACCGTGACCACGAGCCCGGGCGGGGGCGCCCGGTGACCGTGCTCGAAGACATCGTCGCCGGCGTGCGGGAAGACCTCGCCGTGCGGGAATCCGCGCTGCCGTTCGACGAACTGAAGATCCGCGCGGCCGCCGCACAGCCGCCCCGCGACGTCATGACCGCCCTGCGCGAGTCCGGCATCGGCGTGATCGCCGAGGTGAAGCGCCGCAGCCCGTCCAAGGGCGACCTGGCCGACATCCCCGACCCCGCTGCGCTGGCCAAGGACTACCAGGACGGCGGCGCGCGGGTGATCAGCGTGCTGACCGAGCAGCGCCGCTTCGGCGGTTCGCTGGCCGACCTGGACGCGGTCCGCGCCGCCGTGGACGTTCCGGTGCTGCGCAAGGACTTCGTCGTCAGCCCCTACCAGGTGCACGAGGCCCGCCTGCACGGCGCCGACATGGTGCTGCTGATCGTCGCCGCGCTGGAGCAGAACGCGCTCGCCGCGCTGCTCGACCGCGTCGAGTCGCTGGGCATGACCGCGCTGGTGGAGATCCACAACGCCGAGGAGGCCGACCGCGCCCTCGAAGCGGGCGCCAAGGTCATCGGCGTCAACGCGCGCAACCTGCACACCCTCGAGGTGGACCGCGACGTCTTCTCGCGGCTGGCCCCCGGCCTGCCGATGGACGTCTACAAGGTCGCCGAGTCCGGCGTCCGCGGGCCGGGCGACCTGATGTCCTACGCCGGGCACGGCGCCGACGCGGTGCTGGTCGGCGAAGGGCTCGTCGCCTCGGGCGACCCGAAGGGCGCCCTCGTCAAGCTGGTCACCGCCGGATCGCACCCCGCCTGCCCGAGGCCTTCCCGGTGACCGAAGAGCACAACCCCGAGCACGACCCGGACGAGCGTGGCTACTACGGCCCGTACGGCGGCCGGTTCATGCCGGAGGCGCTGATCGGCGTCGTCGACGAGGTCGCCACCGAGTACGAGAAGGCCCGGCACGACCCGGAGTTCCTGAACGAGTTCAACCGCCTGCTGAAGGACTACGCGGGCCGCCCGTCGCTGCTCACCGAGGCCAAGCGCTTCGGCGAGCACGCCGGCGGGGCGCGCGTGTTCCTCAAGCGCGAGGACCTGAACCACACCGGCTCGCACAAGATCAACAACGTGCTGGGCCAGGCGCTGCTCACCCAGCGCATGGGCAAGAAGCGGGTCATCGCCGAGACCGGCGCGGGCCAGCACGGTGTGGCCACGGCCACCGCGTGCGCGCTGCTCGACCTCGACTGCGTCGTCTACATGGGCGAGGTCGACACCGAGCGCCAGGCGCTGAACGTCGCCCGCATGAGGCTGCTCGGCGCCGAGGTCATCCCGGTCAAGACCGGTTCGCGGACGCTGAAGGACGCGATCAACGAGGCCCTGCGCGACTGGGTGACCAATTCGGACACCACGCACTACCTGTTCGGCACGGCGGCCGGCCCGGCGCCGTTCCCGGCGATGGTCCGCAACTTCCACCACGTCATCGGCACCGAGGCCCGCGAGCAGATCCTCGAGCAGGCCGGCCGCCTGCCCGACGTCGTCGCGGCCTGCGTCGGCGGCGGGTCGAACGCGATCGGCATCTTCTCGGGCTTCTACGGCGACCCGTCCGTGCGGCTGGTCGGCCTGGAGCCGGGCGGCGAGGGCATCGACGGCAACCGGCACGGCGCGACCCTGACCAAGGGCACGCCGGGCAACCTGCACGGCGCGATGACGTACCTGCTGCAGGACGAGGACGGCCAGACGGTCGAGTCGCACTCGATCTCGGCCGGGCTGGACTACCCGGGCGTCGGCCCGGAGCACGCGTGGCTGAAGGACACCGGCCGCGCCGAGTACCGCCCGGTCACCGACGCCGAGGCGATGGACGCGTTCAAGCTGCTGTCGCGGACCGAGGGCATCATCCCGGCGATCGAGTCGGCGCACGCGCTGGCCGGCGCCCTGGTGCTGGGGCGCGAGCTCGGACCGGAGGGCCTGATCGTCGTCAACCTCTCCGGCCGCGGCGACAAGGACATGGACACGGCGGCGAAGTGGTTCGGGCTGGTGGACAAGTGAGCGGGATCGACGACCTCTTCGCCACGACGCGCGCGGAGGGCCGCGGCGCCCTGATCGGCTACCTCCCGGCGGGCTTCCCGACGGTCGCCGCGTCGAAGGACCTCATCGCGGCGACGATCGACGGCGGCGCGGACCTCATCGAGGTCGGCGTCCCGTACTCGGACCCGGTGATGGACGGCCCGACCATCCAGGCCGCGTCGGTCACCGCGCTGGACAACGGTTTCCGCCTCAAGCACGTGTTCGAGGTCGTCGAGTCGATCTCGGCGCGCGGCGGCCGCGCGGTGGTCATGACGTACTGGAACCCCGTGCACCGCTACGGCGTCGACCGCTTCTCGCGTGACCTCGCCGCGGCGGGCGGGCTCGGCCTGATCACGCCGGACCTGATCCCGGACGAGGCCGGCGAGTGGATGACCGCGTCGGAGGCCCACGGCCTGGACCGGACGTTCCTGGTGGCGCCGTCGTCGTCGGAGGAGCGGCTCGCTCGCACCGTGGCCGCGGCGTCCGGGTTCATCTACGCGACCGCGGTGATGGGCGTGACGGGCGCGCGCGACCAGGTCGGCGCGGGCGCGGAGACGCTGGTCCGCCGCACGCGGGCCCACACGTCCCTCCCGATCGGCGTCGGCCTCGGCGTGCGCTCGGGCGACCAGGCGGCCCAGGTGGCGTCGTTCGCGGACGCGGTGATCGTGGGCTCGGCCCTGGTCACGGCGGCGGCCGAAGGCCCGTCCGGGGTGCACCGCCTGTCGGCGGAGCTGGCCGATGGAGTGCGCCGGGCGGTCGCCACCGCTTGACCTGGAGCCTGCTCCAGGTGCCACCCTGGGCCGGTGACGTCCTACACCCCGGCCCAGGTGACCGAAAAGACCGGCTTCACCATCGACACCCTCAGGTACTACGAGCGGATCGGCCTCCTGCACCACGTCGGCCGCACCGCGGGCGGCCGCCGCACGTTCACCGACCACGACGTCGAGTTCCTCCAGCTCCTGCGTTGCCTGAGGTACACAGGCATGCCGGTCGCGGAGATGCTGCGGTTCGTGGAGCTGCTGCGCTCCGGCGACGCGACGCAAGACGAGCGCCTCGAGGTCCTGCGCGAGCACGAGGCCCGCGTCGAGGCCCAGATCGACCGCCTGCGCGAGCACCAGGAGCACATCCAGTTCAAGATCAAGCTGTACAGCGGCGCCTCCGATCTGGCTGTCGCATCCTCGTGACGCCATCACCCGGCCCAGAACTTCAGCCTGCTCGAACAATCTTCGTTGTGCCGTTTCGAACTCCTCGACGGCAGTCTTCTGGTGCGCACGCTGGAGGGACTCGAGCACCAGCGTCTCGTCGGCAGCCTCTGTGGCCAGCTCTCCGCGGAGGCCGGACATCGGTTCGAGGTCTTCCCCGGAGCGAATGTCGTACTCGGGAGCCGCGGTAACCGCCTGCTGGCACCGGATCTCGTGGTCGAAATCGTGTCACCGTCGACGAAGGTGGTGGACCGGATCCTCAAACGGGCCGTCTACGCCGAAGCCCTGATCCGGTTCTACCTGCTGGTCACCCCGGACTCCGCCACGCTGTTCGAACCGCCTCTGCCGGGTTGTACAAAAGCTGTACGCGCCCGCGGCAGAGTCCCGCCCATGGACATCGGACACCTCCCGCGGCGCACGTTCCTCCGCGGTACCGCCGGTCTGGTCGCCGCGGGCGCCGCCGGGCTGCTCCTGCCCGCCGCGGCCAGAGCTGCCCAAACGCCGCGGATCTACAGCTGTGCCGAGTGGGGCGCGCGGCCGCCGTCGGACGAGCTGGTCACCCTTGCCCACCCGGCCAACCGCATTCTCATCCACCACATCGCGAGTGCCAACAGCACCGACTACTCGCTCGAGCACGCCTTCCAGGTCGCGCGCGACGACCAGCACGACCACATGGACAACAACGGCTGGTCCGACACCGGCCAGCACTTCACCGTCAGCCGGGGCGGCTACCGGTTGGAAGGGCGGCACGGCAGCCTCGACGCGCTGCGCGGCCGGACCACCATGATCCAGGGCGCGCACTGTCCCGGCCAGAACACCAACGCCATCGGCATCGAGAACGAAGGCCTCTACACCAGCGTCGAACCGCCGCAGTCGCAATGGGACTCGCTCGTCGTGTTCTGCGCCTACGTCTGCCGCCAGTACGGCATCCCGGTCGAGGAGATCAAGGGCCACCGCGACTACTACAACACCGAATGCCCCGGCGACCGGCTCTACGCCAAGCTGCCGCAGCTGCGGACCGAGGTCGCGAAAGCCCTAGTGTAGGTAGCGCATCACGGCGCACAGCTCGTCCGGCGACAGGCGGCCGAGCCGGTCGATCTCCCCGTGTCGCACGTCCATCAGCGTCGTGGCCAGCTCGGGACCGAACGCCTTCGTCAGCTCGTCGTCCGCCTTGAACGCCGCGACGGCTTCGGCGAGCGTCCGCGGCAGCCGTTCGGCCGAGGGCAGCGTCCCGGGGTCGACGTCGACCGGGTCCGGCAGCGTCGCGCCGGACTCCAGGCCCGCCAGCCCGGCGAACAGCAGCGCGGCCACGACCAGGTACGGATTGGCCGTCAGGTCGAAGCACTTGACCTCGAAGTTCGCCGCCCGGTCGCGCTGGCCGGCCGCGCCCCGCACCAGCCGCAGCGGCGCCTCGCGGTTCTCCAGGCCCCACGCCAGGAACACGCCCGCCCAGTGGTGCGGCTCCAGCCGCAGGTAGCTGATGACCGACGGCGCGCCGATCGCCAGCAGCGCGGGCAGCCGCGCGTAGATGCCGGCGGCGAACGCCTCCGCCGTCGCGGTCAGCTCGAACCGCCGGTCGCCGCCGGCGCACAGGTTGCGGTCGCCGTCCCACAGGCTCAGGTGCACGTGGCCGCCGTTGCCGACGCCGCCCGGCGCGAACTTCGGCGTGAACGACGCGCGCAGCCCGTGCTGCTCGCTGACCGTCCGGATCGTCTCGCGCGTCAGCACCGCGATGTCGGCCGCGCGCACCGGGTCGTCCGCCGCCACCGACAGCTCGAACTGCCCGGCCGCGTACTCGGGGTGGATCTGTTCCACCGCAACGCCTTGCGCGGCCAAGGCGGACACCAGCGCGCGCAGGTACGGGGCCTGCGCGGAAAGCCGCGCGTAGCCGTAGGCCGGGCCCGCCGTCGCCGAGCGCGGGTCATCCGGCTTCTCCGCGGCCGTGATCACCCATTCGATCTCGAAGGCCGTCCGGACGTTGTACCCCAGCGACGCGAGCCGCGCCGTCGCCGCGGTCGCCAGCGCCCGGGAATCCTGCGGGTGCGGGGTGCCGTCCTGGTCGTAGCGGTTCGCCGGGGCCCACGCCCAGCCCGGCTGCGCGGCCAGCGGGACGAGCCCGTCGAGGTCCGGGTGCAGCCGCAGGTCGCCGACCGGGCCGCGCGAGTAGCGGCCGCCGACGATTTCGTCGGTGGCCAGGAAGAAGTCGAACGAGTTCGACGCGCCGACGCCCCATGCGGCCGCCGACCACAGCCGGTCGACCGGGACCGCCTTCGTGCGCGTGATGCCGCTGTTGTCCACGAAGGTCAGCGCGACCAGCTCCACCCCGGCCGCGCGCAGGTCGTCCGCCCGGATGGCGCCCTGCTGCGCGAGTTCCGCCCGATCGAGCTGGCTCATTCCGCTCCCGTCGATGTTCACTGGATGCTTCCACAGAGGAAGAGGTGGAGATCGTGTCAGACACCGTCGAAACCCGTCCAGGCCTGCGCCGATCACTGTCCGTCTGGCAGGCCGTCGGCCTGTCCGTGGCCCTGATGGCCCCCAGCATGGCCGCCAACATCAACCCCCAGCAGACCGCGGCCGCCGCCGGCCGCGCCGTCCCGCTCGCCTTCCTGCTCTCGGCGGTCGGCGTGCTGCTGGTCGCGTACGGCTTCGTCAAGCTCTGCCAGTACTACCAGCACGCCGGTTCGGTCTACGCGTTTGTCGGCGCCACCCTCGGCCCGCGCGCCGGCGTCGTCTCCGGCATCGGCCTGCTCGGCACGTACACCTTCTACGCCGTGGTCACCAGCTCCGCGGCGGGCACGCTCGGGACGGCGTTCTTCACCCAGGTCGGCATCTGGCCGGACCCGCCGTCCTGGGGCCCGTTCGTGCTGACCGGCGTCGCCCTCGTCGGCAGCTGGCTCCTCGCGGTCGCGCCCGCCCGGCGCGGCACGAGCACGCTGCTCGCCGTCGAAGGTGCCACGATCGCGCTGATCCTGCTGGTGACGGTGGTGATCCTGGTCCGGCTGATCGCCGGCGACGCACCCGAGGGCGGCCGGTTCACCCTGGACGTGTTCGTCCCGGAAACCGGGCTGTCCGGCGTGTTCCTCGGCGCGGTGTTCGGCTTCCTGTCCTTCGCCGGGTTCGAAGCCGCCGCGACGCTCGGCGAGGAGACGCACGACCCGAAGCGCAACATCCCGCGCGCCATCCTCGGGACGGCGATCTTCGGCGGCGCCTACTTCGTCGTGGTCACGGCCGTCGAGATGATGGCGTTCGGCTCGGACGCGACGGCCTTCCACGACTCCCCGTCCCTGCTCGGCGACCTCGGCGGCCGCTTCGTCGGCTCCTGGGTGGGTGACGTGATCAGCGCCGGCGCCGCGATCAGCGCGTTCGGCTGCTGCCTGGCCTGCGTGGTCGGCGGCTCGCGGCTCTTGTTCGCCCTGGGCCGCGACGCGGTGGGCGGCCGCGGCATCGGCCGGACGTCGGCGAAGGGCACGCCGGTGGCCGCGGTCAGCGTGGTGACGGTGGTGGCGGTGCTGATCATCGTGGTGTGCGCGGTGTTCTTCGGCGCGACCGCGTCGGACACCTTCGCCTGGTCCGGCTCGATCGGGACGCTGATCCTGCTCGTGATCTACCTGCTGACCACGCTCGGCGCGATCCTGCTGCTGTTCGTCAAGCGCCGGATGCGGGTGCCGGTGTGGCACCTCGTCTTTCCCCTCGGCGCGCTCGCCGTGCTCGGGTACACCGTGTACGTCAACGTCGTGCCTTACCCGACCGAGGGACCGGCGCGGTGGTTCCCGCTGGTGGCGGGCGGGGTGCTCGTGCTCGCGGTGATCTTGGTGCTGGCCGCGCCCGCCTACGCTCGTAGGGTGGGGGAGAGGATCGGCACCCTGGACGGAGGCGCATGACCGGGCTGCTCCCGTTCGTCGCGGACCTGCCGCTGGTGGACCACCACTGCCACGGCGTCGTCACGGAAGACGTGGCCCGCGCGGGCTTCGAGGCCATGCTGACCGAGGCGGACACGACGTCGCCGCTCGGCACCAGCCTGTTCGACTCGCTGATCGGCCTCTCCGTCCGGGAACGCTGTGCGCCCGTGCTCGACCTGCCGAAGCACGCCCCGGCCGACGCCTACCTCGCCCGCCGCGCCGAACTGGGCGCGGCCGAGGTGGCCCGGCGCTTCCTGCGCGGTACCGGCACGACCGATTTCCTGCTGGACGGCGGTTTCCTCCCGGACGCGCTGACGACGACCCCGGAGTTCGGCGTGCTCGCCGCGGCCCGGGTGCACGACGTCGTCCGGCTGGAGCAGGTCGCCGAGGCGGTGCTCCCGGGCACGACCGCGGAGGGGTTCGCCGCGGCCTTCGCCGACGAGCTGGGGAAACGCGCCGCCACCGCGGTCGGGTTCAAGTCGATCGCCGCCTACCGGGTCGGCCTCGACCTGAACCCCGAGCGTCCCACCGCCGGCGAGGTCGCGGCCGCGGCCGGACGCTGGCTGCGCACCGGAAACGTCCGCCTGGCCGACGAGGTGCTGCACCGCCACCTCGTCTGGACCGGGCTCGACCTGGGCCTGCCGGTGCAGTTCCACGTCGGGTACGGCGACTCCGACGTCGACCTGCACCGCTGCGACCCGCTGCTGCTCACCGGGCTGCTGCGGGCCACGCGCGATCGGGGCGTGCCGATCCTGCTGCTGCACAACTACCCGTTCCACCGCAACGCCGCCTACCTCGCGCAGGTCTTCGAGCACGTCTTCGCCGACGTCGGCCTGAGCACGCACAACGCCGGGTTCCGGGCGCCCGCGATCCTCGCCGAGCTGCTGGAGCTCGCGCCGTTCGGGAAGGTGCTCTTCTCGACCGACGCGTTCGGCCTGGCCGAGCTGTACCACCTGGGCACGGCCCTGTTCCGCCAGGGCCTGTCCGACTTCGTGCGTGCCGCGCTGGCCGCCGACCGGATGTCCGAAGTGGACGCCGTCCGGCTGTGTGCTTTGGTGGGACACGAGAACGCGAAGAGGATCTACCGCTTGGAGCACGCGTGAGCGACCTGCGGACCCGGTGGACCCGGGCGATCGACGACGAGCTGCCCGCCGCCGTCACCCTCCGGCACACCGTGCACGCCGACCCGCGCGGCTCCGGCGACGAGGAGGACACCGCCCGGCTGGTCACCGAGGCGATCGGCGCGGGCGAGGGTGTCCGCGTCGCCAAGACCGGCCGCGCGATCCCGCTGCCCGGCGGTGCGGGCCCGGGCGTCGCGCTGCGGGCCGAGCTCGACGCCCTCCCGGTGCTGGAGGGCACCGGCGTGCCGTGGGCGTCGCGCAACGAGCTGATGCACGCGTGCGGCCACGACGTCCACCTCGCCGCGCTGGTCGCGGTGGCCCGCGCGGCGGTGCGCGTCGGCGTCCCGCGGCCGATCCTCGCGCTGCTGCAGCCGCGCGAGGAGACGTCGCCGCCCGGCGCGCTCGACATCGTCGAGGCCGGCGTGCTGGCCGAGGCCGGGGTGAGCACCGTGATCGGCGCGCACGTCCAGCCGCGGATCGCGCACGGCGTCGTGTCGGCGGTGCCCGGCCCGGTGAACGCCTCGACCGACGAGTTCGAGGTGACGATGCACGGCCAGGGCGGCCACGCGGGCTACCCGCACCTGCTGCGGGACCCGATCCTGGCGCTCTCGCAGCTGGTCGTGAGCCTGCAGCAGCTCGCGTCGCGCCGGATCGACCCGGTGTTCGGCGCGGTCTGCTCGATCGGGCGGATCCAGGCCGGCACCGCGGCCAACGTCGTCCCGAACAGCGCGAGCGCGCTCGGCTCGCTGCGCCTGATGCGCGCGAAGGACCGCGAACGCGCGCTGGAGACGCTGGCGGAGATCGTGCACGGCACGGCGAAGGCGCACGGCTGCACGGCCGAGCTGAAGGTCAACCCGTGCGAGCCGGTGCTGGACAACGACCCGGCTCTGGCCGCGGGCGCGCAGCGCTGGCTGCGGCACGGCGGCTTCGCCGTCGACGACCAGTTCCGGTCGTTCGGCGCGGACGACTTCGCCCACTACTGCGGCGGCGCGACGCGGGGGCTGATGCTGTTCGTCGGCCTCGGGGACACCGCGGGCGTGCCCAGCCTCCACGACGACCGGTTCCTCCCGCGCGACGAGGCCGTCCTCCAGGTCGCGCACGCGCTGGTGGCGGGCTACCTGGCCGCTGTGGATGCGGAGCCGGGCTAGCGCTACGGTGGCCCGGTGATTTCCGCCTACCTCGCGACGATCCCCAGCCCCGACCGCGGGGTGTGGCACCTGGGACCGATCCCGATCCGTGCGTACGCCCTGTGCATCATCGCCGGCATCATCGTGGCGATCTGGTGGGGGGAGCGGCGCTGGGCCGCCCGGGGCGGCACCAAGGGCACGGTCATCGACATGGCCGTGTACGCCGTGCCGTTCGGCCTGGTCGGCGGCCGGTTGTACCACGTGATCACCGACCCCGAGCTGTACTTCACCGAGGGCAAGAACCCCTGGAACGCGTTCGCGATCTGGGACGGCGGCCTCGGCATCTGGGGGGCCATCGCGCTCGGCGCGGTGGGCGCGCTCATCGCGTGCCGCCGCAAGGGCGTCCCGCTGCCGGCGATGGCGGACGCGATCGCCCCCGGCATCGTCGTCGCGCAGGCCATCGGCCGCATCGGCAACTACTTCAACCAGGAGCTCTACGGCGCGCACACCGACCTGCCGTGGGGCCTGGAGGTCTACCAGCGCTTCAACCCGGACGACCCGGAGAACCTGCTCAACGGCGTCGCAACCGGGCACATCCCGCTGCCGGAGAGCCCGGTCCACCCGACGTTCCTGTACGAGCTGATCTGGAACCTGCTGGTCGCGGCCGTGATCGTGTGGGCGGACCGCCGGTTCAAGCTGGGCCACGGCCGGGTGTTCGCGCTGTACGTCGCGGGCTACACGGTGGGCCGCGGCTGGATCGAGATGATGCGGACCGACACCGCGAACCACATCCTCGGCCTGCGCGTCAACGTCTGGACGTCGATCCTGCTGTTCCTGGCCGCGGTGGTCTACTTCGTGCTGGCGGCCAAGCGCGGCCCGCGCGAGGCCCCGGAGCTGCTGGTGAGCAAGGACGCGATGCCCGCGCCGGAAGCGGACGCGGACGCGGCGGCCGAGGACGCGCCGCCCGCGGACGAGCCCGGCTCGGCGAAGACCGGCGCGGAGGAGCCGGACTCCGTGAAGGTCTCCGCCGAGGCCCCGGCCGACAAACCCGCCGGGGACACCCCCGCGGCGGAAGAGCCGAAGAAGACCGAGGACTGACCGAGCGCCCCAATGCCACATTGGGGCGCTGGCCGCCGGTCGACAAGGGGCGAGTCGTGCCTCAGAGGTCCGGCAGGCCCAGGTCCAGGTTGGGCGACTGGAGCCCGCCGTCGACCTCGAGGATCTTGCCCGTGATGTAGCCGCCGGCGCGGGAGGCCAGGAAGACCACGGTCGCCGCGATGTCCTCGGCCTCGCCGATCCGGCGCAGCGGCGTCGCGGCCTCCATCTTCGCCTTGAGCTCCGGGTTGCCGACCACGATCTCCAGCGCGGACGTCGCCACCGAGCCCACCGAGATCGCGTTCACCCGGACCTTGGGGGCGAGGTCGGCCGCCGCGAGGCGGGTCCAGTGGGCGAGCGCCGCCTTCGCCGTGCCGTACGCGACGAAGCCGCGGCCGCCGACCCGGCCCATGATCGACGAGATGTTGACGACCGAGCCGCCCGTCTTGATCAGCGACGGTGCCGCCGCCACGGTCAGCGCGTGCGCCGTCGAGACGTTGAAGCGGAACGCTTCCTCGAGGAACTCGGGTGTCGTCTCGGCCAGGGGACGCGGGTAGGTGCCGCCGACGTTGTTGACCACCAGGTCGAGTCGCCCGAACTCCTCGACGGCCACCGCGGCGAGCGTCGCGGCGGCGGCCGGGTCGGCGAGGTCGAGGGGGACGACGTGGGCCCGTCGGCCCGAGGAGAACACCCGGGAAGCCACTTCTTCGAGCTGGGCCGCGGTCCGGGAGGCGATGACCACGTCGGCGCCCGCTTCGGCGAGGGCCACGGCGGTGGCCGCGCCGATCCCGCGTCCGGCGCCGGTGACCACCGCGACCTGTCCTGGCAGCCGGAACCGGTCGAGGATCATGCGAGGAAAAGTAACACGTTCTAGTTCGCGGCGGCAGAGGTGAACCGGGGGTGGCGGCGGTTCGACGGGCCGGCGTCGGCCATGTCACGTTAGACTTGACGAAGGTTTCCGGGACGTATACTTAGCAGAGCGAACTACCAGGAACCCATCAGGAACTACGTCGTTCCGCGCAGCCAGATCGTTACCGTCCGACGTTGCCCGGGGTGCTCTGAATTGATGCTGGCATGTTTCCCAGGTGTTAAAGTCGCGCTAACAAGCGGGCCATCGTCGTCCCGTGCAAGCTTCCCGGCCGGTAGCCCGGCCAGCACGAACAGACGACGAAGGAGGTCCCTTCATGATCTTCTCCGCCATTCCCGGCAAGCAGGGTCTCTACGATCCGGAGACCGAACAGGACTCCTGTGGTGTGGCCATGGTGGCCGACATCCGCGGACGCCGCTCCCACGGCATCGTCACCGACGGCCTCGCCGCGCTGACCAATCTGGACCACCGCGGCGCCGCTGGCGCCGAACCCACCAGCGGCGACGGCGCCGGCATCCTGCTGCAGCTGCCCGACGAGCTGCTGCGTGCGGAAGCCGGTTTCGAGCTGCCCGAACCCGACGAGCGCGGCCACCACCGGTACGCCGCCGGCATCGCCTTCCTGCCCGCCGACGCCGAGCAGCGCCGCAAGGCCGTCGAGCTGGCCGAACGCATCGCCGTCGAAGAAGGACTGGAAGTACTGGGCTGGCGCGAGGTCCCGGTCGACGCCGACCGCGCCGACATCGGCCCGAGCGCCCGCTCGGTGATGCCGCACTTCGCCATGCTCTTCGTGTCCGGCAGCGGGGCCGCCGGCCTGGAGCTGGACCGGCTCGCGTTCTGCCTGCGCAAGCGCACCGAGCACGAGAGCGGGATCGCGGGCTGCGGCACGTACTTCCCGTCGCTGTCCTCGCGCACGATCGTCTACAAAGGCATGGTCACGCCGGAGCAGCTGCCCGCGTTCTTCGCCGACCTGCGCGACGAGCGGCTGGAAAGCGCCATCGCCCTGGTGCACTCCCGCTTCTCCACCAACACCTTCCCGTCGTGGCCGCTCGCGCACCCGTTCCGGTTCGTCGCCCACAACGGGGAGATCAACACCATCCGCGGCAACCGCAACCGCATGCGGGCCCGTGAGGCGCTGCTCGAGTCGGACTTCATCCCGGGCGACCTGACCCGGCTGTTCCCGATCTGCTCGCCGGACGCGTCGGACTCGGCGTCGTTCGACGAGGTCCTGGAGCTGCTGCACCTGGGCGGCCGGTCGCTGCCGCACGCGGTGCTGATGATGATCCCGGAGGCGTGGGAGAACCACGCCACGATGAAGCCCGCACGCCGCGCGTTCTACCAGTTCCACGCCAGCCTGATGGAACCGTGGGACGGCCCGGCTTGCGTCACCTTCACCGACGGCACGCTGGTCGGCGCGGTCCTCGACCGCAACGGCCTGCGTCCGGCGCGCTGGTGGCGCACCGCGGACGACCGCGTCGTGCTCGCCAGCGAGGCCGGCGTCCTGGACGTCGCCCCGAAGGACGTCGTCGCGAAAGGACGGCTCAAGCCCGGCCGGATGTTCCTGGTGGACACCGACGCCGGCCGGATCGTCGACGACGAAGAGGTCAAGTCCGAGCTGGGCAAGGACCTGCCGTACGAGGGCTGGCTGCACGCCGGCCTGCTGAAGCTCGCCGAGCTGCCCGACCGCGACCACGTCGTGCAGAGCCACGACTCGGTGCTGCGGCGCCAGCTTTCCTTCGGCTACACCGAGGAAGAGCTCAAGATCCTGCTCGCGCCGATGGCCGAGAAGGGCGCCGAGCCGATCGGCTCGATGGGGTCCGACACCCCGCCCGCGGTGCTGTCCCAGCGATCCCGCCTGCTCTACGACTACTTCAAGCAGAACTTCGCGCAGGTGACCAACCCGCCGCTGGACGCGATCCGCGAAGAGCTCGTCACGTGCATGGCGCGGATCATGGGCCCGGAGCGCAACCTCCTGGCCCCGGGCCCGGCGTCGTGCCGGCACCTGAAGCTGCCGTACCCGGTGATCGACAACGACGAGCTGGCCAAGCTCATTCACATCAACGACGACGGCGACCTGCCGGGCTTCGCGTGCAGTGTCCTTTCCGGACTGTACGAAGTGGACGGCGGCGCCGAGGCGCTGGCTTCCGCGATCGAGCGGGTCCGGCGTGAGGCGTCCGAGGCGATCGCCGCGGGCGCGCGCACGCTGGTGCTGTCCGACCGCGACTCCGACCACCGGATGGCGCCGATCCCGTCGCTGCTGCTGGTTTCCGCGGTGCACCACCACCTGGTCCGCACCAAGGAACGCCTGCGTGTCGCGCTGGTCGTCGAGACCGGGGACGCGCGCGAGGTGCACCACATCGCCGTCCTGCTCGGCTACGGCGCCGCCGCGGTCAACCCGTACCTGGCCTTCGAGACCATCGAGGACATGATCGGGCAGGGCGCGGTCACCGGCATCGAGCCGGCCAAGGCGGTCCGCAACTACGTGCAGGCTCTCGTCAAGGGCGTCCTGAAGATCATGTCCAAGATGGGCATCTCGACGGTCGGCGCGTACACCGCCGCCCAGGTCTTCGAATCCCTCGGCCTGGCCCAGGACCTGCTCGACGAGTACTTCACCGGGACGTCGTCGAAGCTCGGCGGGGTCGGCCTCGAGGTGCTCGCCGAAGAGGTCGCCGTCCGGCACCGCCGCGCCTACCCGGACAACCCGACCGACCGCGTCCACCGTGGACTCGACACCGGCGGCGAGTACGCCTACCGCCGCGAGGGCGAGCTGCACCTGTTCACGCCGGAGACGGTGTTCCTGCTGCAGCACGCGACCAAGACCGGCCGCGAGGAGGTGTACCGCCAGTACACCGACGAGGTGCACCGCCTCTACCGCGAGGGCGGCACCCTGCGCGGGCTGTTCTCCTTCCGCGACGGCGTCCGCGAGCCGGTGCCGCTCGACGAGGTCGAGCCGGCCGAGGCGATCTTCAAGCGCTTCAACACCGGCGCGATGTCGTACGGCTCGATTTCCGCCGAGGCGCACGAAACCCTGGCCATCGCGATGAACCGGCTCGGCGGCCGGTCCAACACGGGCGAGGGCGGCGAGGACCCGGAACGGCTCTACGACCCCGAGCGCCGCAGCGCGATCAAGCAGGTCGCTTCGGGCCGCTTCGGCGTCACCAGCGAGTACCTCGTCAACGCCGACGACATCCAGATCAAGATGGCGCAGGGCGCGAAGCCCGGCGAGGGCGGCCAGCTGCCGCCGAACAAGGTGTACCCGTGGATCGCGCGGACCCGGCACTCCACACCGGGCGTCGGGCTCATTTCGCCGCCGCCGCACCACGACATCTACTCCATCGAGGATCTCGCCCAGCTGATCCACGACCTCAAGAACGCCAACGAAAACGCCCGCATCCACGTCAAGCTGGTGTCCTCGTTGGGCGTCGGCACGGTCGCGGCGGGCGTGTCCAAGGCGCACGCGGACGTCGTGCTCATCTCGGGCCACGACGGCGGCACCGGCGCGTCCCCGATGAACTCGCTCAAGCACGCCGGCACGCCGTGGGAGATCGGCCTCGCCGAGACCCAGCAGACGTTGCTGCTCAACGGGTTGCGCGACCGGATCACCGTGCAGGTGGACGGCGCCATGAAGACCGGGCGCGACGTCGTCATCGCGGCGCTGCTCGGCGCCGAGGAGTACGGCTTCGCGACGGCCCCGCTCGTCGTCGCCGGCTGCATCATGATGCGCGTCTGCCACCTCGACACCTGCCCGGTCGGCGTCGCCACGCAGAGCCCCGAGCTGCGCAAGCGCTACACCGGCCAGGTCGAGCACGTCGTGAACTTCTTCGAGTTCATCGCCCAGGAAGTCCGGGAAACCCTGGCGACACTGGGCTTCCGCACGCTCGACGAGGCCATCGGGCACGCCGAGCTGCTGAACACCGACGAGGCCGTGCACCACTGGAAGGCGTCCGGCCTGGACCTGGCGCCGATCTTCGAGGTGCCGGCCGAGACGCCGTACGGCGGCGCGAAGCGGCGCACCCGCGGCCAGGACCACGGACTCGAGCACGCCCTGGACCGCACGCTCATCCAGCTCGCCGAGGCGGCGCTGGAGGACGCGCACCCGGTCCGGCTGGAACTGCCGGTGCGCAACGTGAACCGGACCGTCGGCACGCTGCTGGGCTCGGAGATCACCCGTCGGTACGGCGGGGAAGGCCTGCCGGAGGGCACGATCCACGTGCTGCTCACCGGGTCCGCGGGCCAGTCGCTCGGCGCGTTCCTGCCGCGCGGCATCACCCTCGACATGGTCGGCGACGCGAACGACTACGTCGGCAAGGGCCTGTCCGGCGGGCGGATCATCGTCCGTCCCGACCCGTCGGCGTCCTTCGCCGCCGAGGCGCAGACGATCGCGGGCAACACGATCGCCTACGGCGCGACCGGCGGCGAGATCTTCCTGCGCGGCCAGGTCGGCGAACGCTTCTGCGTCCGCAACTCCGGCGCCACCGTCGTCGCCGAAGGGGTGGGCGATCACGCCTTCGAGTACATGACCGGCGGCCGCGCCGTCGTCCTCGGCCCGACCGGGCGGAACCTGGCGGCCGGCATGTCCGGCGGCATCGCGTTCCTGCTCGACGTCGACCGCAAGAAGGTCAACCAGGACATGGTGGACCTGCTCAAGCCGACCGCGGACGACCTGGCTTGGCTCAAGAAGACCGTGCAGCAGCACTACGATCTCACCCGCTCCGCGGTGGCCGCGTCGCTGCTCGGCGACTGGCCGCGCCGCAGCGTGGCGTTCACGAAGGTGATGCCGCGCGACTACCAGCGGGTCCTGGACGCGGCGAAGGCGGCGAAGGCCGCCGGCCGCGACGTCGACGAGGCGATCATGGAGGCCGCTCGTGGCTGACCCGACCGGCTTTCTCAAGTACGACCGCGAAGAGCCCAAGAAGAAGTCCAAAGAGGACCGGCTCCACTCGTGGGGCGAGGTCTACGCGGACGTCGATCCGGGCGTGCGCAACGAAGACGTCCGCAAGCAGGCGTCGCGGTGCATGGACTGCGGCATCCCGTTCTGCCACTCCGGCGGCTCCGGCTGCCCGCTGGGCAACCTGATCCCGGAGTGGAACGACCTGGTGCGCCGCGGTGACTGGGCCGCGGCGAGCGATCGGCTGCACGCCACCAACAACTTCCCCGAGTTCACCGGGAAGCTGTGCCCCGCGCCGTGCGAGGCGGGCTGCGTGCTGTCGATTTCGCCGCTCTCGGGCGGGCCGGTGTCGATCAAGCGCGTCGAGCAGACGATCGCCGACCAGTCCTGGGAAGCGGGTTACGTCCAGCCGCAGGTGGCGGAAGTGTCGTCGGGGCAACGGGTCGCGGTCGTCGGCTCCGGCCCGGCCGGGCTCGCCGCCGCCCAGCAGCTGACCCGCGCCGGCCACGAGGTCACCGTGTTCGAGCGGGACGACCGGCTCGGCGGGCTGCTGCGCTACGGCATCCCCGAGTTCAAGATGGAGAAGAAGGTCCTCGACCGGCGCCTCGCGCAGCTGCGCAAGGAGGGCACCCGGTTCGTCACCGGCTGCGAGGTCGGCGTCGACCTGACGGTGGAGGACCTGCGGGAGCGCTACGACGCCGTCGTGCTCGCGGTCGGCGCGCTGCGCGGCCGCGACGACCGGGTGACCCCGGGCCGCGAGCTGGCCGGGATCCACCTGGCGATGGAGCACCTGGTGCCGGCCAACAAGTTCGTCGAGGGTGACGGCCCGTCGCCGATCGACGCGCGCGGCAAGCACGTGGTGATCATCGGCGGCGGCGACACCGGCGCCGACTCCTACGGCACGGCCACCCGCCAGGGCGCGCTTTCCGTGACGCAGCTGGACCAGTACCCGACCCCACCGTCCACACGGGACGACGACCGTTCGCCGTGGCCGACCTGGCCGTACATCCTCCGCACCTACCCGGCGCACGAGGAGGCGGGCGAGCGCAAGTTCGCCGTCGCGGTCAAGCGGTTCGTCGGCGAGGACGGCCGGGTCACGGCGCTCGAGCTGCAGCAGGTCCGCGTCCAGAAGGACCCGGCGACCGGCCGCCGCGAGGTCATCCCGGTCAACGACGAGATCGAGACCCTGCCGGCCGACCTGGTCCTGCTGGCGATCGGCTTCGAGGGTGTCGAGGAGATGCCGCTGCTGGACGGCTTGGGTCTTTCCCTGACCAAGCGCGGCACGCTCTCGTGCGGCGCGGACTGGCAGACGGAGACCCCGGGCGTGTTCGTCTGCGGCGACGCCCACCGAGGCGCGTCCCTGGTGGTCTGGGCGATCGCGGAGGGCCGCTCGGTGGCCAACGCGGTGGACACCTACCTGACGGGCGCGTCCGACCTCCCGTCCCCGGTCCACCCGACGGCCCTGCCGCTCGCGGTCGTCTGAGCGCGGTCAGCCCAGGGGAGGACCCGCCGGTCCGGCCCCTGGGCTGACGCCTGCGCGCTCCGGCCGGGCCGCCCACAAAGGACCTGCTGCCGCACATGACGACGGCGAACACCGCACGCGACGACGTCGTCCTGCGCTACCTGCGCGACGGGGTCTTCCCGGGCGGCCGACGCGTCCTGCGCTACCCGGCTTAGGCGGTCAGCGCGGTGAGCAGCGCCCAGTAGCCGCCGCCACCCACGACGACGCCCATCACCAGCCCGGCCAGGACCTCCGGGGCGGTGTGGTCGCGGAGCGCGACCCGTGACCACGCCACCCAGGCGACGAGCAGCGCCAGCAGGAGCGCCCAGGGGCCGTACGTGAGCATCAGCACGACGACGGCGGCCGACGCGACCGCCGCGTGCAGCGAGATCTTGAACTTCCACCCGAACGTGATCGCCACGGCCACCACCAGGCTCGCCAGCATCGACGCGGCCAGCGCGACCAGCGCTTTCGGCGCGTCCCCGGCCAGCAGCACGGCGAACCCGAGGCCGAGGGAGAGCCCGGCGGCCAGCATCGGGACCCGGCGCCCGGCCCGGTTCGTCACGTGATGGCCGTCCCACTCCCCGCGGCGAGCACCCCGGACGATGACGGCCATCGGGAGCAGCGAGCCGGTGACGGCGATGAGGAGTCCCCAGCTCAGGGCGGGGAGCCACCGGTGGCCGGTCGCGTCCCAGGCGAGGGCCAAGGGCAGGGTGAGCACCCACACCCAGGGGGCCAGGAGCTCGGTGGCCCACCGGGCGGAACGCGACACGGCGCGAACCTTATCCTGGAGCCTGTGAACTGGACTGTGGACGTCCCCGTCGACACGCTGCCCGAACTGCCGCCGCTGCCGCCCGAACTGCGGGCCCGCCTGGACAAGGCGCTCGCCCTCCCGGCCGCGCAGCAGCCGGAGTGGCCCGACCCCGAGCTGACCAACCGCGTCCGCGGTGTCCTGGAGAGCGTGCCGCCGATCACCGTCCCGGCGGAGATCGACCGGCTCAAGGGCCGGCTGGCGATGGTCGCCCAGGGTGAGGCCTTCCTGCTGCAGGGGGGCGACTGCGCGGAGACGTTCGAGTCCAACACCGAGCCGCACATCCGGGCCAACCTGCGCACCCTGCTGCAGATGGCGGTCGTGCTGACCTACGGCGCGAGCCTGCCGGTGGTCAAGGTCGGCCGCATCGCCGGCCAGTACGCGAAGCCGCGTTCGGCCGCGACGGACGCGCTGGGCCTGGCGGTGTACCGCGGCGACATCATCAACTCGCTGGTCCCCAAGCCCGAGATGCGCGTGCCCGACCCGGGCCGGATGATCCGCGCCTACGCGAACGCGGGCGCGGCGATGAACCTGGTCCGCGCCCTCACCGGCGCCGGCATGGCCGACCTGCACCAGGTGCACGACTGGAACAAGGACTTCGTGTCGGCGTCGCCGGCGGCGCAGCGCTTCGAGGCGCTGGCCAACGAGATCGACCGCGGCCTGCGGTTCATGTCGGCCTGCGGCGTCACCGACACGTCGCTGCAGTCGACCGAGATCTTCGCCAGCCACGAGGCGCTGCTGCTCGACTACGAGCGCTCGATGCTGCGCCTCGACAACGCCGACGCGGCCAACCCGAAGCTGTACAACCTGTCGTCGCACTTCCTCTGGATCGGCGAGCGGACCCGCCAGCTGGACGGCGCGCACATCGCGTTCGCCGAGCTGCTGGCCAACCCGATCGGGCTGAAGATCGGCCCCACGACCACGCCCGCGCAGGCGGTGGAGTACGTCGAGCGGCTCGACCCGCGCTTCGAGCCGGGCCGCCTGACGCTGATCGCCCGGATGGGCAACGGCAAGGTCCGCGAGGTGCTGCCGGCCATCGTCAAGGCGGTCGAGGCGTCCGGGCACAAGGTCATCTGGCAGTGCGACCCGATGCACGGCAACACGCACGAGTCGTCCACCGGCTACAAGACCCGCCACTTCGACCGGATCGTCGACGAGGTCCAGGGCTTCTTCGAGGTCCACCACGAGCTGGGCAGCTACCCGGGTGGCATCCACGTCGAGCTGACGGGCGAGGACGTCACCGAGTGCCTCGGCGGCGCCCAGGAGATCTCGGACATCGACCTCTCGGGCCGCTACGAGACGGCCTGCGACCCGCGCCTGAACACGCAGCAGTCGCTGGAGCTGGCCTTCCTGGTCGCGGAGATGCTCCGCGGCTGACGCCTCAGGAGGCGTCGAGCAGGCGGGACGTGGACTTCAGGACCGCGTCCCGCAGGGAGCCGATGTCCGGGACCGCTTCGCCGTTGACCTGGAGTCCGATGTGGACCGAGTCGCGGTAGGTGGCCACCGCGATGCCGACCGCGTGGCGCGGGGCCAGCGGGACGAACGGGTAGACCTCGGACAATTCCGCGCCGTCGATCGAGAGGCGGGCCGGGGGGAGCGGGACCGTCGTGATCACCAGGTCGAACAGCAGCGGCGCGGCCTGGCCCGCGGTGCGCGTGCCCAGGCGGTGCAGCAGCGACGGGACGCGGCCGGCCAGCAGCGGCAGCGCACCCGCGCCGCGGCTCGGGCCCGCCGCCTTGTTGCGGGTCATCGCGCGGCGGACCACGCGCAGGCGCTCGACCGGGTCGTCCTCGCCGACCGGCAGGTCGCACAGGTAACCGGACAGCTTGTTGCCGCCGAGCTGGTCACCGGCCCGGCCGCGGACGCTCACCGGGATCAGCGCGCGCAGCGTGCGGCCGTCGGCGCGGTGGCCGCGGTTCACCAGCCATTCGCGCAGCGCGCCGGAAAGCACCGCCAGGACGACGTCGTTGGTCGTGCCGCCGTGGGCCTGGCGCACCCGCCGCAGCTCCGCCAGCGGCAGCCGCACGAAGCCGAGCCGCCGTTCGGCCGAGGACGGCGCCGACACCGGGGACAGCGTCGGGCGTGTGGCCCGCACCACCGACGACGCGATGCCGGCGGCCTCGTTCGCCTGGTCCCACACCGTGCCGAGCGCACCCTTCATGGTGTCCAAAGTGGACCGCTGGGCCGGGATCCGGGTGGGCGCGGGCTTCCGCTCCGGCAGCTTGACGCCGTCGAGCAGCCCGGCCGCGACCGCGTACGCCCCGGCACCGTCGGTCAGCGCGTGGTGCAGCTTCATCAGCAGCGCGAACTTCCCGTCCGGCAGCCCGGTGACCAGCGTGAGATCCCACAACGGCCGGCCGGTGTCGAGCGGCTCGGCGATCCACCGCGACGCGTAGGCCGCCAGCGGGTCCGGCTCGTACAGGGAACTGAGCGCCGCGTGGTGAACGTGGTCCGCTGCAACGAAATCCGGGTCCTCGGCCCAGCTCGCGGCACCCGGCGGGAAGAGTTCGGAACGCGCGCGCTGGCGCAGCTTGGGCAGCCGCGCGGCACGTTCGGCGAGGATCGCGGTCAACGCTGCGGGATCCACGGGACGGCGCGCGGTGAACGTGATCACCGCGCCCATGTGCATCGGGGACTTTTCGCTTTCCAGGCAAAGGAAAGCGACGTCGAGTGCGCTGAGCGGCGAGCCTGCCATAAGCGACCTTTCCCATCAGGCGTTCGCGGGGTCGGCACGTCCACGTGCGACGAGGGGGAGGAGAAAGCCACTGCACCAGCCCGACATGACGAGCGGGTGGTCGACGTGTTTCGTCGACGCTAACTAACCACCCCATTCATCCATTCGAGATACCCCGGGCCGCGGTGCCCGGAGTCACAGATCAACGGTTTTTACTCTCCGGGCGCGGTTTCCGGTGCGTCCGCACGGGCCACGGCGGTCCCCCAGTCGGGGGTGAGGGCCACCTGCTTGCCGACCCGGCGCACGGGCAGGCCGCCGGCCTGGCGCTTGCCCAGCCCCGGCCAGATCTCCGCGGCGTCCTTCGCCGCGGCGCGGATCGCGCCGCCGTCCAGCGTCGTCCGGGTCTCTTCGATGCCCCGGTCGCGCCACTGGACGACCAGCTTGAGCGGCCCCGCCGACGGCAGCGGCCACAGGAACACCTCGTGCTCGACGGCGAACCGCGTCCCGCCGACCGCCTGCGCCCGCAGCACCGGCCCGTCCGGCTCGCTGGCCGACGGCACCGAAACGCTCTCCGAGCTGGCCCGGCTCCCGTCGGCGTAGAGCACGCCGATGAGCAGGCCGTTGTAGTCGGTCACGCGGCGGTGGTCGATCAGGCCCTCGGCGGGGTCGTCGACCAGGCTCTCGCGGGAGTAGACCGTGATCCGCAGGGTGACCGCCTCCGGCCACACCTCGACGGCCCGCAGCGCGACGATCGTGCGTTCGGACCGGCCCAGCGGCTGCGCCCACGGCAGCACGGCCGGGACGATGTGCTCACGCGGGGCGTCGGTCCAGTGCCGGCCGTTGAAGGCGTACAGCTCCTGCTCCGGCACCGGGAACAGGGGACGCTCGCGGGGACCGCCGCTGAAGAAGTTCATCGGACGGTCCGCGAACCGCTGTCCGGCACCATGCGCCCACGGTAGGACAACGTCACGAGAATTTCCGCCCCCGAACGGGCGTACGGCCCCGGTCTCCCGTGATCCGGGACACAGGGGCCGTACGCAGAGTGCACGGTCAGTCGCTCAGCTTGAGGTCGCCGTCGCTCAACTTGAGCTCGCCGTTCTTCCGGGCGGCCTCGTCGAGCTCCCGGTCGGTCGGCTTCGACATCGCGTCCATCAGCTGCCGGGCCAGGCCGACACCGGTTCCGCCGAGCGACAGCGCCTTGGCGAACATGTCGGACATGCCGTCGGCACCGTTGAGCACGACCATGTGGTCGATGTTGCCGAACGCGCTCGCGCCGGCCTCGACGATCTCCGGCCAGCGCTCGGCCAGCTGCTGCGCGACGACGGCTTCCTGGTTCTCCGCCAGCGCCGCGGCGCGCGCCTTGATGGCGTCCGCCTCGGCCAGGCCCTTCGCCCGCGCCGACTCGGCTTCGGCGAGACCCTTCGCCTGCGCCGCTTCCGCGTCGGCGAGACCGCGTGCCCGGGCCGAGGCCGCCTCGGCCTCACCGGTCGCCCGGGTCGCCGCGGCCGCCGCTTCCGCACGGGCCTTCGTCGCCTGGGCCTCGGCTTCGGCCGCGGTCTTGACGCGGGTCGCGTCCGCCGCCGCCCGCAGCTCGGTCTCCTTCGCCTCGGCCTGGGCCTTCGCGATCGAAGCGTCACGGGCCGCGTCCGCCGTCGTACGCGTGTCGTACGCCTTCGCGTCGGCCGGCTTGCGGACCTGGGACTGCAGCCGCTGCTCGGCCAGCGCCGCCTCCAGCTCGGCCGCCCGCGTCTCCTGGACGACGACCTCCTGGCGCGCGGTCGCCTCGGCCAGCGGACCCGACTGGGACATCTTCGCCCGCGCCTGGTCGACCTCGGCCTGGTAGCCGGCCTGCTGGATCTGGCTTTCGCGGACCGCGGCCGCCTTCTTCGCCGCGGACATCTGCTCGACCTCGGCGGCCTCCTGGTCACGCTGCGCCTCGGCGATGCGGGCCGACGCGGCGATCGCGGCGGCGTGCGGCTTGCCGAGGTTGAGGATGTAGCCCGATTCGTCGTCGATCTCCTGGATCTGCAGGGAGTCCACGATCAGGCCGAGCTTGATCATCTCCGTCGCCGAGGACTGGCGCACCTCGCCGGTGAGCGCGTCCCGGTTGTGGATCATCTCCTCGATGGTCAGCCCGCCCACGATCGAGCGCAGGTGCCCGGAGAAGAGCTCGTGGATCGTGTCGTTCATGCCCTTCTGCTGGTCCAGGAACCGGCGGGCGGCGTTGGCGATCGACGAGAAGTCGTCACCGACCTTGTAGATGACCACGGCCCGCACGGTGACCGGCAGCCCCTGCCGGGTCACGCACGAGACCTGCAGGTTGACGCCCCGGGTGTCGAGGGACAGCCGGCGGGCCGTCTGGAACCCGGGGATGACGTTCACGCCGCGGCCCGTGATGATCTTGAAGCCCAGGCTGTCCGCCGTTTCGCTGCGCTCGACGCGGATCCCCCAGCCGGACACGATCAGCGCCTCGTTCGGCTCCGCGACCTTGTACAGGATCCGCAGCAGTCCGAAGATCACGATCACGGCCACGACGGCGATGCCGACGATCAGCAGGATGTTCATTGGCCTCCCACACCCCTCAGTCTTCTGTTGTTGGTAGCCCTTCGACGCCGCTAACGCGTCAGTGGTTGCCACCGTTCGACATAAACCGTGCGGGGCGGTTCGAAGTCCACGACGAGCACCTGGGTGCCCGAGCTGAAGGTCGCTTCGGGGTCCATCGGGTAGGCGTAGAACGCCTCGGTCCCGCCGCGGACGTTCAGCAGCACCTCACCGATCAGGCCGGGGCCGATCGTGCCGGTGACCCGGCCGCGGCTGCCGATCATCCACCGAAGCCCTTCAGCTTGACCTTCGAGCCCTTCTGGACGAACGAGCCCGGCTGCGGGTCCTGCTGGAAGACGAAGTCGAACCCGCCGCCACCACCGCGGCCGCGGCCGCCGTCGCGATCGGCCTGCAGCCCGGCCTGCTCGAGGATCTTCTGGGCGTCGTCGAACGACTTGAACCGGACGTCCGGCACCTGGACGGCGTTGTTGACGAACACGCCGATCCGCTTCGCCTTGGCCTGGGAGTTGGCCGGCGGGTCGGTCCGGGTGACGGCGCCGCCCGGGACGCCCTGGTTGAACTCCTCGCCGGCCTGGAACGGCTCGAACCCGGCCTGCTGCAGGACCTGGAACGCCTCGTCCTTGCTCCGCCCGGCGACGTCCGGGACCGGCGGCAGCGGGATCGGGCCCTTGGACACGATGATCGTGACCTGGCCGTTGATGTTCAGCTGGCTGCCCGCGGACGGCTCGGTGCGGATCACCGCGCCCTGCGGGACGTCGGCGTCGAAGTCGTCGGTGCCGCGGACCGGGGTCAGCTGCGCGGTCTTGATCGCCTGCTCGGCGTCCGGCAGCGCGGTGCCGGGGCGGACGTCCGGCACCGTCGGGCGGCCCTTGGACAGCACGACCGACACCGTCGAGTTCGGCGTCAGCGTGGTGCCGACGGCGGGCTCGTTGCGCAGCACGGTGTTCGACGGCACGGTGTTGCTGAACTCCTGGCTGAACTGCGGCGTCAGCTTCGCCGCGCGCAGCGCGTCACCCGCCGCCGCCTGGTTGAGCCCGACCAGCTGCGGCACCGTCGAGGTCTTGTCGCCGCCGGTGTCGGTCAGCATGAAGATGAACGCGGTGAGCAGCCCGCCGAACAGCAGCACGGCGCCGGCGATCAGGGCGATCCGCTTGCGGTTGTCCTTCGGCTTCTCGGGCTCCGGCTCGCTGCGGCGCCGCGGCGGCCGCGGCGGGACGTTCCCGGTGGCGGGCAGGCCCGGCGGCGGGGTGCCCGGGTGGTGCAGCGCCCGCGTCGCGTTCGGGCGGTGCACCGGCATCGTCCTCCCGGTGTCGGGCAGCACCTGCGGGATCCGCGGCAGCGTGCGCTCGGTGTCGGCGACGTCGCCCTGGCCGTGCGACACCGGGACCGGCACGGTCACCGGCAGCAGGCCCAGCTGCGCGCGCACCGCGGTCAGCTCGGTGAGGAACTCCCCGGCGTCGGCGGGCCGCAGCGCGGGGTCGCGCCGGGTGGCGCGGGTGATCAGCTCGTCGAGCGCGGGCGGCAGGTCCGGGCGCAGCTCGCTCGGGCGCGGGACGTCGTCGTTGACGTGCCGGTAGGCCACCGAGATCGCGGTGTCGCCGGTGTAGGGCGCGCGGCCGGTGAGCATTTCGTAGAGCAGGATCCCGGCCGAGTAGACGTCGCCGCGCGAGTCGGCCGCGCCGGTGGTGACCTGCTCGGGGGAGAGGTAGGCGACCGTGCCGAGGATGACGCTCGAGCTGGTCGTCCCGGCGCTGGCCACGGCCCGCACCAGGCCGAAGTCGGCCACCTTGACCACGCCGCCGGTGTGCGGCCCGGACCGGCCGATCAGCACGTTCTCGGGCTTGACGTCGCGGTGCACCAGCCCGGCCCGGTGCGCGGCGGCCAGCGCCGACAGCACGGGCTCGGCGACGCTCAGCGCGAGCGCGACCTCGAGCGGACCCCGCTCGTCCAGCAGGTCCCGCAGGGTGCCGCCGTCGACGAGCTCCATCACCAGGAAGGCGACGCCGCCCTCCTCGCCCTGGTCGTGCACCGCCACGACGTGCGGGTGGTGCAGCTGGGCGGCGGACTGCGCCTCCCGCACGAACCGGTCGACGAACGACCGGTCGTCCGCGAAGCGCGGATCCATGATCTTGATCGCGACCTGGCGGTCCAGCCGGGTGTCCGTCCCCCGGTAGACCGCCGACATCCCGCCGTGGGCGAGGAGGCTGTCCACGCGGTAGCGCCGCTCGAGCAGCGTGCCGACCAGGCTGGGATGGGTGCGTGTCACGAGTATGGATCGTACGGAACCCGGCACGCGGCGTGGAGGAGACCTCGCGGGTCACCCGAGCGCAGTAGCGGGAGAGGGGGGCGAATGTGGCACAGTGTCACCTGTGAGTGGGATTCCTGTCGCCGAAGACGTCCTCGCCGCCGACATCGCGGTGCTGCCGCTGACGGAGGTGGCGAACGCCCTCGGGACCTCGGTCAACAAGGTCCGCCAGCTGCTGCGCGAGGGAGAGCTGATCGCCCTCAAGCGCGGCGGCGAGCTCGTCGTGCCGAGCGCGTTCCTCGTGAAGGACGGCGTGGTCAAGGGCCTGTCCGGCACGATCACCGTGCTCGCCGACTCCGGCTTCAGCCGCACCGAGATGCTCCGCTGGCTCTTCACCACGGACGACTCGCTGCCCGGCAGCACCCCGGTCAACGCGTTGCGCACGAGCCACGGCACCGAGGTGAAGCGCCGCGCCCAGGCGATGGCTTTCTGACGGCCGCCCGTCACCGTACGAAGTCTTCCGCGGCTTGTCGTGAGTGTTTAGGACGGTTAGAACAGCCCTAAACACTCACGACCCGCAGTGCAAGGGGACCTCAGCCGTTGTTCTTGTCGCGCCAGGCGATCCACGACTTGAGCAGGTCCAGGTCGTAATCCGGGCCGCCGACGCCGACGGTGAACGTCGAGACGCCCAGGCCCAGCAGCTTCGGGCCCAGCTCGTCCGGCTGCCCCTGGACGCCGCACGACCGCTCGATCTCAGCCGGGTCGCGGCCGACGTCGGCGCAGTGCTGGTCGAGGATCTTGACCTTGCGCTCGACGACCTCCGGGTCCCCGAAGCCGTGCCAGATGTCGCCGTGCTTCGCGACCAGCTTGAGGGTCTTCTTCTCGCCGCCACCGCCGATGAGCACCGGGATCTTGCGCGTCGGCGCCGGGTTCAGCTTGCCGAGTCGCGCCTCGATCCGCGGGAGGGACTCGGCCAGGTCGTCGAGACGGCCGCCGGCGGTGCCGAACTCGTAGCCGTACTCGTCGTAGTCCTTCTCGAACCAGCCGGAGCCGATGCCGAGGATGAGCCGCCCGCCGGAGATGTGGTCGACGGTGCGGGCCATGTCGGCCAGCAGCTCGGGGTTGCGGTAGCTGTTGCAGGTCACGAGCGCGCCGATCTCGACCCGTGACGTCGACTCCGCCCAGGCGCCGAGCATGGTCCAGCACTCGAAGTGCTGGCCTTCGGGCTCGCCGTACAACGGATAAAAGTGGTCCCAGTTGAAGATAATGTCGGCGCCGAGTTCTTCGGCGGCGGACGCGGTGCGCCGGATGGTGTCGTAGTCGGCGTGCTGCGGCTGGAGCTGCAGCCCGATCCGGATCGGTCGCTGTGCTGCTGAGGTCATGATCGCAGCCTACGACCGGCACCGAGGGTCTCGCGCGCCCAGACGGCGGCGAACGCGGGGAGCGCGACCACCAGCCGGCGCGTCTTCGGCACCACCGCCCGCCGCGTCAGGACGTCGTAGTCCAGCGCGGCGATCTCGTCCAGGATGCCCTCGTACAGCGTCAACGCCGTCCGCACGCACGGCCGCGATTCCGGGCGCAGCAACGGAACCCCGGCTTCGGCCCGCCGGTACACCGCACGGGTGCGCGCCACGAAGTACGCCATCGCCGCGCGGATCCGCGGGTCCGCGCGCCGCCGCTCAAGCAGCTCCCGCGAGACGCCGAACGCGGCCAGCTCGTCGAGCGGCAGGTAGAGCCGGCCGCGGTCGAGGTCCTCGCCGACGTCGCGCAGGAAGTTGGTCAGCTGGAACGCCTCGCCGAGCGCGATCGCCCCCGGCTCGGCGTCGGCCAGCGATCCGACGGTCCCGAAGACCGGCAGCATCTGCAGCCCGATCACCGCCGCCGAGCCGTACATGTACGCACCCAGGTCGGTGAACGTCGCGTACTCGGCCGGCTTCAGGTCCATCCGCATCGAGCGGAGGAACGCGTCGAACAGCTCCTGGGCGATGCCGTACCGGTGCACCGTGTCGGACAGCGCCGCGAGCACCGGGTCGTCCGGGGTCCCGCCGTCGAAGACGACGTCGACAAGGGCGCCGACGCGGTCCAGCTCGGCCGCCGGGTCCGTGCCCGGCTCGGGGTTGTCGACCAGCTCGTCGGCCATCCGCGCGAAGCCGTACAGCGCGTGCGCGGCCGGCCGGGCGCGCGCCGGCAGCAGGCGCGTGGCCAGGAAGAACGTGCGGCCGTGGTGGGCGTTGAGCCGGCGGCACGCGGCGTAGGAGGCGCGCAGGGCCGGGTCGGTGATGCCGGCGGCGTCGAGTTCGTTCACTTTCCGGTGATCCGTTCCGCCGCCAGGCGTCCGGAGATGAGCACGGGCGGGATGCCGACGCCCGGTGTCGTGCCGCAGCCGGCCAGCACCACGTTGCCCGCCGCGCGCACCAGGTTGGCGGGACGGAACGGACCCGTCTGGGTGAAGGTGTGCGCCAGCGAGAACGGCGTCCCGGCCGTGAGCCCGCGCGCGGCCCAGTCTGCTGGGGTGAGCGTTTCGTCGACGGTGAACTCGTCGCCGAACCCGGTCAGCCCCCGCGCTTCGAGAGTGCGAAACAGCTCTTCGCGGTACGGCCCGCGGAGCCGCGCCCAGTCGATCGGCCCGCGGCGCAGGTTCGGCGCGGGCGCGAGCACGGAGACGATCTCGCCGCCGTCGCCGGCGAGCCCCGGGTCGGTCGCCGTCGGCCGCGTGACCAGCAGTGACGGGTCGCTCATCAGCCGTCCTTCGCGGATGATCTCGGCGAACGTCCGCTCCCAGGCGGCGCCGAAGTAGATCGTGTGGTGCCCCAGGTCCCACGCCTTCGCCGCGCGCCCGTGCAGGACGACGGCGGAAGGCGAGTAGCGCAGCGGCAGCGGCCGTCGCGGGCGCGCTCCGATGAGCCGGTACGCCGTGCCCAGCTCGGTGGCGAGCACGACGGCGTCGCACGGGATCCGCTCACCCGAGCGCGTGCGGACCGCGCGCACCCGGGACGAGACGCGCTCGATCCAGGCGGCTTCGGTACCGAACCGCACGTCCGCACCCGCCCGCACCGCCGCGCCGGTCAGCGCCCGGCCGATCTCGCCCATGCCGCCTTCGGGGTAGAACACGCCGCCGACGGTGTCCATGTACGAGATGACGCCGTACGCGCCGATCGCGCGGGCCGGGTCGAGGCCCGCGTACAGCGCCTGGAACGTGAACAGCCGCCGGACGCGCTCGTCGCGCAGGTACCGCCCGACGCGCGGGCCGAGCCGGCCGAACCCGCCGAGCGCGGCGAGTTTCGCCAGCTCGGGGCGGGCGAGGTCGAGCAGCGAGTCGAAGTTCGTGGCGAGGAACCGGTCCTTCTGGACGGTGTACAGCCCGGTCAGCCAGCGCCGCAGCGCCCGGTAGCCCGCCGCCTCGCGCGCCCCGGCGAACTCGCGGATCGCGGCTTCCATCGCGTCGCCGTCGGTGTGGAGGGACAGCGCGCTGCCGTCGGCGAACCGCGCCCGGTACGCCGGGTCGAGGCGGTTCAGGCGCAGGTTCTTGGACAGCGACTCGCCGACCGCGGCGAACGCCTCGTCCAGCAGCTCGGGCATGGTCAGCACGCTCGCGCCGGTGTCCACGGCGTTGCCGCCGAACCGCTGCTGCCCGGTGCGCCCGCCGGGGGTGTCCGCTTGCTCCAGCAGCGTCACCCGGCGGCCCGCGCCGAGCAGGTGCAGGGTCGCCGACAGCCCGGCCAGCCCGGCCCCGATGACGACGACGTGGTCGGTGGACCCCTCCACGCGCCGCACGTCAGTACGTCCGCTGGGTGGCCTTGACGACCAGCCCGGTCAGCGCGGCGGGGGCCGGCTCGGCCAGGTGCGCGCGCTCGAGCGCGGCCATCGCGGCGGTGGTCAGCTCGTCGATCCGGTGCTCGACCGCGTCGACCGCGCCGACCTGCTGCAACGCCATCCGCACGGTCTCGACGCCCTCGTCGGACAGGTCGGCGTCGCCGATCGCGTCCGCGATGACGGTGGCGGCCGCTTCCTCGCCCTTCTCGGCGGCCAGCTGCAGGCCGAGCGCGACGAGCAGGGTGCGCTTGCCCTCGCGCAGGTCGTCGCCGGCGGGCTTGCCGGTGACCGACGGGTCGCCGAACACGCCCAGCAGGTCGTCGCGCAGCTGGAAGGCGATGCCGACCTCGCCGCCGAACTCCAGCAGCGTCCCGATCAGCTCGGGGGAGGCCCCGCCGAGCGCCGCGCCCAGGTGCAGCGGCCGCTGCACGGTGTAGGCGGCGGTCTTGAGCTTGTCGATCTTCAGCGCGGCCTCGGGGGAGGCGTCGCCGGTGGCCTGCGTGCGGACGTCGAGGTACTGCCCGGCGAGCACCTCGGTGCGCATCGCGCGCCAGGCCGGGCGGGCCGCGGCGAGCGTCTCGGCCGGCAGCGGGGCATCGGCGAACATGTCGTCGGCCCAGGCCAGGGCCAGGTCGCCGACCAGCACGGCGGTGGCCAGCCCGAACGTCGCGGGGGAGCCGAGCCAGCCGCGGTCGGCGTGCAGCTTCGCGCCCGCGATGTGCACGGTCGGGAACCCGCGGCGGGAGTCGGAGGAGTCGATCAGGTCGTCGTGGATCAGCGCGCACGCCTGGATCAGCTCGAGGCTGGACACCGCCTGCAGCACACCCTCGGCGTCCGGCCCGGCCGGGTCGCCGCCCGCGCCGCGCCAGCCCCACCACGCGAACGTGGGCCGCAAACGCTTGCCCCCGGTCAGCACGAACCCGCTGAGCGCCTCGATCCCGGCGGCCACGGTCGGCTCGGTCTCGATGATCCGCTCGCCCGCCCGGCCGAGGAACCCGGCCAGCGCGCGCTCGACGTTGGCGGGCAGGTCGACGTCGGAAACGGGCGCGTTCATGCCCTCATCCTCGCCGAACCCGGCCGCGCCCGGGCCGCCGGGGCGCCCGGATGTGGTGAATCAGACTCTTCCGGCGGGCGCCCAGAACGGCCCGGTGAGCCCGGCTTCGGCGAAGTAGGCGACCGCGTCGGCGGGCTCGCGCCGCCGGTAACCCCGCTCCAGCCGGCCCGCGTACCAGCCGCGGGCCAGGCGCCAGAGCGTCACCAGGTCCACCACGTACCCCTTGGCCTCACCGCTCGCGGCGAGCCACGCGTCCACACAGGACTCGCAGCAGAACAGCCGCTGGTGGGCGCAGGTGTGCAGCACGTCGTCCCACATCCGCGCGGCGGGCACGAGGAAGTGCGCCACCTGGGCGCCTTCCGGCGGCTCGGCGCGGTTCACGACCAGCGCGTGCGGCTGCCCGCAGCCGGGGCAGCGGGTCGCGATCAGCACCTCCGGCTCGGCGGCGACCAGGTGCGGGACGGCGAACGAGTCCCAGGCGCAGCCGCCCCACCACAGCGTGCGCGAGCCCATCACGGAGAAGCCGAGCGACCGCGCGGCGAACGGATGGGCCAGCACGACGTGCTCCCACTCGTCGAGCACCAGGTGGTGGGCGTCGGCGAGGCGGTGCAGCGCCTGCTTGGCCACGGCGAGCGACCCGCCCGCGGCGTCGGCCAGCTCCGGCGCGCTCGGCGCGCGCCCGCGGCCGGCGAAGGCGCGGTAGACGGCCAGGCGCACGTCCTCGTCCCAGCTCGCGTCGTCGTCCCGCACCGGAGCAGTTTAGTCCTCGAACGTGACTCGATTGTCGGTCTCGCGACGCGGACGGGGGCTCCCGCATGCCGGGCACGGGCCCTTAACATTCGGGTATGACGTCGGTGATCGAGCGGTTGCGAGGAGACGGGCCGAAGTTCTCCATCGAGTTCTTCCCACCCCGGGACCCGGCGGACGAGGCCGTCCTGTGGAAGGCGATCCGGGAGCTCGAGCCGTACGACCCGGCCTACATGTCGATCACCTACGGCGCCGGCGGCTCCAGCCGCGACGGCACGATCCGCAGCATCGCCCGCGTCGCCACCGAGACCACGCTGGTGCCGATGGCGCACCTGACCGCCGTCAACCACTCCGTCGCCGAGCTGCGCAACGTCATCGGCTGGTACGCCTCGGTCGGCGTCCGCAACGTCCTCGCGCTGCGCGGCGACCCGCCGGGTGACGTCTACGGCGACTGGGTCCCGCACCCCGAGGGCCTGCACTACGCCGAGGAGCTGGTCCAGCTCGTGCGCGAGCTGGGGGACTTCTGCGTCGGCGTCTCGGCGTCCACCTACGGCCACCCGCGCTCGCCCGACCTCGAAACGGACACGAAGTACCTGGTCCGCAAGCTGCGGGCGGGCGCCGACTTCGCGATCGCGCAGCTGTTCCACGACGCCGAGGACTTCCTCCGCCTGCGCGACCGCGTCGCGGCCACCGGCTGCGACGTCCCGGTGCTGCCCGGCGTGATGCCGCTGACGACGTGGCGGACGCTGCAGACGACCATCAAGCTGTCCGGCGCCCCGGCCCCGGCCAAGCTGCTCGACCGGCTCGAACCCCTCGCCGACGACCCCAAGGCGTTCCGCGCCGCGGGCATCGACGCGATCACCGAGCTGTGCGAGAAGCTGATCGCCGAGGGCGTGCCGAACCTGCACTTCTACACGTTCAACCGGTCGAAGGCGACCCGCGAGGTGATCGCGCGCCTCGGACTGGTGCCGGCCCGCACTTAAGTCCGTACCACGGCCCCCAGGTGGACCGGTAGCGTGCCGGACATGGCTTCCTCTTCCGATGGCGTGCACGGGTTCTGTGACCGCTACGTCGACGACTTCGCGGCCGCCGACCCCGTCGCCGCGACCTCCTTCGGCATCACCGGCCACGACCACCGGCTGACCGACTACTCACCCGCCGGGTTCGACGAGCGCGCCGGGATCGCCGAGCGGGCGCTGACCGCGGTGACCGCGGCCGAGCCCGCCGACGCGGGCGAGCGGTCCGCGAAGGCCGTGTTCACCGAGCGGATCGGGCTCGAGCTGGAGATCCACGAAGCCGGCCTGGACGTCGCGCAGCTCAACGTGATCTCCAGCCCGGTGCAGGAACTGCGGATGGCGTTCGACCTGATGCCGGTCGCCACCGAAGCCGACTGGTCGGCCATCGCGACGCGGATCGGCGAGGTGCCGAAGGCGCTGGCCGGGATCCGCACCGGCCTGCTGGCCGGGTCCGACGCGGGCCACGTCGCGGCGCTGCGTCAGGTCGCGAAGGTCGCGACGCAGTGCGAGACGTGGGCCGGGCTCAAGGAGGAGAAGGGCTTCTTCAGCGAGCTCGCCGGCGGCGCGGAGAAGCAGGGCGACGCGCTCAAGGCCGACCTCGCGCGCGGCGCGCGGGCCGCCGAAGAGGCGTTCGCGGAGTTCGCCGGGTTCCTCCGGGCCGAGCTGGCGCCGAAGGCCCCGGTCAAGGACGCCGTCGGCGAGGACGTCTACCGCCTGTGGTCGCGGTACTTCGTCGGCGCGGCGCTCGACCTGCGTGAGGCCTACGAGTGGGGCTGGGCGGAGTTCGCCCGCATTGAGGCCGAGATGCGTGCGGTCGCGAACCGCGTCAAGGCCGGAGCGACCCCCGCGGAAGCCGCGGCGCAGCTCGACGCCGACCCGCGCTACCGCGTCCAGGGCCGCGCGGAGTTCGAGGCGTGGATGCAGAAGCTGTCCGACGACGCGCTGAAGTCGTTGCGCGGCAAGCACTTCGACATCTCGGACCGGGTGATGGGCCTGGAGTGCCTGATCGCCCCGCCGGGCGGAGGCGTCGGCGCGTACTACACCGGGCCGAGCGAGGACTTCGCCCGGCCGGGCCGCATGTGGTGGTCCCTGCCGCCGGGCCGCGACGAGTTCATCACCTGGCGTGAGACGAGCACCGTCTACCACGAGGGCGCGCCGGGCCACCACCTCCAGATCGCGACGGCGGTCGACCAGTCGGAGGCGCTGAACAAGTACCAGCGGCTGATGGCGTTCACGTCGGGCCACGCGGAGGGCTGGGCCCTGTACTCCGAGCGCCTGATGCAGGACCTGGGCTACCTGTCCGACGACGGCGACCTGCTGGGCATGCTGTCCGAGCAGCTCTTCCGCGCCGCGCGGGTGATCATCGACCTGGGCATGCACCTGGAGCTGCAGATTCCGGCGGGCACGGGCTTCCACGAGGGCGCCACGTGGACGCCGGACCTGGGCCTGGAGTTCATGCTGACCCGCACGATCACCGACCCGGCCCACCTGCGCGACGAGATTGACCGCTACCTGGGCTGGCCGGGCCAGGCCCCGGCATACAAGATCGGCGAGCGCCTCTGGCTGGCCGCCCGCGACGACGCCCGCTCGCGCGCCGGAGCGTCGTTCGACATCAAGCGCTTCCACACCCAGGCCCTCAACATGGGCGGCATGGGCCTGGACACGCTCCGGGACCAGCTGGCCCAGCTGGACTGACGGCCGCCCGTCCTCGGGAACCGTGCCCCCACCCGTCCCAGGGGGGCGTCCCACGTCCAGTTTACCGGGCCAGGCCGACGATCCCGCCCGAAACGCCGTTCCCGGGCCCGCTTGTCCACAACAGGACTCCCCTGTGGACAAGCGGGCTGCCGGCGAGAAGTCCTGACCGGAGTCCCCAACGCCCGGGTGAAGTCGGCAGCCGACGAAGTCAGGCCCCCACCTGCCCGATAGTCCGTGAAGGCCACATTGAGGGACTCAGAGTCCCTCAATGTGGCCTTCACGGAGTTGGCGCCGAAACCCGTCGCGCCCCCAGCTCGAGCGGGCCGAAAACCGCTCGCGCCCACCAGGCAGCCGCCACTAGCTTCGAGCCGTGCATCGGATCCTGTTCGTCACCCCGCCGCCCCGCGTCTGAGCGGGGTGGTCTTCGCCGCGTGACCCGCGGCTTCTTCGTCATGCTCTGAAGCAGCCTGAAGCAGATCGCCCCGCGTCGTCGATTCCGATTCCTTCGACGCAGGAGCGTTTTCCGATGTCCCTCGCCCTACCCGTGCGCGCCCGTTCGTCGGCCGCGCTCGTCCTCGCCGGTGTCCTGTGGGGCACCGGCGGCCTCGCCGGTTCGCTGCTCGGCGAACTCGCCGGCCTCCACCCGCTCGCCGTCGCCGCCTGGCGGCTGCTCGTCGGCGGCGCGGTCGCGTGCCCGTTCGTCAAAGCCCGGCCACGAGGCCGCGCCGCGGCGATGCGCCTGCTCGCGGTCGGCGGCCTGTTCGCGCTGTTCCAGGCGAGCTACTTCGCCGCCGTCGCGCTCAGCTCGGTGAGCGTCGCGACCATGACCACGATCGGCGCGGCACCCGTCGTGGTCACCCTGGCCAAGCGGCGACGCCCCGGCGGCTGGACGCTGGTCTCCCTGGCCGGCACCTTCGCCGGCCTGGTGCTGCTCCGCTGGTCGCCGGACACCACGGCGTCCCTCGGCGGGCTCGCGTTCGCGCTGCTTGCGGCGGCCGGCTTCGCGACGCTCACCCTCGTCACCGCCAAGCCGGTCGAGGGCCTCGACCCGCTGTCGACAACGGCGTTCGGCTGCCTGCTCGGCGGCCTGCTGCTGACGCCGCTCGCGAGCTGGTCCGGCATGGCGCTGCCGCTGCACCTCGACGTGCTCGCGGTCGCGCTGTACCTCGGCGTGGTGCCGACCGCGCTCGCGTACGCCGCGTACCTGCGCGGTCTCACCGGCGCGCACCCGGTGCTCGGCGCGCTGTCGGCGGTGCTCGAGCCGCTGACGGCGGCGGTGCTGTCGGCGGTGCTGCTCGGCGAACGGCTCGCCGTCACGGCGTGGTGCGGCGCGGCCGTGCTGGTCGCGGCGCTGGCCGTCGGCTACTGGCGGCCCGAACCGAGGTGAGCCCCGGCGCTGCCCCTCAGCGAGGCTCGAGGGGCTCGAGGGGCAGCGCCCGCCCCAGGATCGCGAACGGCCGCGGGTCGCCGGCGAAATGGTAGTCGCGCAGGACGTCGACGAACCCGGTGCGGCGGTAGAGCTTCCACGCCCGGCTCGTGCCCTCCGGCGTCGACAGCAGGACGTGCGCGCTCGGCACGCCGTCGAGCAGGCCGCGCAGCAGGTCCTCGCCGATCTGGTGGCCCTGGTTCTCCGGCCGGACGTGGATCTCGGTCAGCTCGAAGTAGTCCAGCAGCCAGCGGTCGGCCTCGGCGGCCCCGGCCCGGCGGCTCAGGCCGTGGCGCACCTGCTCGTGCCACCACTGCCCCGGCCGGCCGCGGTAGCCGTAGGCCAAGCCGAGCAGGACGTCGTCGGCGTCGAACGCGGCCATGCAGCGCCAGCCCTCACGCAGGGCGTGGGTGAGCCACATCGGTGCCCGCTGCTCGGCGGTGCCGGCCGGGTACCGCATCGCGCGGACGTAGATGTCCAGTGCCTCGGGCAGGCGAGCGCGGAACTCGTCCGCGGAGAGCTGGACGTAACGGGAGCGCATCGCGGTCACGGCTGGCCATTCTCCTCCGGGCCGGCGAGCGCGCCCGGAGTACCCCCGGTCAACGCCACCAGCCCGGCGAAGGTCGTCGGGAAGACGGTCTTCGGGTGCCCGGCCGCAGCCCAGACGACGTCGTGGGCGGCCAGCGCGGTGTCGACGAGCGTGGTCAGCGGCGCGGGGTGCCCGACCGGGGCGACGCCGCCGATCGGCTGCCCGGTGTGGGCCCGCACGAAATCGGCGTCGGCCTTGCCCACGGCCTCGACGCCGCCCAGGTCGGCAAGCGTTTCCGGGTCCGCGCGGTGGGCGCCGGAGGTCAGCGCGAGCAGCGCGTGCGCGTTTTTGTCGTACCCCACGCGGAAGATGAGGCTGTTGGCGATGGCCCCCACCGGCACGCCGAGTGCCTCGGCCGCCTGGGCGGCGGTCCGGACCTCGGCGGGCAGGACGCGGATGCCCTCGGCGGCGGCGTGCTGCCCGGCTTCGGACAGCGCGGCCGCCACCTTGGCGACGGCGGGGTGGTCCAGCGAACTCATGAACCTATGAGATCACGCCGGCGACGGGGTGTCCCGCACCACGTCCGGGGATTCCACCCTCGGGGTTGAGCGGACGCCACGTCCGGGGTTACTCTGGAAATTGTTCGAACAGACGTTCGACATCTGGTGAGCGCGCACCGGTCAGGTGACCGGCGCGGGGCGGGGGAAGCGCCCGGCGCCGGTCACCGACCGGGCTCACGAAGCGCAGGAGGAGGGTCGTCATGTCCGTCTCGGTCGTGTCCCCCGCGGATCCCGGGCAGCCCCAGCTGCCCCTGTCGCTGCGCCCGCCCGCCTCGCCGGCGGCGGCCGGCCTGCTCGCCCAGGCGCGGCGCGGGCTCGCCGAAGCCGAGCGGGAAACCGATCCCGCGGAGCGGTTCATCGGCGCCTACCTCGCCGCGCTGCGCGGCGCCGCCGCGGTGCTCGCCGCCCACGGCCGCCCGCACCGGGGCCGGTCGCGCCCGGCCAGCACGTGGGTCCTGCTCGACGCCGACGCCCCCGAGCTGCGAGAGTGGTCCGCCTTCTTCGCGAGCAACTCGGCCATGCGCGCCGACGCGCAGGCCGGCATCACCGGCAAGGTCACCGCGGAGTCGGCCGCGGAGCTGGTGCGCGCCGCCCAGCCGTTCCTGGAACTGGTCCGCCGCCTGGTGCACGGCCTGCCGATCGCCGAGGACGCCCATGTCGCCTGAGCACGCCCTGGTCGACCAAGGGCGGCTGCTCACGGCGTTGGAGAGCGAAGGCGAGGTGCTGGTCGAGGCGGTGCGCGCGGCGCCGCTCGAGGCGCCGGTGCCCGCCTGCCCGGGCTGGTCGCTCGGTGAGGTGGCCCGCCACGTCGGCAGCCGCTACCGGATGGTCCGGCGGCGGCTGGTGGAAGGCCGCAGCCCGGACGAGTGGCAGCGGGACCCCGAACCCGGCCAGAGCCTGGCGCGATACCTGGAGACCGGGCTGGCCGAGCTGCTCGGCGAGCTGGCGGCGCACGACCCGGCCGAGCCCGCCGACACGTGGTGGCCCGCCGACCCGACGTACGGCTTCTGGCGGCGGCGGATGGTGCACGAGACGGTGGTGCACCGCGTCGACGTCGAGCAGGCGGCGGGTGTGGAGGAGCGCGAGGTGTCCGAGGATCTCGCGCTCGACGGCGTCGACGAAGCGCTGATCCTCTGGTTCGGGCAGAAGCTGCCGCTGCTCGGGCTGACCGGCACGAAGGCGGGCTCGGTCGGCGTGAAGGCCGGCGGGCACAGCTGGATCGCGCGGGCGGGCCCGGAGACGACCGAGGCCTGGCGCTGCTCGGCGGCGGAGGCCGAGGAGGCGGACGACGTCGTCACGGCCGAGCCCTGGCGGATCTACCTGTGGCTCTGGGGCCGGGCGTCCCTGACCTCGGTGACCGTGCGGGGCGTGCACGACCAGGCGGCCCAGCTGTGGGCGCTGCTGCGGCTCGCGACCCGATGACCGGCCGGTGGGGAAGCCGAACCGGAACTGTCGGTGGTGAGGGCTAGCGTGCGGCGCATGAACACTCACCTGGTCAACCTGGTGATCGACGCGGCGCGGCCGAGGGTCCTGGCGGACTTCTGGGCCGCGCTGCTCGGCTGGCGCGTCGCGGTCGAGGAGCCGGACGAGGTCGACGTGCGGGCCCCGGAGGCCGACGGCTGGGACCTGGACCTGGTGTTCGTCCCCGTCCCGGAGGCGAAGGTGGTCAAGAACCGCGTCCACCTGGACCTGGCGAGCAAGACACCCGAGCACCAGGAGGAACTGGTCGCCCGCGCGCTGGACCTGGGCGGCCGGCGCGTCGACGTCGGCCAGGGCGCCGTGCCGTGGGTGGTGCTGGCGGACCCGGAGGGCAACGAGTTCTGCGTCCTGGAGCCGCGCGAGCAGTACATGGACACGGGCGCGGTGGCCTCGATCCTGGTGGATTCACGCTCCCCGGCGCGGCTCGCGGAGTTCTGGGCCGGGATCACGGGCTGGCCGGTCCGGTCCCAGGAGGGCGAGGTCATCGTTGGCCTGCGCACACCGTCGGGCCGCGGCCCGTGGCTGGAGTTCCTCCGCAACGAGGACGTGAAGCAGGTGAAGAACCGCGTCCACCTGGACGTGGCACCCCCGGCGGGCGCCGACCACGCGGCCGCGGTATCGGAGGTCCTGGCGGCTGGCGCGCTAGCTGCCGACGTCGGCGCACCGACCCTGCCGTGGCGCGTGCTGACCGACCCGGAGGGCAACGAGTTCTGCGTCCTGACCCCGCGCTGACCCGGCTTGGGGCGGCGAAGCCGCTGGTTACCGGTCCCATGGTGATGTGCTGCCACGGCACGCCGTGGTCGCCGTGGCTGTGGCGCCCCTTCACCGTGTACCTATGGGACATGCCGGACTACGGCCGGCCGTCAAAGGACCCCGCGCACGCCGTCGACTTCGGTGTCCAGGCCCTGCCCGCGCACGGGGCCTCGACCGCTCGCACGTCGTCGCCCACGACCACGGCGCCATCCCGAGCGACGCTCGGCCGACTTGCGTGGTCGGCCAGCGGACATCCCGACCTGCGGTCTGGCCTTCTTGCGTGGTGGGTTGGCGCATCCGAGCGGCGCTTTGGCTGACGTGTGTGGTCGTTTAGCGGCATCTTGCCCTGCGGTCCGGCTGTCTTGCGTGGTGGGTTGGCGCATCCGAGCGGCGCTTTGGCCGACGTGTGTGGTCGGTTAGCGGGGATCCCGAGTCGCGCTTCGGCTGATCCGAGTGGTGGCGGCGGGCATCTCGAGCGGGCTTCGGCCGACCTGAGCGGGGCAGCTGGCGGGCATCCCGAGCCGTGGTCGGGCCGAGCCGCCGCCCGGTCGAGCTGCGGGCCGGGCGATCCGCGTCGCCGGGTGAGTGTTTCGCCCGAGTTGCCGGGTCGCGTCGAACGCTGACCTGCGCGAAACACTCGCGTCCCGGTGAGGCAACAACCGCGGAGGACCGTGGTGGCCATGGAGACCTCTCGAGCGTTGCCCCAGCACGGTCAGCCGGCCGCCGTCGAGGAGCCGGCCACGCCGTCCGCGTGGCGGGTGCGGGTCCGGATGCACGACCACCCGGGCACCCTGGCCCGCATCGCCATCCGGCTCGCCGACCTCGAGTGCAACATCCTCGGCTTGACCGTGCTGCCGGTCCCGGGCGGCGTGCTCGACGAGATCGTCCTGCGCCCCGCGACCGGCCTGCCCCGGCGGCTCCTGGTCGACGCCATCCGCGAGGAGGGCTGCGAATGCACCGCGATCATCGACGCCGACGTCCACGAGCTGGTCGACTCGGCGTCCTCGACGCTCGCCGCGGCCCGTCGCGCGGTCGACGACCCCGCTCGCCTCGCCGAGGTGCTGAAGGAGGTCCTGGCGGCCGACGTGGTCACCCTCGTCCCCGTCACGGAAGCCAACCCGGCCCGCACCGAGAGCGGGCACCGCGCGGTGTTCGAGCTGGGCGCCGACACCGCGCTGGTGGCGCGCCGCCAGTGGGCGCCGTTCGTGCAGCTGGAGCTGACCCGTGCCGAGTCGCTGGTCATGCTGCTCACCGCGGCGGCCCGGAACGTCGCGGGCCCGGTGGTCCTCGACCGCCCGGACGGCGCGGCGATCGTCCTGCGCAAGGGCGTCCCCGGCGACGCCGACGCGGTGTCCGAACTGCACCGCCGCTGCTCGATGGCGACGCTGTTCCGGCGCTACCACACGGGGGTGCGGACGGTGCCGCGCCGCTGGCTGCACCGCCTGCTGATGCCGCCGCGCGGCACGAGCGTGCTGGCCGTCTTCGGCCGGGAGGTGATCGGCCTGGCCCAGCTCATCCCGACCGCGGCGGGCGGCGCCGAGATCTCCCTGCTGGTCGAGGACGACTGGCAGCGCCAGGGCATCGGCACGGCCCTGCTGGCCCGGCTCGCGGTCCTCGCCGAAGCCCAGGGCATCACGGAGCTGACCGCGGACTGCCTCGCGGGCGACGACGTCATGCCCCGCACCGCCGCCCGTGCGGGCCTGCGCACCGAGCGCGGCTCGGAGGACGGGGCCAAGCTCAGGCTGTTCCTGCCCGCGTGAGCGTGCTCAGCGCTTCCAGAACCAGTCCTTGTCCCGCGCTTCACGCAGAGCGGTCTTCTTGCGCTCGGGAGTGAGCCGGTCGAGGTAGAGAACGCCGTCGAGGTGGTCGGTTTCGTGCTGCAGGCACTGCGCCAGCACGTCCTCGCCTTCGACCTCGATCGGTTCGTTGTGCACGTCGACGCCGCGAACCTTGGCGTGCATCGCCCGCTTGGTGGGGAACCACAGTTCCGGCACGGACAGGCAGCCCTCGTCGATGTCGTGTGTCTCTTCGGACAGCTCGACGATCTCCGGGTTGACGACGTACCCGGTGAGCCCGGCGACGTCATAGCTGAAGATCCGCAACCCGACGCCGATCTGCGGCGCGGCCAGCCCGGCCCGCCCGGCCGGTTTCACGGAGTCGACCAGGTCCCGCACGAGCGCCTCGAGCTTCGCGTCGAAAACCGTGACCGGATCGCAGACGGTCTTGAGGATCGGGTCCCCGAAATAGCGCAGTTCGCGCATGGCCATGAGCAGAACATCCTTCGTGCGTGTCGGACTGGCAGCTTAGGCCAGCGAAGAATCACCCCGCCGGGGAATCACCCTGAACCCGGAACCCCGCGCCCAGTGGGCACCCGCGCACCCTGCACGCGCGCGAACCGGACGACGCGACGCTCGCGGTCCGAGCCGACGCGGCATTGCTGGCGACGGGGCGGCCTTCGCGCGTGTCGGTGGGAGGCCGCCAGCGATAAGCGGATGCCGCGCGGCCTGGCTGGGTATCGCGTGTGCTGAGCGGGGCATCACTCGTGATCCGGTGGGCTTCGTGCGTGTTCGGATGGGCATCGCGCGTGTTCGGACGGGTATCGCGTGTGTTTAGCGGGGCTTCGCGCGTGATCAGGGGGCCTCGCATGTGTTGCGTAGGGCCTCACTCGTGATCGAGCGCGCTTCACGCGTGCTCGCATGCATCGTCCGTGGTTGGGCAGGCATCGCGCGTGTTCGGGCGGACATCGGGTGTGTTTGGCGGGCTGCGCGCGTGATCAGGGCATCGCATGCGTTGCGTGGGGCATCACTCGTGGTCGGGCGGCCTTCGCGCGTGTTCGGACGGGCATCGTCCGTGTTCGGGTGGGCATCGCGTGTGATTGGGCGGGCATCGCGTGTGCTTGGCGGGGCTTCGCGTGTGATCAGGGGGCATCACTCTGTTTGGCGGGGATCGCTCCTGTTGTCGGCGTGCTCGGGTGGGTGGGTTGTGTCGGGTCTGGGGTCAGGCGCGGAGGCGGAGGCCTGATGGGGTTGCGCGGAAGCCTGCCTCTGTCAGGACTTGCGCGAGTTCGGAGGTCAGGGCTTGCTCGCCGTCCGCGCGCTGGACCGATAGCTGGCCCAACCAGCCCTCCCGGACCGCTGCCGACAATGCCTGGGCTGCGTCCGACAGTGGTTTTCGTTCCTCGGTGAAGCTCAGCAGCGAACGGCCACCTCGCTCGACGTACAGGGCTGGGACCCCGTCCACCAGTACCGCCAGCGCACCCGCTTTGCGCGCCGGGCGGTGTTTTGGGTCGCCGGTTGCCGCCGGCCAGGGGAGGGCGGCGCCGTAGGGCTGGGCCGGGTCTGCTGCCGCCAGGACCACCGCGCGGCCGGGGGCGGGACGGCCCGGGCCCGACAGCGCGCGCAGCTGGTCCACCGCGCCCTTCGCCGCGAACTGGGCCGCGCCGAGACCCTCCACGACGTACCCGCGGATCACCTGGCCGGTGTCCTCCATGCCGCGCAGCACCTTGTAGATCCCGGAAAAGCCGCCCGTGACGCGTTCGGTGTCGAGTGCGCCGCGGGTCAGGACGCCGTGGCGCTCCAGGAACGCTTCGGTGCGCGCGTGGGCACGCCGGGTCGCGTCGGTTTCGCGGGCCGGGGTCAGCGCCCACCGGCCGCCGACCGTCGGCGGGCCGGATCGTGACGGCATCTGCGGCCGCCCCGCCCGCAGCCGCGCGTACCGGCCGCGTGGGGCCTGGCGGCGGGGTTTGTGCACCCCGTGCCCGGCGACCTGGGCGCGCAAGGGGCCCAGCGTGTCGCCCGTGACCAGCCCGGCCCACACCAGATCCCACAGCGCGGCCACGACTTCGGCGTCGGCGGGTGCCTTCTCCACCAGCACGGTCGCCCGGTCCACCAGCTGCCGGAAGAACAGCGCGCCACCCTCCAAAGTGGACACGATGGCGTCGTGCAGCGGCCCGGTCGGGATGTCCTCGACCACCTCCGGCAGCAGCAGGTCGGCGACGTCCGAAGGCGCGAGGGCGATCCAGCCGTCGCCGCCGGACAGCGCGCCGCAGCCCGCCCAGGTGACTTCGCCCGCGGTCGTCAGCTCGTCCAGCAGCGCGGGGGAGTAGCCCGGCAGCCGTCCGGGCAGGATCAGCGACTCCACGGCGCTGGCCGGCAACGGCGCCCCGGCGAGCTGCTCGACCACCGACAGCACGTCGTCCGCCGTCGGTGCCGCCCGGACGCGGCCGCCGAACCCGTGCCACGACGGCAGGAACCGGCCCAGCGCCGCCGGTTCGACCGGCTCCACCTCGGCGCGCAGCTTCGCCAGCGACGCCCGCCGCAGCCGCCGCAGCACCGCCGAATCGCAGTATTCGATGCCGACACCGTGTTTGTCGGGATGCCCAACCGGGCTGAGTTCGCCCCGGACCAGGCGGCCCGCCCCGGTCATCCGGTCGAGGACGCCGGTGACGACGGCCGTGCCCAGCCCGAACCGCGCGGCCGCGTTCGCGGCGGCGAACGGTCCCCGGCTCCGGGAATAGCGGGCCAGCAGGTCGCCGAGGGGGTCCGCGACCGGTTCGGTGAACGCCTCGGGCACGCCGACCGGCAGTGCGGTGCCCAGCGCGTCCCGCACCCGGCCTGCGTCCTCGATCGCCAGGAACCGTTCCTCGCCGCCGATCCGCACCCGGATCGCGCGCCGCGCCGCCTCCAGCTCGGTCAGCCACTCCGGCTGGATGCCCCGGGTTCCGGCTTCCTCGATCGTCATGTCGCCGAGGAACCGCAGCAGGTCCGCGGCGTCTTCGGCCGAGCGCGCGTGCCGGTCGGGCTCGAGGCGCTGCAACGAGCGTTCGACCTCGGCCACGGCTTCGGGGTCCAGCAGCTCCCGGATCGCCTCGGTGCCCAGTAGCTCGGCCAGCAGCCCCGAATCCAGCGACAACGCCGCCGCGCGCCGCTCGGCCAGCGGGGCGTCGGTCTCGTAGAGGAACATGCCGATGTAGCCGAAGAGCAGGCTGCGCGCGAACGGCGACGCGGCCGGCGTCTCGACCTCCACCAGCCGGACCTTCCGGCCCCGGACGTCGGCCATCAGCTCGCGCAGGCCGCCCACGTCGTAGACGTCCTGCAGCACCTCGCGCATCGCTTCGAGCACGACCGGGAAACGCTCGTACTTCGCCGCGACCGACAGCAGCTGCGACGCCCGTTGCCGTTGCTGCCACAACGGTGTCCGGCGCCGCGGGTCCCGGCGCGGCAGCAGCAGCGACCGCGCCGCGCATTCCCGGAACCGCGCCGCGAACACCGCCGAGCCACCGACCTCGGCGACGATGAGCTGCTCGACCTCCTCGGGGTCGAGCAGGATGTCGTCGGCGCCGATGGTGACGTCGGCGCCCTCGGCGTCGAGCGCGTCCGGGAGGCGCAGCACGATGCCGTCGTCGGAGTGGGCCACCTGCGCGTCGACCCCGCGGTTTTCCCGCAGCTTGGCGGCGATCGCCAGCGCCCACGGCGCGTTCACCTGGGCGCCGAACGGCGAGTGCACGACGATCCGCCAGTCGCCCAGCTCGTCGCGGTAGCGCTCCAGCAGGATCGTCCGGTCGTTCGGAACGTGCCGGGTCGCGGCCTTCTGCTCGGCCAGGTAGGCGAGCAGGTTGTCGCACGCCCGCTCGTCGAGCCCCGCCGCGACGGCCCGCTCCCGCGCCTTCACGTCGTCCGATGTGGACAGTTCGCGAACGAACTTCCCCAGCGCCCGGCCGAGTTCCAGCGGACGGCCCGGCGCGTCACCCTTCCAGAACGGCATCCGTGCCGGTTCGCCCGGAGCGGGCACCACGATGACCCGGTCGTGCGTGATGTCGGTGATCCGCCACGACGACGTGCCCAGCAGGATGGTGTCGCCGACGCGCGACTCGTACACCATCTCTTCGTCGAATTCGCCAACCCGCGAGCCGGGCTTGTCGTCCCCGCCCGGGGTCATCACGGTGAACAGGCCGCGGTCCGGGATGGTGCCACCCGACGTGACGGCCAGCCGCTGCGAGCCCGGCCGCCCGCGCAGCTCGCCGCTGACGCGATCCCAGGTGATCCGGGCCCGCAGCTCGCCGAACTCCTCACTCGGATAGCGGCCGGCCAGCATGTCGAGCACCGCGTGCAGCGCGTCGTCCGGCAGCGCGGCGAACGGTGCCGCGCGCCGCACCAGCGACGCCAGGTCCGTGACCGTCCACGGCTCGAGCGCCACCATGGCCACGACGTGCTGCGCCAGGACGTCCAGCGGGTTGCGCGGGTAGCGGACCGCCTCGATCGCCCCGGTCGCCATCCGTTCCGCGACGACCGCGCAGGAAACGAGGTCCCCGCGGAACTTCGGGAACATCACCCCGGAGGACACTGCGCCGACCTGGTGCCCGGCGCGGCCGACGCGCTGCAAGCCGGACGCCACCGTCGGCGGCGCCTCGATCTGCACCACCAGGTCGACCGCGCCCATGTCGATGCCCAGCTCCAGCGACGACGTCGCCACCACGCACGGCAGCCGCCCGGACTTGAGCTCCTCTTCGACGTGCGTGCGCTGCTCTCGCGACATCGACCCGTGGTGCGCCCGCGCGATCACCGGCGGTGCGCCGGTGCTCACGCCCGACTGCCCGACCGCCTCGGCGGGGAACGTGTCACCCGGCGCCAGCTCGGTCTGCTCGGCGGCCAGTTCGTTGAGCCGGGCGGTGAGCCGCTCGGTGAGCCGGCGCGAGTTGCCGAAGACGATCGTCGAGCGGTGCGACTGGATCAGGCTCAGCACCCGCTCCTCGACCGCGGGCCAGATCGACGGCCGCTGCACCGGGTTGCCGGCCATCTCCTCGAGCGTGCCCAGCCCGCCCGGCGCGATGTCGCCCGGCGGGAACGCGGTGGTCAACGACTCCAGGGCGTCGAGCGGGCTCGGCGCCGGGTCGCGGGGCGCGTCGAGGTTGCCCATGTCCTCCACCGGGACCTCGACCCGCACCTCGATGGTCTTCGCCAGCTTCGGCTGCACGACCCGCACCGGACGGCCGCCGGCCAGGAACGCGCCCACCTCGTCGATCGGGCGGACCGTCGCCGACAGGCCGATCCGCTGGGCGGGCTTCGGCAGCAGCGAGTCGAGCCGCTCCAGCGACAACGCGAGGTGCGCGCCGCGCTTGCCGCCCGCGACCGCGTGCACCTCGTCGACGATCACCGTCTCGACGCCCTTCAGCGATTCCCGTGCCGAGGAGGTGAGGATCAGGAAGAGCGACTCGGGCGTGGTCACCAGCACGTCCGGCGGGGTCTTGCCGAACGAGCGGCGCTCGGCCGCGGTCGTGTCGCCGGTGCGCATGCCGACCGTGATCTCCGGTACCGGCAGCCCGAGCCGCCGGGTCGCCTGCGAGATCCCGGCCAGCGGGGCCCGCAGGTTCCGCTGGACGTCCACCGCCAGGGCCTTCAGCGGCGAGACGTAGAGGATCCGGCAGCGTTTCGTGGCCTCGGCGGGCGGCGGCTCCACCGAGAGCCGGTCCAGCGCCCAGAGGAACGCGGACAGGGTCTTGCCGGACCCGGTCGGGGCGACGACGAGGGCGTGCTCACCCGCGTGCGCGGCCCGCCAGGCCCCCTCCTGCGCCGCGGTGGGCGCGGCGAAGGCCCCGGCGAACCAGGCCCGGGTCGCGGGGGAGAAGAGGTCGAGCACGTCAGCTGCCACGTCATCCATGATGCGCGGCACCACCGACAGTTTCGGGGGTTCGTGCCAGGATCACGCTCTGGGCGAACTGCGGATACGTGACGTCGACCGCCGGTTCGTCGGTGACCAGGCGGAACTCCCGGTCCAGCGGCGCCCAGTAGGGGAAGGGCGCCTGGCCCAGCTTGGAGCGGTCGGCCAGCACGTACGCCTCCGCGCCCGCGTGCAGCATCGCGTGCTTGACCACCGACTGCTCGAGTGACGGGCAGCACACGCCCCGCCCGGACACCAGGCCGTCCGCGCCGAGAAACACCCGGTCGGGTGAGATGTGCCGCAGCTGCGCGAGGACGCTCTCGCCGAGGATCGCTTCGCCGGGGTGCCGCAGCCGACCGCCGAGCACGATCAGGTCGATCCCGGGGAAGCCGGCCAGCTCACGGATCGCGGTGACGCCGTTGGTGACCACGGTCAGTCCCTCGCGGTGGGCGAGGTGGCGGGCCAGCCGCCCGGCGGTCGTCCCGGCGTCGAGCAGCACGACTTCGCCGTCTTGCACCAAGGCGGCGGCTTCGCGGGCGATGGCGTCCTTCGCCGCCGCGTGCTCCTGGTCCTTCTCCCGGGGACCGCGTTCGGGCCCGGGGTCGAGCGCGCCGCCGTAGGTGCGCACCACGTGCCCGGCCCCGGCGAGCGAGGCGAGGTCGCGGCGGATCGTCGACTCGGAGACGCCGAACTCCTCGGCCAGCTGCGTGATGCCGCCCGAGCCGTCGCGGACGGCCTCCAGCAGCATCGCGCGCCGGTCACGGGTCCCCGGCCGGGGCTGGGACGTCATCGGCCCGGAGGGTAGATCGAGGGCAGCTTTCGCGCGTACGGTGCGAGGTTCGCCGCGGCCTTGAACGCCGCGACCATCGTGCCGTGCGACGCCCGGCCGGTGCCCGCGATGTCGAACTCCGTGCCGTGGTCGACCGACGTGCGCAGGATGGGCAGCCCGACGGTGACCGACACCGTGCCCTCGAAGTCGTAGGTCTTCGACGCGATGTGCCCCTGGTCGTGGTACAGCGCGAGCACACCGTCGAACAGACCCTGGATCCCTTGGTGGAACACGGAATCCGCGGGGAGGGGACCGATCACGTCGAGACCCGCGGCCCGCGCCGCGGCCACCGCGGGCGCGATCACGGTGATCTCCTCGTCGCCGAACTTGCCGCCCTCGCCGCCGTGCGGGTTCAGCGCCGCCACGGCGAGCCGCGGTTTCTCCGTGCCGAACACCTGCAGCGCGGTGTACGCCTCGCGGATCGCGTACTCGATGTTCTCCCGGGTGATCCGGTCGATCGCTTCGCGTAGCGAAAGGTGCCGGGTGGCGAAGAAGATCTTCAGCCCGGACACCCAGAACATCGTGTTGTACCGGGTCGAGCCGGTCAGCTCGCCGAGCATCTCGGTCTGCCCGAGGTGCTGGAAGCCCGCCGCCCGGATCGCCTCCGTGCTGAGCGGCGCGGTCACGACCGCGTCGACCTCGCCGGCCAGCGCGAGCCGGGCGGCCACCTCGATGGCCCCGACGGCCGCGGCGCCCGCGGTCGGGTTCACCTCGCCCCACGGCAGGTCCTCGCGGACCACGCCGAGGTTGAGGATGTCGATCACGCCGGTGGTGAAGCGCGCGTCGGCGACCGTGGCGATCGGGTTGACCTCCAGGTGCAGGCCCAGGTGCCGGACCAGGCGTTCCAGCACGATCGCGTCACCGACCGCGACCCCGTGCGCCATCTGCAGGGACTCGGGCTCGGCGAGGGTCTTCAGGGTGATCTCGGGGCCGACGCCCACGGGGTCGCCGAGGGTGACGGCGATGATCGGGAGATCGCTCACGGGGATTCCTTCTGGTCGGCACTGCGATACGGGTCGTCCGTCGAACGGGTGCGACTCGCGCCGCGTGTCATGAGAAGAGGCTACGTCAAGATGCGCGGATCGCGCAACTCACCTGATCGAATTGCGCAACTACAACAGGGTGCGATGACTTTCCCGGGTCCGCACGCACGGTGACCGCGCACGTGGCAGCATCACGGCGAACGCCGCCAAGGCGTGTTGCGCGCGAAAGGCGGAGTGCTGTGCGGATCCTGTCGGTGGACCTCGGGACGTCCAACACCGTCGCCGTGCTGTCGGCGCACGGCATGCCGCCGAGGGTCGTCGAAGTGGACGGCTCGGCCAACATGCCCTCCGCCGTGTTCGCCACCGAAGAGGGCACGATCATGGTCGGCCGCGACGCCGAACGCCGGGCCCGCCTCGACCCGACCCGCTTCGAGCCGAACCCCAAGCGCCGCATCGACGAGCAGACCCTGTTGCTGGGCACCGACGTCGTCCCCGTGAACGAGGCGCTCGCCGCGATCCTGCGCCGTGTGCTCGAGGAGACCTCCCGCCAGCTCGGCGGCGAGCAGCCCGACGAGGTCCGGCTGACCCACCCCGCGCAGTGGGGGCCGACCCGCCGTACCGTGCTGATGACCGCCGCCCGGCTCGCCGGGATCACCACGAACGTCCTGCTGGTGCCGGAACCGGTCGCCGCGGCGGCGCACTTCGCGTCGTTCCCCGGCAAGGCCCTCTCGCCCGGGCAGGCGCTGGCCGTCTACGACCTCGGCGCGGGCACCTTCGACGTCGCCGTCGTCGGCGCCACGCAGACCGGCTTCACCGTGCTCGCCGAGGACGGCCTGCCCGACCTCGGCGGCCTCGACGTCGACCAGGCGCTGATGGTGCACGTCGGGCGCGAGGTCTCGCACTCCGACCCGCAGCGCTGGCAGCGGCTGCTGCGTCCCGAGTCGACCGCCGACCGCCGCACCCGGCGCGCGCTGCAGGAAGACGTGAAGGCGGCCAAGGAGGCGCTCTCGCGGCACCCGCAGACCGAGGTGCCGATGCCGGAGCCGTTCAAGGACGTCCTGGTCACGCGCGGGGAGCTGGAAGGCCTGGTCCGCCCGGCGATGCTGCGCAGCGTGGAGCTGCTGTCGCGGACGCTGCGCTCGTCCGGCTTGACGCCGGACCGGCTCGCGGGCATCTACCTCGTCGGCGGGTCGAGCCGGCTGCCGCTGGTCGGCGCGATGATCGCGGAGAAGCTCGGCGTCGTGCCGGGCAGCCTCGACCAGCCGGAGACCGCCGTCGCGCTCGGCGCCCAGCACGTCGCCCGTGACGGGCTCGGCGCGCGGACGCAGAACGTCGAGGGGGCCGTGGCCGCCGGCACCGCGCCGCACCACCCGCAGTACGCGCCGCCCCCGCAGTACCCGGGCGGTGGTTACGCGCCGTCGAACTTCCCGCCCAGCGGACCGCAGCGGGTGCAGGCCCCCGCGCCGTCGAACTTCCCGGCGTACGCGGCCGACAGGGCCGAGCCGCAGTCCGGCGGGAAGAAGAAGCTGCTCGTCGGGATCGCCGTCGCGGTGGTCGTTCTGCTCGCGGCGGGACTGACGTTCTTCCTCACGTTGTCGTCCTCGGTGGCGACCTACACCGCGGACCAGTGCAAGACGCCGGGCCAGGCCGACGACAAGGGTCTCACCGGCTGCCTGCGCCAGCTCGCCGGGAAGATCGCCGACACCGGCGACTGCAAGCCGGGCATGGGCAACGGCCCGGCGGCGCCGGCGGAGAGCCTCGGCGTGTCCTCGACCTGCTCCGCGCCGGGCCGGGCGGGCACCCAGGTGACCTACGTCCAGGGTGACAGCGCCGCCGCGCTGAAGCAGTACACCGACGGCCTGCTCACCTCCGCCGGCGGCGACCGCACCGAGGCCGACTGGGGTGGCAACGGGCTCACGGGCCACTACGCGTCCGCCGCGGGCCGGACGTCGGCGGTGCTCGTGTTCACTGTGTCGGACCGGCCGCTGGCGGGGTTCATCTACCAGCTGAACTCGAGCGACCAGGCCGCGGCGACCACGCCGGGCACCCTGGCCGACTACTTCGAGTCGAGCGTCCAGCCCGGGAACTGACCCGGGAAAGGGCGCGAACGGGCCGTTCGTGCCCGTCGCGATCGCCCGGTTAGCATGGTTCCGATGCGCATCACGGTGTTCCGGCGGCTGATGGCCGAGGAGTTCGGTCCCGGGCGGGCCCAGGTCCTGGCCAGGGACCACGTGCTCAGCGCGCTGGGCGGCCGCACCGTCGACCAGGCGCTGACCGCGGGAATTCCGGCGAAAGAGGTCTGGCGAGAGGTCTGCGACGCCTTCGACGTCCCGTCGGAACGGCGCTGACCTGCGGGGATCCGTGCGGGCACGACCCGGGCGGGCGAAAATCCTAGCGTAGGGGTGTGTCGCTGCCGACCTCGAACAGGTGTTCGTCTATGGTGTTGTCCACATCGGGTCCAGCGATCCACAGATGGGGCGCCGCGCCTGGAATTGTCGGACCCCGCCGCTAGCGTCGGACCGGACAGCTGAAGAACCGAACAGAGCCCCGGCGGGCTCAGACCAGCGAGGTGGACTTCCATGCCTGCAGCACCCGACAAGGACAAGGCGCTCGAACTCGCCCTTGCGCAGATCGACAAGCAGTACGGCAAGGGCTCGGTCATGCGTCTCGGCGAAGAGGGCCGCGCGCCCATCGCCGTGATCCCGACCGGCTCGATCGCCCTCGACGTCGCCCTCGGCATCGGCGGGCTGCCCCGCGGCCGCGTCATCGAGGTCTACGGCCCGGAATCCTCCGGTAAGACCACGGTCGCCCTGCACGCGGTGGCGAACGCGCAGAAGAACGGCGGCATCGCGGCGTTCATCGACGCGGAGCACGCGCTGGACCCGGAGTACGCCAAGAAGCTCGGCGTGGACACCGACGCGCTGCTCGTGTCCCAGCCGGACACCGGTGAGCAGGCGCTGGAGATCGCGGACATGCTGATCCGCTCCGGCGCGCTCGACATCCTGGTCATCGACTCCGTGGCCGCGCTCGTGCCGCGCGCCGAGATCGAGGGCGAGATGGGTGACTCGCACGTGGGTCTCCAGGCCCGCCTGATGAGCCAGGCGCTGCGCAAGATGACCGGTGCCATGAACAACTCCGGCACCACCGCGATCTTCATCAACCAGTTGCGCGAGAAGATCGGCGTCATGTTCGGCTCCCCGGAGACCACGACCGGTGGTAAGGCGCTGAAGTTCTACGCCTCGATCCGGCTCGACGTGCGCCGCATCGAGACGCTCAAGGACGGCGGCGAGGCGGTCGGCAACCGCACCCGCGTCAAGGTCGTGAAGAACAAGATGGCCCCGCCCTTCAAGCAGGCCGAGTTCGACATCCTGTACGGCGTGGGCGTCTCCCGCGAGGGCTCGCTCATCGACATGGGTGTCGACCAGGCGATCGTGCGCAAGTCCGGTGCCTGGTACACCTACGAGGGCGACCAGCTCGGCCAGGGCAAGGAGAACGCGCGGAAGTTCCTGCGCGAGAACCCGGACATCGCCAACGAGATCGAGAAGCGCATCAAGGAGAAGCTGGGCATCGGCCCGCAGCTCGACGTCGAAGCCGTCGAGGCTGTGCCGGCGCCGGTCGACTTCTGATCTAAGGGGTTTCACAGGTGGCGAGGGCGCCGAAGATTCCACCGTCGGAGTTGCCTCCGGAGGAGCGCTACAAGAAGGCCAAGGAGATCTGTTACGACCTCCTGGCCGTGCGTGCGCGCACGCAGGAGGAGCTCCGGCAGGCCTTGCGGCGCAAGGGATTCGACGAGGAGACCAGCGAGACCCTGCTCGGCAAGCTCGACCGGGCGGGGCTGGTCAACGACGCGGAGTTCGCGGAGCTGTGGGTGAAGTCCCGGCACGAGACCCAGGGGCTCTCCCGCACCGCGCTGCTGGCCGAACTGCGGCGCAAAGGCGTCGACGGTGAGATCGCCGCGCAGGCGGCGGGCGAGGTCGACCGCGAGTCCGAGGAGCAGATGGCCCGGGAGCTGGTCCGCAAGCGGCTCGGATCCCTGGGCAACGTCGACGAGCAGACGGCCTTGCGGCGGCTGCTCGGCTTCCTGGCTCGCAAGGGCTATCCGGAAGGGCTGGCGTACACGGTGATCAAGGAGGAACTCCGCGAGTTCGGCGCGGAGTCCACCCTCCTGGACGACGCCTACATCGACTGACGTGGCGGCCCTGCTGAGTCCCGTCACCGGTGACGGGGCCGCAGTGCCGGTGCTCGGCAAGGCCGCGAGCACCGGCTCGCGTGCCAGGCGGAGCCGGCGGACACCGGCTCCCGGGCGATCGGCGGCCGGCGGTCCGAGCGGTGCTTGCGGACTGCCAGCAGCAGCACCGCGAGCAGACCCATCACCCCGCACGTGACCACGGCCGACAGCACCAGGAACTCGTCGAGCCGGCCGGCCGAGAGGTACGCGCCCAGCGCGACCGCCACCAGCGCGCACACCGCTCGGTCCACAATGGACTCCATCGACAGGAGTGTCGCGCGGTAGCGGGAGTCCGGGATGGAGTCGTTCAGCAGCTGCTTCTGGATCGGGAACGATATGCCCGTCGCCACCGCGAAGACGCACAGCAGGAGCACCGTCGGGACCGTGCCGGCCGGGACGATGAAACCCAGGCACAGGGCCATCACGATGGTCAGGGTGAACACCGAGGCGACCGGGCCGATGGCACGGCGCAGCCGGTGCGGGCGGGCCGCGCCGAGGGCTTCGAAGACCGTCATGGCGGCCAGCACCGCGCCGTACCAGTTCACCGAGAGCGTCTTCGACTCCAGGATCGGCTGGAACAGGTTCACCTGGCAGATCCGGACCAGCGTGAACATCGCGATGCCCTGCACCATCAGCAGGAACAGCCAGCGTGACGAACGCAGCGCCGACAGCGCGCCGCCGACGCCCGCGAGGAGCGACGCCGTCTTGTCCCTCGCCTGACGGCCGCCCGGAATGGCCGGGAGTTTCATTGCGAACGCGAGGGCGACGGCCGCGTTGATCGCCGTCAGCCAGTACGGGGAAGGGAGGTTCCACGCCATCAGCAGGCCGATCACCGGCCAGTACACGATCTTGCCGATCAGGCTGTACGCGCGGCCGACCCCTTCCGCCCGGAGGTAGTGCTCACCTTCACCGCGGGTGTGCAGGTACTCGTAGAGGTACGCGCTCTGCGCGCCGGACACCAGGGAGCGGGCCAGCGCGATCAGGACGAAGTGGATGAGGAACCCGGTGTAGGAACCGAGGAACACCGGCACCAGGTTCGCCGCCACGAGTACGGCGGCGCCGGCCTTCAGCGACGTGCGGTAGTCGAACCGGTCGGCGAGCATTCCCGTCGGGATCTCCAGCAGGCAGAACACGATGTAGTAGATGCTCTGGATGCCGAAGATCTGGCCGTCGTCGAGGCCGACGAGCTTCTGGTACTGGTAGAAGATCGGCACCCACAGCAACAGGCCGAAGAAGAACTGGAACCCGTAGGTCAGCCGCACGGTGCGCTGAACGTCGGGTTTCGCGGGCAGGCGAAAGCCCAGCATGATGAGGTCTCCCGGGAGGAAATCAGGCCGAATAGGGGCGCAGCTGGACGATGTGGACGTGGTCGCGGTCCGCGAGCCACTCGATGTCCACCGGCGAATCGAACGTGTAGTCGGGGGAGAAGTGCGCCTGCAGCAGGCGGCCGGCGATGGCGAGGCGCTGCAGCTGCTCGTGGGCGCGCTCGTCGAGGTCCGAGGCCGCGTCGCCCAGGGACAGCGTGCGGCCGCCGCCCTCGACCGTCGAGTACAGGTACTGCATGGGCAACGCGGAGCCGTCGACGACGTCGGTGACCTTCGGCGAGACGTTGACGTAGACCGTGCGGAAGTCCGCGCGGTTCATCGGGTTCGTCGTCACCAGCACGCCGCCGAAGTCGGCCGCGACCTGCTCCTGGATGACCACGCCCATGAAGCACTCGTCGAGGGAGATCCCGGCCTGGTGGCGCAGCCGGACGCTGCGCACCGACACCAGTGACGCCCAGACCTCCTTGACGCTGGCGAAGATCCGCTCGGCGGTGGTGACGTGGTTGATCGACTCGTAGATCCCGGCGGCCGAGAACCCGGCGAGGTCCTCGGCGTTCGACGAGCTGCGCACGACGAACCTGCGCACCCCGGCGAGCTGGGACACCAGCGCGGAGTCGATCTCGCCGGCCAGCGCGCCCGGCAGCCGTGCCGACCGGATCAGGCTCTGCAGCTCGACGCACAGCGGCTCGATCTCGCGCGCGTCCAGCTCCAGCGCCATCTTCAGCTTGCCGATCGCCTGCTGGATCCGCGGCGACGACTCGAGGAACCGCCGCTGCAGCGAAAACGGCAGGGCGATCCCGCGCGGCACGCGGACGCGCTCGTCGAGCAGCCGATGCGCGGCGGCGGCCAGGGTGGCCACATCGGACGGATCGGTCGCGCCGGGCAGCTCGGCCGAGTTGGCGAGGTGGGACGCGGTGGTCGCGTCGGGTCGGGGGAAGGGGATGTCCAGCAGCTGGGCCAGGTGCGGCAGAAGGTTCTCCCTCGGCGGCCGTGGGACCTGGTAGAAGCCGAGCAGCCGCTCCGAGCCGCGGGCCAGGACGTGGTGCAGCTCGCCGAGGTTGGCCGCCTTCGTTCCGTAGCGGTAGCGGTCGGACGCGCGCAGACGGGACAGGTTGGCGATCGGGCTGTGGTCGGACTCCGGCTCCTCCAGCGTGACGCGCTGGGCGTACCAGGACGGCGGGGCCGCCTCGGCGGGCTCGTCGACCTCCCGCAGCGTGAGCGACCGGTCGTCCACCGTGTACTCGACCCACTTGCCGTCTAGGCCGCGGCGGTCGATCTCGGCCAGGGCGCCGAGCTGGACGGCGTTCGGGATCTGCCAGCCGGTGGCCAGCACGTTGGTGTGGGACAACGGGGTCGTGTGCCGGGCGTTGACGATGCCGGACAGCCGCGGGATGTCGTCGGGCACCCGGTCCATCACGATGATGTCCGACCAGGCCAGGCCGCCCGCCGCGGACCGGTACTCGGCTTCGGTGCGGAACGCGCGCAGGCGGCCGGTGACCGTGCCGGGGTTCAGCGCGACGAACGGCGCCGTCGAGAACAGTTCGTGCGCGAAGACGCGGGGCAGTTCGGCAGCCGGGATCTCCCGGACGAGCCGCTCCTGCAGCTGGTTCGCGGGCTTGAACAGCAGCGGCAGGGCCGGGTCGACGTACTCCGCCACGAAGGCGTGGAACTCGCGGATCAGCGCGGCCGTCATGGTGTCGACCTCGACCGTCTCCAGCGAGAGGATCTTCTTGTCCTGGCGCGTGTGCAGGGCGAGGATGCCGAGCAGGAACCGGCGGTCCGGTGCGTGGTAGAAGCGCTCGTTGTAGTCGTCGATCTCGGCGCGCACCCGTTCTTCGGGGACGCCGAGGATCTCCTCGCCGATATAGATCGCGTGAAAGGAATGGCGCGCGTCGTTCAGGAAGTGAATCTCCCGCTGTTCGCGGTCGACCACGACCTTGACGAAGGAATAGCCGCCGAGGGTGCCGCACAACTGGTGGAGTGCGGACAGGGAAAGGCGTTCGCCGACGAGTGCGGCGATGCTTTCGGGGAAGGCGCAGGGGGACGTGCTGGGGGCGACCATGCTGGTCAGGGACACCGGTTCTCCTCGCTGGAAATGGCGAGGCGGAACGATAACAGGTGGTGAATCACCGACCGTGCGCGCGAATGCCCGCTGACTGGGACGAACGGCCGAACCCATGACGCCCGCCTCACTCCCTCGGAGCACCGTTCCAGCGCGCTGGAACGGTGCTCCCGGGATCCGGGACATGGGTTCGGCCGTTCGGGGAGGGAATTGCTGCAGGTGATCTCGGCTACAGTTTCGCGGCTTCCGCGGCCAGTTTCTCGATCGTCGCGGAATCGAGCGAGGCCGTCAGCCAGGAACCGCCGATGCAGCCGACGTTCGGCAGCGCGAGGTACGAAGGTGCCGAAGCCACCGTGATCCCACCCGTCGGGCAGAACTTCAGGCCGGGCAGCGGCCCCGCGATCGACTTCAGGTACGCGACACCGCCGGACGCCTCGGCCGGGAAGAACTTCAACGCCGTGAGGCCGCGCTCGGCCAGCCGCATCGCCTCCGACACCGTGGCCGCGCCGGGCAGGAACGGCAGCCCGGTCTCGAAGCACGCGTCGAGGACGGCGTCCGTGCAGCCCGGCGTCACGAGGAACTTCGCGCCCGCGTCGGCCGCCTGCTTCGCCTGGCCCGGCGAGGTGACCGTGCCGGCGCCGAGCACGATGTCCGGCACCTCGGCCGCGACGCGCTCGATGGCCGACAACGCCGCCGGGGTGCGCAGGGTCAGCTCGATGACCCCGATCCCGCCGGCGAGCAGCGCCCGCGCCGTGGGCACCGCGTCGTCGGCGTCGTCGATCACCACGACGGGCATCACGGGGGACAGCTCGAGCAGGTCCTGACCGGTGGTCACTGACCGACCTCCTGGGTTGCGAAAGCGGGCGTTCCGAAGTGCTCCGGCGTCAGGCCCCCGAACACCGAAGCGCCCTGGTCAGCGGGGCCGACCCCGCGGCGCAACGCGGCGAACAGCTCTCGGCCGGTGCCGGTCCAGGATGCTTCGGACGGCGGCGAGTCCACAAGGTCACGGCGGGCGAGTTCTTCGTCACCGACCAGCACGTCGAGGGAGCCCGTGGAAGCGTCCAGCCGGACGACGTCACCATCCGCGATGCGGGCGATCGGGCCGCCGGCCGCGGCTTCCGGAGTCAGCTGGATCGCGGCCGGGATCTTGCCCGACGCGCCCGACATGCGGCCGTCGGTGAGCAGCGCCACGGCGTGCCCGCGGTCCATCAGCACCCCCAGCGCCGGGGTGAGCCCGTGCAGCTCCGGCATGCCGTTGGCCTGCGGACCCTGCTGCCGGAGCACCACGACGACGTCGCGGTCCAGCTCGCCCGCCTCGAAGGCGGCCTTGAACGCCTCCTGCGTGGTGAACACCCGCGCCGGCGCCTGGACGATCCGGTGCTCGGGGGCCACGGCGGACACCTTGACGACGGCCCGGCCGAGGTTGCCCTCGACCATCCGCAGCCCGCCGTCCGCGGCGAACGGGCGCCACGCCGGGCGCAGCACCTCCTCGTCGAGGCTGCGGGTCGGCACGTCGCGCCAGACCAGCTCGCCGTCGGACAGGATCGGCTCGGCCCGGTAGCGGTGCAGCCCGAACCCGGCCACGGTGTGCACGTCCTCGTGCAGCAGCCCGGCGTCGAGCAGCGTGCCGACCAGGAACTGGATGCCGCCGGCGGCGTGGAAGTGGTTGATGTCGGCGCTGCCGTTCGGGTAGACCCGCGCCAGCAGCGGCACGACGGCCGAGAGGTCGGAGAAGTCGTCCCAGGTCAGCTGGATGCCGGCGGCCGCGGCGATGGCGACCAGGTGCATCGTGTGGTTGGTCGACCCGCCCGTGGCCAGCAGCGCGACGACGCCGTTGACGAACGCCTTCTCGTCCAGGATCCGGGAGACCGGGGTGTACCCCTCACCGCGCGAGAGCGTGACGACGCGGCGCCCGGCTTCCTCGGTCAGGGCGCGGCGCAGCGTGGAGCCGGGCTGGACGAAGCTGGCGCCGGGCAGGTGCAGGCCCATCACCTCGACGACCATCTGGTTGGAGTTGGCGGTGCCGTAGAACGTGCAGGTCCCGGCCGAGTGGTACGACGCCGCTTCGGCGTCGAGCAGGTCTTCGCGGGTGGCGAGGCCCTCGGCGTAGAGCTGGCGGACGCGCGCCTTCTCCTTGTTCGGCAGCCCCGAGTTCATCGGCCCGGCGGGAACCAGGATCACCGGCAGGTGGCCGAAGGACAGGGCGCCGATCAGCAGGCCGGGCACGATCTTGTCGCAGACGCCCAGCAGCAGGGCCGCGTCGAACATGTCGTGCGACAGCGCGATCGCCGTCGACATCGCGATGACCTCGCGGCTGAACAGGGACAGCTCCATGCCGGCGCGGCCCTGGGTGATGCCGTCGCACATCGCGGGCACCCCGCCGGCGAACTGGGCGACCCCGCCCGCGCCCCTTACCGCCTTCTTCAGCCAGGAGGGGTACTCCTGCATCGGCTGGTGCGCCGACAACATGTCGTTGTAGGACGAGACGATGGCGACGCCGGGGGCGCGCGCGGCCCGCAGCGCCTCCTTGTCGGCGCCTTCCATGGCGGCGAAGCCGTGGGCGAGGTTGCTGCACGCGAGGCCGCGGCGGACCGGGCCCTCTTCGTGGGCGGCGGCCGTGCGGGCGAGGTAGGCGGCGCGGGTGGCGGCACTGCGTTCGACGATGCGCGCGGTGACTTCGGCGACGGTCTCGTTCAAAGGTCTAGCGGAGGTGTGGCTCATGTCCGGCTCCGGATCACTGGTGAGTGGTGGTCCGCGGGACGGCAGCGCTGGCGCCTCTGGGTCGTGACGCTGGCCACACTACCCGCCGCGAACACCGAATCAAAATCGATTCAGAAGATCAACCCCAGTGACCCCGATCACGCCCCTACTTAGCTAATGTGCTACTTGTCACACTGCACTACGAACGGCAAAGTCGGTCTTGGCGAGATCGCCGACCGGCGCGGCCGGCCCCACCACACGGGAGGCATGATGTCCACCTCCGAGATCGCCGAGCTGCGGCGAACCATCGGTCAGCTCAGGCAGTGCGTCGGCGCACTGCGCTCGCGCTACGGCGACGCTTCGGCCGTCCGCCGCCTCGCCAACGACGTGGAGCGCCTCGACATCGACACCGCCGACCTCGACGGCACCCCGCTCGCGGTGCCGACGCAGGCGAAGGCCGCGGAGCGCGTCCAAGTTCCCGACACGCCGTACGACCCGGCGCTGTGGCACGGCGCGGACGACGAAGGCGTCGGCGGCTACAAGCGCGACCAGCGGTGAGCGCTCCCGCTGACAACGGCGTCGGCACCGGCGTCCGGTCGTCCGGGAGGGCCCGGATCGCCGAACGCACCCTGCGGACCGACCGATGGTGGCTCCAGCCCCTGCTCACCGTGCTCGGGCTGGGCGCCTTCATCATCTACGCGACGGTCCGGTCGTTCGTGCGCACCGCCTACTGGGTGCCGGACTACCACTACCTGACGCCGTTCTATTCCCCCTGCCTGTCCACGTCCTGCGTCGAGGGCTCGAGCCACTTCGGCCACTGGTTCGGCGACCTGCCCGGGTTCATCCCGCTCGGGTTCGTCGTGCTGCCGTTCCTGCTCGGGTTTCGCCTGACCTGCTACTACTACCGCAAGGCCTACTACCGGGCGGTGTGGTTCTCCCCGCCGGCGTGCGCCGTCGCGGAACCGAAGGCGAAGTACACCGGTGAGACGCGGCTCCCGCTGATCATCCAGAACGTCCACCGCTACTTCTTCTACGTGGCGCTGATCGTGTCGCTGGTCAACACCTACGACGCGATCACGGCGTTCCACGGCAAGACCGGCGGCTTCGGCTTCGGCCTGGGCAACGTCATCCTGCTCGCGAACGTGGTCCTGCTCTGGGCGTACACGCTGTCCTGCCACTCGTGCCGGCACGTGACCGGCGGCCGGCTGAAGCACTTCTCCAAGCACCCGGTGCGGTACTGGATCTGGACCCAGGTGACCAAGCTCAACACCCGCCACATGGCGCTGGCCTGGACGACGCTCGGCACGCTGGTGCTGACCGACTTCTACGTCATGCTCGTGGCCAGCGGGGCGATCGCGGACCTGAGATTCGTGAACTGACCGTCCCCGCCCCTCCCGACAACGACGTCCCCATTTTCCGAGGTGGAATTCCTACATGACCGAGGTCGAACGGCACAGCTACGACGTGGTGGTGATCGGTGCCGGTGGTGCCGGCCTGCGCGCGGTGATCGAAGCGCGCGAACGCGGTTTCCGCGTCGCGGTCGTGTGCAAGTCCCTGTTCGGCAAGGCGCACACGGTGATGGCCGAAGGCGGCTGCGCCGCGTCGATGGGCAACGCGAACTCGAACGACAACTGGCAGGTCCACTTCCGCGACACCATGCGCGGCGGCAAGTTCCTCAACAACTGGCGGATGGCCGAGCTGCACGCCAAGGAGGCGCCGGACCGCGTCTGGGAGCTCGAGACCTACGGCGCCCTGTTCGACCGCACCGCGGACGGCCGGATCAGCCAGCGCAACTTCGGCGGGCACACCTACCCGCGGCTGGCGCACGTCGGTGACCGGACCGGGCTCGAGCTGATCCGCACGATGCAGCAGAAGATCGTTTCGCTGCAGCAGGAGGACTTCGCCGAGACCGGGGACTACGAGGCGAAGATCAAGGTCTTCGCCGAGTGCACGGTCACCGAGCTGCTCACCACCGACGGGAAGATCGCCGGCGCGTTCGGCTACTGGCGGGAGAGCGGCCGCTTCATCCTGTTCGACGCGCCCGCGGTCGTGCTCGCGACCGGCGGCATCGGCAAGTCGTTCAAGGTGACGTCGAACTCGTGGGAGTACACCGGCGACGGCCACGCGCTGGCGCTGCGGGCGGGCGCGAAGCTGATCAACATGGAGTTCGTCCAGTTCCACCCGACCGGGATGGTCTGGCCGCCGAGCGTCAAGGGCATCCTCGTCACCGAGGGCGTGCGCGGTGACGGCGGCGTGCTCAAGAACTCCGACGGCAAGCGGTTCATGTTCGAGTACGTGCCCGAGGTCTTCAAGGGCCAGTACGCGGAGAGCGAAGAGGAAGCCGACCGCTGGTACGCCGACGCGGACAACAACCGGCGCACGCCGGACCTGCTGCCGCGCGACGAGGTGGCCCGCGCGATCAACTCCGAGGTCAAGGAGGGGCGCGGTTCCCCGCACGGCGGCGTGTTCCTCGACATCGCCAGCCGGCTGCCGACCGAGGAGATCAAGAAGCGGCTGCCGTCGATGTACCACCAGTTCAAGGAGCTGGCGGACGTCGACATCACGGCGGAGGCGATGGAGGTCGGCCCGACCTGCCACTACGTGATGGGCGGCATCGAGGTCGACCCGGACACGGCCGCCTCCAGCGTGCCCGGCCTGTTCGCCGCGGGCGAGTGCTCGGGCGGCATGCACGGTTCCAACCGGCTCGGTGGCAACTCGCTGTCGGACCTGCTGGTGTTCGGCCGCCGCGCCGGGCTCGGCGCCGCCGAGTACGTGCACGGCCTGGCCGACCGGCCCGCGGTCGCGCAGTCCGATGTGGACGCCGCGGCGAAGATGGCGCTGGCGCCGTTCGACCCGCCGGAGGGCGCGTCGGCCGAGAACCCCTACACGCTGCACACCGAGCTGCAGCAGTCGATGAACGACCTGGTCGGCATCATCCGCAAGGCCGGCGAGATCGAGCAGGCGCTGGTGAAGCTGGCCGAGCTGCGGCACCGCATCCTGCGCGTCACCGTGGAGGGGCACCGGCAGTTCAACCCCGGCTGGCACCTCGCCATCGACCTGCGCAACATGCTGATGGTCAGCGAGTGCGTCGCGAAGGCGGCCCTGACCCGGACGGAGAGCCGCGGCGGCCACACCCGCGACGACCACCCGGGCATGGATCCCGAGTGGCGGCACAAGCTTCTCGTGTGCGCGTCGTCGCCGGGGGAGAACCCGGTGGTGCCGGACGTCAGCGTCACGGTCGAGGAGCAGCTGCCGCTGCGGCAGGACCTCCTGGAACTGTTCGAGTTCGGCGAGCTCGGGAAGTACTACACCGACGGAGAACTCGAGACGCACCCCGGCGGGAGCAAGGAATGAGCTACAAGGCGAGTTTCCGCGTCTGGCGCGGCGACAACGACGGCGGCGAGCTGCAGGACTTCACGGTGGAGGTGAACGAGGGCGAGGTCGTCCTCGACATCATCCACCGGCTGCAGGCCACGCAGGCGTCGGACCTCGCGGTGCGCTGGAACTGCAAGGCGGGCAAGTGCGGTTCGTGCTCGGCGGAGATCAACGGCAAGCCGCGCCTGCTGTGCATGACGCGGATGTCGACGTTCACCGAGGACGAGGTCGTCACGGTGACGCCGATGCGGACGTTCCCGGTGATCCGCGACCTGGTCACCGACGTGTCCTTCAACTACACGAAGGCGCGGGAGATCCCGTCGTTCACCCCGCCCGCCGACCTGAAGCCCGGTGACTACCGGATGCAGCAGGTGGACGTCGAGCGCTCGCAGGAGTTCCGCAAGTGCATCGAGTGCTTCCTGTGCCAGAACACCTGTCACGTGGTGCGCGACCACGAGGAGAACAAGGAGTCCTTCGCGGGGCCGCGGTACCTGATGCGGATCGCCGAGCTGGAGATGCACCCGCTCGACGTCGCCGACCGGCGTGACGCGGCCCAGGACGAGCACGGCCTCGGCTACTGCAACATCACCAAGTGCTGCAGCGAGGTCTGCCCGGAGGGCATCCACATCACCGACAACGCGCTCATCCCGATGAAGGAGCGCGTGGCGGACCGCAAGTACGACCCGATCGTCTGGCTGGGCAACAAGCTCTTCCGACGGGACAACTGACGCTCGTTCGTTCGACGCTCGCGAACCGGCTGCTCTCGAAGCCGCCGGAGCCGGTTCGCGAGCGTCTTCGCGTGGGCGTGACAAGGTGGGGGCATGGAGATCGAGCTGCTGCCCCCGTCCGCGGCGGAGGACCTTTCCCTCATCGACCGGGTCACCGCGCTGGTCAACCAGGTCTACGCCGAGTCCGAGAAGGGGCTGTGGCAGGCGAGCACCGACCGGACGTCCGCCGGGGAGGTGGCCGGGTTCGTGCGGGCGGGGGAGATCGCGGTCGCGCGGATCGACGGTGACTTCGCCGGTTCGGTGCGGGTCCAGCGGCTCGACGAGACCACCGGCGAGTTCGGGATGCTCGCGGCCGATCCGGCCCGGCGGGGTACCGGCGTCGGCCGGGAGCTGGTGCGGTTCGCCGAGCGGGTGAGCCGGGACGCGGGCTGCCGCCGGATGCAGCTCGAACTGCTCGTGCCGCGGGCGTGGACGCATCCGTCGAAGCAGTTCCTCGCCGAGTGGTACGACCGCCTCGGTTACCGCGTGACGCGCCGCGCCGACCTCGCGGAGGACTACCCGCACCTCGCGCCGTCGCTGGCCACGCCGTGCGATTTCCTCGTCTACCACAAGGAACTCTCGTGACGCTGCTCGCCGGCGCGCGGGTGCTCGACCCCGAAACCGGGGAGACGACCCGGGCGGACGTCCGGCTCGACGGCGACCGGATCGCCGAGGTCGGCCCGGGTCTCGACGGCGACGGGCGGGTCGACTGCACGGGCGGGCTGCTGATCCCCGGGCTCATCGATTGCCACGTGCACGTCGCGTTCCGGCGGCCCGAGCCGCTGCCGCGCAGCGCCCGGATCCTCGAAACCGTGCCGGTGCTGCGCGGGCTGCTCGCCCGCGGGATCACCACCGTCCGCGACGCCTGGGGCGCCGACGCCGGCCTCAAGCACGCCCTGCGCGAAGGCTGGATCACCGGCCCGGACGTGCTGGTCAGCCTGCGCCAGCTCGGCCCGACCGGCGGCCTCGGGGACAGCTGGGAGCCGCCCGCCGGAGCCGTCGACCGCTACGGCGACCCGTCGTTGCCGGACCCGGTGTTCGACGGGCCGGACGCGGCGCGCGCGGCCGTCCGCCGGATGGTGCGCGCCGGGGCGGACTGGATCAAGGTCGGCGCGAGCGGGGCGATGCGGTCGGTGCGCGCGGGCGTGGACGTCCGCCCGACCGACGAGGAGCTCGTCGCGCTGGTCGACGAGGCTCGCCGGTGCGGGCGGGACGTCATGGCCCACGCGCACACGGCCGCCGCCGTGGTGTCGGCGGCCCGCGCGGGGGCGCGGAGCATCGAGCACGGCACCTTCCTGGACGACGAATCCGTTGCCGCACTGGGGAATACCTGGTACGTGCCGACGTTGTCGCCGATCAGCGACAGCGAGTTCGCCCCGGACCACCGCCGGTCGGTGCGCCTCGCCGCCGAGGCGGGTGTCCGCATCGCCGCGGGTTCGGACCTCGCCCCGCGCCCCCATGTCGACTTGACGACCGAACTGCGGTTGCTCGCCGCGATCCTCGGTGACGCGGCGGCCTTGAAGGCGGCCACCAGCGAGGCGGCGAGGCTGCTGCGCCTCGACGACGACCGCGGTCGCGTCGAGCCCGGGTTGCGGGCCGACCTGGTGCTGCTCGACGGCACGGACCTCGACGTGACCGACCTGCCGGGTCGGGTCCGGACGGTCTGGCACGACGGAAAGGCTGTCGGCGCACGGGAATGATGGGGAAGGGGCGTGGCCGGGGTTGTGGTCAGCCGGTCATGAGATCGAACTCCTCGGTCAGCCGGATGAGGAACTCCCGGGACTCCCGTTCGGACAACGCCACCTGCTCCAGCCGGGTGCGCAGGACGTAGAACGCTTCGACCGCGACCCGATCGTCGACGAACAGGCCCGCGGCGAAGCTTTCCTCGTAGGCCACCGCGGGGTGTTCGGCGAACTCCATGATCGTGAACCGGCTGCCGATCAGGTGGTAAGGCGGCGCCGAGGCGGGCACGACCCGGATGGTGCAGTGGGGCAGGTTGGTGGCGAGCACGAGGGACTGCAGCTGTTCGTGCATCAGGGCGGGGTCGCGCAGGATCGAGCGCAGGGTGTGTTCGTAGACGAAGTACAGGCAGTCGGGCGGGTTCGTCCGCTGCAGCAGCTGCTGCCGGTCCCTTCTCGCCTGGATCAGCAGCTGGAGCCGGTCGGTGGTGTACCGGCCGGACATCTCGTAGAGGGTGCGGACGTAGTCCTCGGTCTGGAGCATGCCGGGCAGCGCCGTCGGGCTGTTCGAGATCACCCGGGTCGCGAGGTTCTCCTGGACGATGAGGGACTTCGCGGGATCGACGAGCTCGCTGAAGTACGGCCGCACCCAGTACCGGTCGCTCGGGGGTTTCGTCAGTTCCAGCAACCTGTTCCGTTCCGGGGCCTTGGTTCCGCAGTTGGCCAGGTAGATCGCCGCGTCGATCGGGGAGATGCGGCGGCCGTTCTCCCAGCCGGACACCTTCGACGCAGACCAGTCCGCGCGCCGGGCCAGCTCGCGAAGCGACATCTGTTTCGCTTCGCGCTGGGTCTTCAACTCGATGCCCATCTCCCGTGTGCGCACCGTGCTCTTTTCGGTCATGCTCGCACGCTAAAGGCAACCACCGACAAAATGTCGCGTGCCGCGCGGGGATTCACCGGAAGGGATGTGGGGTGTTCTGCCTGTGTGACAACAGGTTCCGCTCGCGAAGCGCTGCGAAGCAGCTTCGCACAATGAAGCGCGCTTCGCACGTTAGTAAGCAAGAATGGGCCGTATGACGTTCATTTCCGGAATCGAACTCGCGCGCCGGTTCTACAGTGCGGTGGTGCGTCCGCTGGTCGCCGCCGAGCCGCACAGCGCCGCGCTGCTCGGCCCCGGATCCGAGGTCCTCGGCTTCGACACGGAACGCTCGGCCGACCACGACTGGACCGCTCGCGTCCAGTTGTTCCTGCCGCGCGTGCGCGAGGTCCGGGTGCCGCCGACGTTCCTCGGCCACCCGGCCAAGCTGATCGTCGCCACGCTCGGCGACTGGACGCACGGTGCGCTCGGCTTCGACCCGCGCCGCCCGGAGCGTCGTGACTGGCTCGCCACGCCGACGCAGGTCTTCGCCGAGTTCACCGGTGGCGCGGTGTTCCACGACGACCTCGGGCTGGAGGCGCTGCGGCGGAACGTCGCGTGGTACCCGGACGACGTCTGGCGGTACGTCCTCGCGTGCCAGTGGCGGCGGATCGAGCAGGAGGAGCCCTTCGTGGGGCGGTGCGGCGAGGTCGGCGACGAGCTGGGTTCGGCCGTCGTCGCGGCGCGGCTCGTGCGGGACCTGATGCGGCTGTGCCTGCTGATGGCGCGCCGGTACCCGCCGTACAGCAAGTGGCTGGGCAGTGCCTTCGCGCGCCTGCCGATAGCCGGGACGCTCACGCCGTCGCTGACCGCGGCCCTCGCCTCGACGGACTGGCGGGAGCGTGAGCGGCACCTCGTGACGGCGTTGGAGACGGTCGCGGAGGCGCACAACGCGCTCGGGCTCACGGCGCCGATCGAGCCGCGGGCGAGCGCGTTCCACGACCGGCCGTTCCGGGTGATCCACGCGGAGCGGTTCGTCGCGGCGCTGTCCGATGGCTCGGCGTCACCCATCGGGGCGATCGACCAGTTCGTCGACAGCACTGACGCGCTCGGCGACCGCGCATTCACGCGCCGGGTGGTTGACTGCCCGCATGGCTGAGACGAAACCGCGGGACCTGGCGGTGCTGCTGCTGACGCTGACCGTCGTGACCGGGGTGGTCGACGCGGTCAGCTTCCTGGGGCTGGGCCGCGTGTTCGTGGCGAACATGACCGGCAACGTCGTGTTCCTCGGGTTCGCGGCGGCGGGCGAGACGACGCTGTCGGTGGTGGCGTCCCTGACGGCGGTCGCGGCGTTCCTGCTGGGCGCGCTCGCCGGCGGGCGGCTGGCGCGCGTCGAGGAGGACCACGGCGTACTGCGCAAGGCGACAGCCGCCCAGGCGCTGCTGGTCGCGGTGGCGGTGGTGCTGTCGGCGACGCTGGGCAGCGGCACGAGGCTGGGCAGCGAGCTGCTGATCGTGGTGCTGGGCGTGGCGATGGGCCTGCAGAACGCGGCGGTCCGCCGCATCGGCGCGCCGGACCTGACGACCACGGTGCTGACGATGACACTGACGGGCTTCGCGGCGGACTCGAAGGCCGCGGGCGGCGAGGGTTCGCACCCGCTGCGGAAGGTGGTCGCGGTGGCGGCGATGCTGGTGGGCGCCTTCGCGGGCGGGATGCTGCAACTGCACGTCGCGATGTGGTCGGCGCTGACGCTGGCCCTGGTGCTGGTCCTCGGGGTGCTGGCGGTGCTGCAGTGGAATCGGCCGCGCGACCGTAGTGGACCTGCGGCCGATGGCGAGTGATGGGCCGGTTCGCTGGGTGAAGGGGAATGTGGCCGCGGTAGGTCGGCTGCGTTCGTGGTGGACCTGTAGCCGGTGGCGGGTGGTGAGCCGGTTTGCTGGGTGACGCAGGGGGTGTGGCTGCGGTAGGTCGGTCGAGCGCGATCGTGGTGGGCTTGCGGCCGGTAGCGGGTAGTGAGCTGGTTTGCTGGGTGGTGCAAGGGATGTGGCCGCGGTAGGTCGGCCGAGCGCGCGACCGTGGTGGACTTCCAGTCGGTGGCGAGCCGGTTTGCTGGGCGGCGCAAGGAGATGTGACCTCAGCCGGCCGCGTTCGTGGTGGACCCGTCGCTGGCGGCGGGTGATGGGCCGGTTTGCCTGGCGGTGAAAGCGAAATGGGTCGGCCGCGGCACGTCAGCCGAGGGCGCGGCCGCCGTCCACTCGTAGCCGCTGGCCCGTGATGAAGCCCGCGTCCTTCGAGGCGAAGAAGCTCACCGCCGCGGCCACGTCGTCCGGGGTGCCCAGGTGGCCCATCGGGACGCCCGCCACGTAGGCCGCGCGTTCCGCTTCCGGGACGTCCGCGTGCCGCTCCACCGGGATGAAGCCCGGGGCCACCGTGTTGACCGTGATGCCGTCCGGGGCGAGTTCGCGGGCCCACGCGCGGGCCAGGCCGACCTGGGCCGCCTTCGCCGTCGCGTACGCCGAGCGGCCGACCGGTGGGCGGTCCGCCTGCTCCGAATCGACGTGCACGATCCGGCCGTGGCCCCGCGAGCGCATCCCCGGCAGCACCGCGTGGCCGAGCAGCACCGGTGAGCGCACGAAGAAGTCCAGCTCGGCCAGGTGAGCCGGCCAGTCCACTTCGGACACCAGGCCGTCCGGCTGGGGGCCGGTCGCGTTGAGGACCAGGACCTCGATCGGGCCCAGCAGCGCCGTCACCGCGTCGACCAGCTCGCCGACCTGGCGCCGGTCGGTCACGTCGGCGGCGAAGGCGGCGGCCTTGCCGCCCTCGGCGAGGACCTCCTCGGCCGCGACCTTGAGGTCCGGGTCGTCGTGCAGCGCGTTCACCGCCACCGCGAACCCGTCGCGGGCCAGCCGCCGCGCGATCACGCGGCCGAGCCCTCGGGAACTTCCGGTCACCAGTGCGACACCCATGCGCCCGACGCTAGGGGTGACCCCCGAGTACGACAACCCTCGACGGAGTGGACGAAAAAGCGGGCAGGCGCGAAATTCCGCGCCTGCCCGCTTCCAGTGACCGGAGGATCAGGCCGAGCTGTTGCCGGTGGCGAAGTCGGTCGCCGCCGTCACCGCCGCCGGGGGCTGGTCCATCGGCTTGGCGCCGCGCGGGGCCTTCTTCCGGCGCGACAGCTTCCGCTCCAGCCACGAGGCGAACCACGACAGGAGCAGGTTGAGCGTGATGAAGATGATCGCGATGACGATGAGCGTCGGGATCGTGTTGTTGAAGTTGCCGGTGATCGGCCCGGACCCGCGGATCAGCTCGTCGTAGCCGATCGTCAGCTGGCCGGCGAGCGCGGTGTCCTTCAGGATGACCACCAGCTGGCTGACCAGCGCCGGCAGCATCAGCGTGATGGCCTGGGGGAGCAGGATGCTGACCATCGTCTGGGTCTTGCGCAGGCCCAGCGCCGACGACGCCTCCGTCTGCCCCTTCGGCAGCGACAGGATGCCCGCCCGGAACACCTCCGCCATCACCGACGCGTTGTAGAGCACCAGGCCGGTGACGGCCGCGAACAGCGGCCGGCTGTCCGCGTCGATGCTGGTGTAGTAGGCGTACAGCGACGCCCCGAACACCATCAGCAGCAGCACCGGGATGGCCCGGAAGAACTCGACCACGGCGCCGACCGGGATCCGCACCCACTTGTGCTCGGAGAGCCGGCCGATGCCCAGCAGGGCGCCGATCGGCAGCGCGATCACGATGGACAGGGCGGCCGCTTCGAGCGTCTTGACCAGGCCCGGCAGCAGGAACTGGGTCCAGGTCGACCCTTCGACGAACGGCTTCCAGAGCGCGCCCGCCCACTGGCCCTTCTCGTTGAAGCGGTCGTAGACGAAGTACGCCACGGCCAGCAGGACCAGCACGAACAGCACCGAGTAGACCCAGTTGCGGGCGCGGGCCTTCGGGCCGGGGACGTCGTAGAGGACGGACTGCGTGCTCATCGCTTGACCTCGGCTTTCTTGGCGACCCAGCCGAGCAGCAGGCCCAGAGGCAGTACCAGCGCGACGAACACCAGGGCGAACAGGATGAAGACGTAGAACAGGGAGTCGGACTCGTTCTCCACCATCGTGGACATCAGCAGCGACGCCTCCGCGACGCCGATCACCGAGGCGACCGTGGTGTTCTTCAGCAGGGCGATCAGGACGTTCGCCAGCGGCGCGATCACCGCGCGGAACGCCTGGGGCAGCACGATCAGCCGCAGCACCTGCAGGAAGTTGAGGCCCAGCGCCCGCGCCGCCTCGGCCTGGCCGACCGGGACGGTGTTGATGCCCGACCGCAGCGACTCGCAGACGAAGGTCGCGGTGTAGACGATGAAGCCCAGCACGGCCAGCCGGAACGCGTTGTCGGCCAGCGAGGTGGGCGAGTCGGCCGGGGCCAGGTTGATGCCCAGCGTGGAGGACAGCCCCAGCGACGTGAAGATGATGATCACGGTCAGCGGGGTGTTCCGGAAGACGTTCACGTACACGGTGGCGAAGCCGCGCATGATCGGTACCGGGCTGACGCGCATGCCCACGAGGATGGTGCCCCAGATCAGCGCGCCGATCGCCGAGAAGAACGTCAGCTGGATCGTCGTCCAGAACGCGTCGACGAGGTTGTAGTCAGGATTGCTGAGGAAATCGAACACTGTTGTCCAACCTGGCCTCGGAACGGGAACGGTGCGCCGCGGCTCGCGGCGCACCGTTCAACTGCGGATTCGGGTCAGGGCGCGATCGCCGGCACGGCCGGGATCTTGTAGCCCGACGGGCCGACGTTCGTCTGCAGCGACTTCTCCCAGGAACCGTCCTGCTCCATGGCCTGGATCGCCTTGTTGACGGCGGCCTTGCCGTCCGCGTCGTCCTTCTTCAGGCCGACGCCGTAGTTCTCGTCGGAGAAGCCCTTGCCGACCAGCTTCAGCTTGCCGGGCTGCTGCGCGGCGTAACCGGCGAGGATCACGTCGTCGGTGGTCATCGCGTCGACGGTGCCGTTGAGGAGCGCGGTCACGCAGTCGGTGTACTTGCCGACCTCCTGCAGCTGGACGTCCTTGGCGTACTTCGTCTTGACGTTCTGCGCCGGGGTCGAGCCCTTGACCGAGCAGAGCTTCTTGTTGCCGGTCAGCGACTCGGGGCCGGTGATGTCGGTGTTGTCCGACCGCACCAGCAGGTCCTGGTGGGCGACGAAGTAGGGGCCGCCGAAGGAGACGTCGTTCTTGCGCTTGTCGGTGATCGAGTAGGTGGCGACGATGAAGTCGACCTCACCCTTCTTGATCAGGTCCTCGCGCTGCGCGGACTGCGCTTCCTTCCAGGTGATCCCCGACTCTTCCACGCCGAGCTGCTTCGCGATGTACTTCGCGACGTCGACGTCGAAGCCGGCGTAGGTGCCGTCCGGCTTCTTCAGGCCGAGGCCCGGCTGGTCGAACTTGATGCCGATGGTCAGCTTCTTGTTGTCCTTGGCCCGCTGGACCAGGTTCTTGTCGCCGCTCGCGCCGCTGCTGCCGGACCCGCCGCCGCAGGCCGCCAGGGCCAGACCGGCGGCCATGACGACCGCACCCGTCTGCAGAACTCGACTAAACCGCATCGTCTCTCAGGTTTCCTTCCGAATCTCGTCCGGCTCCGGGCCGGGGGAAAGCACTCAGTGGTGTGCTGAGCGAGTGTTCTCAGTGGGTAAGGATCTTGCCGAGGAAGTCCTTCGCGCGCTCGCTCTTCGGCGCGGAGAAGAACTCTTCCGGCGTCGTGTCCTCGACGATCTCGCCGTCGGCCATGAAGATCACCCGATCGGCTGCCCGGCGGGCGAAGCCCATCTCGTGCGTGACGACCAGCATGGTCATGCCGTCCTTGGCCAGGCCCGTCATCACGTCCAGGACCTCCTGGACCATTTCCGGGTCCAGCGCCGAGGTCGGCTCGTCGAACAGCATCACCTTGGGCCGCATGGCCAGCGCCCGCGCGATGGCGACGCGCTGCTGCTGGCCGCCCGAGAGCTGCGCCGGGTACTTGTCGGCCTGGTTGGCGATCCCGACGCGCTCCAGCAGCTCCATCGCCGTCTTGCGGGCTTCGTCCTTCGAGGCCTTGCGGACCTTCGTCGGCGCCAGCATCACGTTTTCGACGATGGTCTTGTGCGCGAACAGGTTGAACGACTGGAACACCATGCCGACGTCGGCCCGCAGGGCGGCCAGGGCCTTGCCCTCCGACGGCAGCGGCGTGCCGTCGACGGCGATCTCGCCCGAGTTGATGGGCTCGAGCCGGTTGATCGCCCGGCAGAGCGTCGACTTGCCGGACCCGGACGGGCCCAGCACCACCACGACCTGGCCGCGAGGTACCTCGAGCGTGATCTCCCTGAGCACGTGCAGGTCGCCGAAGTACTTGTTCACGGCGGACGCCTTGATCATCGGCGCCGCCACGTCCGCGGTCATCTGGCCTCCAGAGCTGTTCGTACCGGCAAGGGGGTGTGGGTCACCACGCGATGGCGGAAACCTACCGTTGCTCTACCGGTTGGCAAGGCTGCTTGAGCAATACTTAGGGTTTCAAGTGGGTATCGATGTCCTTTTGGCGAGTATTGATGCCTTTGTGACCTCCGTCGAGCTGAAATCACGGACAGTCACCATCCGGGTGTCCGGTGCGGCCGCCGCGGCGACGTCCTAGAGTTCTTCGCTACCGGCTGGGGTGAAGCAGGTCACGCGGAGGGCGGACGGGGTGCGGGTGCTGCTGGTGGAGGACGACGACCGGGTGGCGGGTGCGCTCATCCCGGCGCTGACCCGGCGCGGCCTGGCGATCGCGCGGCTCGCGTCCGGGGCCGGCGTGCTCGACCGGGTGCACGAGGTCGACGTCGTCCTGCTCGACCTCGGGCTGCCGGACATCGACGGCGTGACGCTGTGCCGCCAGATCCGCGCGGTCAGCGACGTGGCGATCATCGTGGTCTCGGCCCGCGGCGAGGTCGACGACCGGATCCAGGGCCTGCGCGCGGGCGCCGACGACTACCTCGTCAAGCCCTACGACGTCGAAGAGCTGATGGCCCGGGTCGAGGCGGTGCGCCGCCGCCGCGGCGAGCACCCCGCGCCCGCCGAGCCCGTGGTGATCCGGGTCGGGGACGTCAGCGTGGATCTGTCCCGGCACGAGGTGCTGGTCGGCGGGCAGGCGATCGCGTTGTCCCGCAAGGAGTTCCAGGTGCTCGCCCTGGTGGCCGGCGCGCGCGGCAACGTCTGCTCGCGCGAGCACGTGCTCACCGAGGTGTGGGGGCACCGGGGCCCGGCGGAGAGCCGGTCGCTCGACGTCCACGTCGCGACGCTGCGGACCAAGCTCGGCCGCCCGGCGCTGATCGAGACGGTCCGCGGGGTCGGCTACCGCCTCGGCGGCCAGGCCGCCCGGAGCTGACGTGCGCGTCCGGCTGCAGGGCATCGTGCTGACGCTGGTGGCGTTGCTGGTCTTCGGCCTCGGCATCCCGCTCGCCACGACGATCGCCTCGGGCGCGCAGCAGGACCTCTTCCTCGACCGGCTGACCGACACCGCGCGGTTCGCGTCGCTGGCCCAGCGCCCGCTGCTGGACAACAAGCCGCAGCTGCTCGATCCCGACCTGCGCCGCTACACCGAGGTGTACGGGGTCCAGGTCGTCGTCTTCGACCAGGACGGCAAGGCGGTCGACACCGTGCCCGGCCCGGACGCCGCGCGGATCGACGTCCGGGCCGCGCGGATCACCGGCCCGGTCCACGACGCGCTCGCCGGCCGCCGGTCGCAGCCCGGCGGGATGCTGATGCCGTGGAACACCGAGCCGCTGGTGCTGGCCGAGCCGGTGCTGGCCGACGGCGAGGTCCGGGGCGCGGTGGTGACGATCTCGGACACCACGGCCGCGCGCACCGACGTGCTGTGGTGGTTCCTGGTGCTGACCGCGGGCGGGGTGCTCGCGTTCGTGCTGGCCCTGGCCGTGGCGATCCCGGTGGTCCGGTGGATCCTGCGCCCGGTGAAGCGGCTCGACGACGCGACCGGCGCGCTGGTCGCGTCCGTGGTCGGCGGGCGGGCGGCCGAGCCGGTGGGGGACGGCGGCGGGCCGCCGGAGCTGCGTCAGCTCGGCCGTTCCTTCGATCGGATGGCCGAGAGCGTGTCCGGGGCGCTGGAGGCGCAGCGGGTGTTCGTCGCCGACGCGTCGCACCAGCTGCGCAACCCGTTGACCGCGCTCAAGATCCGGCTCGGGAACCTCGAAGGCCACGTCGTCGACGAGCCCGCGGCGGCGGATCTCGAAGCCGCCCGGATCGACGCCGGCCGGCTCCACCAGATCCTCGACGGCCTGCTGTCGATGGCGCGCGCCGAGGCCTCCGGGGGTGAGCTGGACCCCCTCGACCTCGCCGAGGCCGTCGCCGAGCGCGTCGCCGACTGGTCGGTGGTCGGCGAGGCGCGTGACGTGCGGCTGGTCGTCGACGTGTCCGGTGACGACGTCCGCGTGCGCATGCCACCGCGCGGTGCCGAGACGATCCTCGACGCGCTGCTGGACAACGCGCTGAAGTTCACCGCCGGCGGCACCGAGATCCGGATCGTCGTCGCCCGCGCAGGTGGCGAGGTCACGTTGTCGGTCCGGGACCACGGCCCCGGCCTGCGGCTCGACGAGCTGGACCGGGCGCTCGACCGGTTCTGGCGCAGCAGCGCCCACCAGAACGTGCCCGGGTCCGGGCTCGGCCTGGCGATCGTCAGCGAGATCGTCGCGCACTCGTACGGGAAGCTGGCCCTCGACCTGCCCGACGGCGGCGGCCTCCGGATCACGATGACCTTCCCGGCGGCCTGACGCGCGTCAGTCCTTCTGCGACCGGTAGTAGCGGAGCGCGCCGGGGTGCAGCGGGATCGGCTGGGTCTCGATGCCCGGGTGGACGTCGATCGACAGCGCCGCCGGGTTGGCCCGCGCGAGCGCCGCGCGGGCGTCGAACAGGCCGCGGACCAGCGCTTCGGCGACGTCGTCGGGCATCGACCGGGGCACCACGAGGAAGTTCGGCACCAGCAGCGTCGTGACGGGCCCGGTCTGGTTGTACGTGCTCGCCGGGATGGACGCGGTGCCGTAGACCTGGTTGATCTCCTGCATCTTCGGCATCAGGTCGGCGATGTCGAGCAGGCGCAGCGACCGCGTGTCGTTGCGGTCGGCGATCGCCGGCGTCGGCAGCCCGCCGGACCAGAAGAACGCGTCGACGTCGCCGTTCAGCAGCGCCTTGACCGAGTCGTCGAGCCCGCGCGTGGTGGTGCTGACCGAGCCGTTCAGGCCGGCCGCCTTCAGCAGCTGGCTGGCGATGTACTCGACGCCGGAGGCGGGGGACCCGATCGCGATCCGCTTCCCGCGCAGCTGCGCGACGGTGCGGATGTCGGAGTCGGTGCGCACGACGATGTGCAGGTAGTCGTCGTGGATCCGGGCGAGCGTCGCCAGCCCCGGGTTCTGCTCGTAGTTGTCGGCGGCCACGTCGGCGGCGACGAACCCGACGTCGGCGGCCCCGGACAGGACCTTGGTGACGTTGTCGGGCGAGCCCTGGGTCTGCAGCACCTGGGGCCGGTCGATGTCGAGGCCGGACTGCCAGGCCGTGGCGAGGGTCTGCGCGAGCTTGTCGTAGACCCCGTTGGGGTTCCCGGCGGCGATCCGCAGCCGCAGGCCGGCGAAGCCGGACGAGCACCCGGTCAGCAGCGCGGCGAACGTGAGCAGGGCGCCGAGCATCGCGAGCGCGCGCATCCGCCGGGTCCGGGCCACGGCCCGATCGTGCCAGACTCCGCCCCGCCGTGAAGTAACTAACCATTGACTTACTTGCCCGGCCGGAGCAGTGTTGTAACTATCCAGTTAGATAGGAGTGGGAATCATGACGACAACCCTGGTCACCGGCGCCAACAAGGGCATCGGCTACGAGACGGCCCGCCAGCTCGTCGCCGCCGGTCACACCGTCTACGTCGGCGCGCGCGACGCCGAACGCGGCCGCGCAGCCGCCGAACGGCTGGGCGCGCGGTTCGTGCAGCTCGACGTCACCGACGACGCGTCGGTGGCCGCGGCGGCCGAGACCGTCGAGGCCGGCGGGGGACTGGACGTGCTCGTGAACAACGCCGGCGTCGAAGGCCGGACGTCCGACGGCGGGGTGATCGGCGCCGCCGACGTGACCGCCGATCAGCTGCGGGACCTGTACGAGACCAACGTGTTCGGGATCGTCCGGGTCACCGGCGCGTTCCTGCCGCTGCTGCGGCGGTCGGCGAACCCGGTGGTGGTCAACGTCAGCAGCGGCCTGGGCCGGACCGCGGACCTGGCGGACCCGGCCTCGTTCACGCACTTCTACCAGGGTGTCGCGTACCCGTCGTCCAAGGCGGCGCTGAACATGGTCACCGTCCAGTACGCGAAGGCGTTTCCGGAGATGCGGATCAACGCCGTGGACCCCGGCTACACGAAGACCGATCTCAACCACAACACCGGTTTCCAGACGGTCGAGCAGGGCGCCGAAGCCACCGTGCGGCTGGCGCAGGCCGGCCCGGACGGCCCGACGGGCGGGTTCTTCGCCGCTTCGGGCCCGGTGGCGTGGTGACCCAGCCCCGTCCCCGCGACTCGGCGGCCACGAAGGCGCTGCTGCTCGACGCGGCGACGGCGGAGTTCGCCGAGCACGGCCCGGCCGGCGCGCGGATCGACCGGATCGCCGAGCGCGCCGGCGCGAACAAGCGGCTGATCTACGTCTACTTCGGCGACAAGAACCAGCTGTTCGACGCGGTGGTGGAGGAAGAGGCACGCGCCGTCTTCGAGGCGGCCCCGATGGCCGACGGCGACCTCAACGCCTTCGCCGCCGCGAGGTACGACCACATGCTGGCCAACACGGCCTCCCGGCGGCTGGCCACGTGGCGCACGCTTGAGCGGATCGAGCCGTCCGCCGCCGAGATCGACCGGTTCCGGGCCCGCGTCGAGGCGGTCACGGCGGCCCAGCGCGACGGCCGTGTTCGCGGAGATCTTCCGGCGGCCGACCTGTTCGCGATCGTGCTGCGGATGACGGAAAGCTGGCTGAGCGCACCCCCGGCGTTGATCGCGGCGGTTGGGTCGGAGTCGCGGTTTGGGGAGCATCGGGCGGCGCTGCTGGAGGCTGTGCGTGGAGTCGTCGATCCGCGTTAGCGCGGTGGGCGGATGCGCGGGGACGGTGGCTGAGCGTCGATCCGCGTTAGCGCGGCACCACCAGCACCGCGTCGCCGACCGGGCGCTCGCCGGTCGCGTCCGAAGGGGAGCTGACCAGGCGCCCGTCGATCGCCATGGCCGTCGAACCGCCGCCGTCGAGGTTGATCGCGGTCACCGCGCCCAAGCGCGCCATCAGCTGTGCGCCTTCCACCAGCGACAGCCCTTCGCTGTACCCGGGCTGGCGCCCGTCGGCCGCGACGATCAGCAGCCGTCCGCGGCGGTCGAGGCCGACCATCGTCCGCGGGTTGCGCTTGACGCCCCAGCCGTACACGAACGACGGGTCGCCGGGGTGCACGACGCCGTCCGCCGCCGCGTCCACCGCGATCCGGCCGTCGCGGACCAGCCACGGGCCGCCGTTGACCACCCCGGCCGGGTGAACCGGGCGGGCGCCGTCGAAGATCCGCGTCCCGACGCGCAGCCGCGCACCCGGCCGCGCGTGGGCGGTCAGCCACGTCGCGGCCGACCCGATGCCCTGCACGGTGTGCCCGCCCGCGGGCACGTCGCCGCCGGGCGCGCGGACCGCGGTGACGACGTCGTGGGCGTCCAGCACGGCTTCGACCCCGGCACCGGCGGGCGTGGGCGTGCCGAGCTGCGGCGTGAACAGCACCAGGTCGTCGGCGTGCGTGCAGGTCGTGTCGTGCAGCGGCCGGCCGGTCGGGACGTCCCCGGGCTCGCCGCAGTTGCGGACCAGGCCCGGCTTGCGGTTCACGCCGTCGACTCGCCGGTCGCCGACGGTCAGCACGGTCCGCGGCATGCCGATCGAAGGCCGGTCGCCGAGCAGCAGCGCGGGCCGCCCGGCCGTGGCTTCACTCTGCAGGAGGCCCTGGTAGACGCCGACGCCCGCCGGTTCGCCGGGGATGCCGTCACGCGGGTCGATGACGAAGAAGCCACCGTTGACGCCGACGAGCGCCCCGGCGGCGGCCGACAACGCCGACGTCGTGCGCCGTCCCGCCACCGATTCTCCGTGCGACGCCACGACCTGCCCGGTGAACCGCCGCGGGTCGACGATCGCGACGCGCACGTGCTGCGGGCCCTGCGCCTGCGGCCCGTCCTGGCCGGTCCACTCGGCGGCGGCGGTGAACCCGTTGGCGGCCATGGCTTTCGCCGTCGCGGCGGCCGACGCCTGGTCGGCGAAGGAGCCGACCCGCACCCGCCAGCCGAGCGCGCCGCGCGGGGTGTCGGCGAAGGCCGGCCAGTCGACCTCCTCCGCGCGTGCCGCGAAACCCTTGCCGCGCAAGGCGGTCACCAGCGCGTCGGCGTGCTCCCGCGTGCCGAGCGCGGACGGCGGCGCGTCCGGGTCGGGGCTGGAGCCGCCGGGCACCTGCACGGTGGCCGTCCAGGTGTTGTGGCCGGTGCCTTCGCCGGACACGGTGGTCCGGATCGTGACGCCGGGAGCGAGCCCGCCTTCGGCCGAGGCCGGCGTGGCCAGGGTGACGGTGAGCACGGCGGACAGCAGCAGGGCCTGGGTCTTCACGGCAGGCAACGTACCCGGCCGGGGTGGCTTCCTCCCGAATTCCCGGTGTACGACCCTCCATACTGGGAGGATGAGCGAGCCGATCCCCCTCTTCCCGGTCCCGCCCATCGACCCCGCGCGCTTCGCGGAAGAGCAACACCGGCTGTTCACCGGCATGCGCCTGCACATCGGCCGGTCCGGCGTCACTCACCGGGTCAGCTGGGTGCCGTGGCTCAACAGCCTGACCCTCCCGGCCCCGGCGTGCCACCAGGGCTGGTCGGGCCTCGGCGCGGGCGGCGAGGTCACGCCGACCCACCTGGGCGTCAGCTGCCGCAAGTGCCTCCGCCTGGGCGGCGAACCGGAGGACCCGGACCAGCGGCCGCTCTTCGCCCTGCCTGGCGAGGACGCTTGACGATGCCGGGTAGCGTGCGAGCCGCGGCCCAGGTGTTCATCCAGCCCGCCTACGGCACCCCGGAAGCCCGCCGCTGCGGGGCGGAAACCCTGGAGCGGACCGTCGCCATCGGCGAGCACGCCGACCTGCTGGACCCGGCCGACCTCGCCCGCCTGAACGCACTGCACCCGGGCGGGCGCGCCCGGTTCTGGGGCGCCAAGGACAAGTACGACCGCCGGATGGACACCGTCGCCACCGGCGACGTCGTGCTGTTCACCGGCGGCAGGCACGTGCGTGCCACCGCCGAGGTGGGGCACGGTTTCCGGAACCCCGCGTTCGCGCGGCGGCTCTGGCGCCCCGGCCCCGGCAAGTGCTTGTGGAGCAACGTCTACAGCCTGCGCCGCTACCGGTCGCTCGAGCTGCCGTACGAGGCGATCTGGGCGCTGCCCGGCTTCACCGCCGGCGACAACTTCATGGGCCTGCGATTCCTCGGCGAAGCGAAGTCGGCCGCGGTGATCGGCCTGCTCGGCGCGTAGGGCCGGGGCGGGACGCCCGGGCGGCCGCCCCGCCCGAACCCGGGGTTACCCTGAACGGCGATGACCGAGACACAGGCACCCAGGGCGTACCAGATCCGCACCTTCGGCTGCCAGATGAACGTCCACGACTCCGAGCGGCTCGCCGGGCAGCTCGAAGAGGCCGGGTACGTGCCCGTCGGCAAGGACGGCAAGCCCGACCTCATCGTGTTCAACACCTGCGCCGTGCGGGAGAACGCGGACAACAAGCTGTACGGCACCCTCGGGCACCTGCGGCCGGACAAGACCGCGAACCCGGACCTGCAGATCGCCGTCGGCGGGTGCCTGGCGCAGAAGGACCGCGGCGAGATCGTCAAGCGGGCGCCCTGGGTCGACGTCGTGTTCGGCACGCACAACATCGGGTCGCTGCCGACGCTGCTGGAGCGCGCGCGGCACAACGCCGAGGCCGAGGTCGAGATCCTCGAGTCCCTCGAGACGTTCCCCTCGACGCTGCCCGCGCGCCGCGAATCGTCCTACGCGAGCTGGGTGTCCGTTTCGGTCGGCTGCAACAACACCTGCACCTTCTGCATCGTCCCCGCCCTGCGTGGCAAGGAACGTGACCGGCGGCCTGGCGAGATCCTGGCCGAGGTCGAGGCGCTCGTCGCCGAGGGCGTGCTCGAGGTCACCCTGCTCGGCCAGAACGTGAACTCCTACGGCGTCGAGTTCGGCGACAGGCAGGCGTTCGGCAAGCTGCTGCGCGCCTGCGGCGGGATCGACGGCCTGGAGCGCGTCCGGTTCACCTCGCCGCACCCGGCCGCGTTCACCTCCGACGTCATCGACGCGATGGCCGAGACCCCGAACGTCTGCCACCAGCTGCACATGCCGCTGCAGTCCGGGTCCGACCGGGTGCTGCGCGAGATGAAGCGGTCCTACCGCTCCACGCGCTACCTGAAGATCCTCGACGAGGTCCGCGCGGCGATGCCCGACGCGGCGATCACCACCGACATCATCGTCGGCTTCCCCGGGGAGACCGAGGAGGACTTCCAGGCGACGCTGGACGTCGTGGCGCAGTCCCGCTTCTCGAGCGCGTTCACCTTCCAGTACTCGAAGCGCCCGGGCACCCCGGCCGCGACGATGGCGGGGCAGCTGCCCAAGGAGGTCGTCCAGGAACGCTACGAGCGCCTGGTCGAGCTGCAGAACCAGATCTCCTGGGACGAGAACAAGAAGATCGTCGGCCGCCGGGTCGAGCTGCTCGTCGCCGACGGCGAAGGCCGCAAGGACGCCGAGACGCACCGGATGAGCGGCCGCGGCCGTGACGGGCGGCTGGTGCACTTCGCGCCGACCGGTCCGGCGGTGGACCGCGGCGTGCGCCCCGGCGACGTCGTCGAGACGGTCGTCACCTACGGCGCGCCGCACCACATGGTCGCCGACGGCGACCTGATCTCCCACCGGCGGACGCGCGCCGGTGACAACGCCGAGGCGGGGCTGCGGCCCAAGACCAACGGCGTCACGCTGGGCCTGCCGGGCTTCGGTGCCCCGGCGGCCCGGCCCGAACCGGTGAGCGGGTGTGCGTTGTGACGGAGTCCCCGAAGTCCGGCGAGCTGGACGAGCTGGCCGCCGAGATCGACGAGGTCGGCCAGCAGGCGTCCCGCACGGTCGAGCTCGGCCGTCGCGGGTTCACCATCGCGGTGTTCACGTTCGTGCTGCTCGGCTGCCTGCTGCTGCCGTGGGTCGGCGACCACGCCGGCTGGCAGGTGCTGGCCGGCGAGGGCGGCGGCATCCCGCAGCTGTTCGCCGCGACGTCGACCGGCGTCGGCATCCTCGCGTCCGCGCTCGCGCTGGTGACGCGCCGCTGGTGGCTGGCCTGGGTTTGCGCCGCCGGCGGCTGGTTCGCCTCGGTCGACGGGCTGCTGGCCATCTGGTCGCAGCAGTCGTCCCACGCCAGCGGCACCGCCGGCGGCGGTCCCGGGATCGGCCTGATCATCGCCTGGATCGTGATGATCTGCCTCGCCGCGTCGTGGATGCGGACGGCCTTCTCCCGTTCCTAGAACACCACGAGCGAGATCAGGCCCGAAGCCACGCCGACGTACAGGTCGGTCTCCGGGTGGAAGACCCGCAACGTGACGTTCGCGCGGATCTTGAAGCTCACGCTGAAGCGCGGGAGAGGGGCTTCTGCCCGCTGGGGTCGGCGAACGAGCCGTTGATCTTCGTCTCTTCGCCGACCTTGAGGCGGTTCTTCTCGGCCTTCGCTTCGAGCTTGACCTCGTGCTTTCTTTCCGTCGACGACGGTCGGGGCGGGACCGGCAGCCGCCATCGCGACGGTGCAAGCGACGACAAGTGCGGACACGAGGTTCGAGGGCTCACTCATCAGCGAAGTGCAGCACCGGCGCCGCCGAAAAGCGCCGGCCCGTCTTCTTGCCCGAAAGCCGTGAATGGCCCGTTGAGGGCTTCAAGTCCGTTAACGGGCCATTCACGGCTTTGCCGAACGGGCGGGTCAGCGGTCGGCGACGGCCGCCTCCGCGGCCTGCAGCCACTCGCGCCACTGCGCGGCCTGGTCGTCGGCCTTCTTCGCGCGGCGCTCGTCACCCGCGGCGCGGGCCTTGGCCGCCTGGGACTCGAACTGCTCGACGCGCTCGCGGAACTGCGCGGCCCGGGCCTGCGCCTCCGGGTCCGTGCGGCGCCAGCGGGAGTCCTCGGCCGACTTCACCGAGTCCTGGACGGCCTTCAGCCGGCCGTCCAGCTCGCGGATGCGCTCGCGCGGGACCTTGCCGATCTCGTCCCACTGCTCCTGGATCTTGCGCAGCGCGTTCTTGGCGGCTTCGAGGTTCGAGGCGGCGTCGATCTTCTCGGCCTCGACCAGCAGCTCCTCCTTGCGGGACGCGTTCGTCGAGAACTCGGCGTCGCGCTCGGAGAACACCGCGGACCGGCGGGCGAAGAACTTGTCCTGCGCCGCGCGGAAACGCTGCCAGAGCGCCTCGTCGCTGTCCTTCGGCGCCCGGCCGGCGGCCTTCCACTCGGTCATCAGGTCCTTGTACCGGCCGGCGGTGTCGCCCCAGTCGTCGGACTCGCTGATGGCCTCGGCCTCGGCGATGAGCTCTTCCTTGCGCGTCTTGGCCGAGGCGCGCTGCTTGTCCAGCTCGGCGAAGTGGGAGCCACGACGCCGGTTGAAGCCCTCGCGGGCCTTGGAGAACCGCTTCCACAGCTCGTCGTCGGTCTTGCGGTCGACGCCCTTGACCGTCTTCCACTCGTCCAGGATCGTGCGCAGCCGGTCGCCGGCCGCCTTCCACTGGGTGGAGTCCGCGGCGATCTTCTCGGCCTCTTCGGCCAGCTCCTGCTTCCGGGCGACGGCCGCGGCGCGGGCTTCCTCACGCTCCTGCTTCGCGCTGGCCAGGGCCTTCTCGGCGTGCCCGATGACGTACTCCAGGCGCGCGCCCAGGGCGGCCAGGTCGCCGACCAGTGCGGCTTCGGCGAGCCCGTCGCGCAGCTGCGTCGCATTCGACAGCGCGTGCTTCGGGTCGCCGGCGCCCGACACCAGGCGCGTCTCCAGCAGCTCGACCTCGGTCCGCACGTCGTCGAAGCGGCGGGCGAAGTGCACCAGGCCCTCGTCGGGGCTGCCCGCCTGCCAGACGCCGACGGCGCGCTCGCCCTCGGCCGTGATGACGTAGACGGTGCCCTCTTCGTCGACCCGGCCCCAGGTGGACGGGGTGGGCTCGGCGGGCGGCACGGGCGGTGCGGCGTGCCCGGTGTGCAGCGCGTGCGGCACCGGGTGCGGGGCCGGGGTACCGGTGGAAGTGTTCTCCTGGGCCATCGCAGGCTCCTTATCGCCTGTACGCCCGCTGGCGCGGGCGCCCCGCCGGTGCGGCGGGGCCGGGTAATGCGGTCGTCACGGGCCGTGCTCGGATGCTACGGCCCCCACGCGGCATTCAAGCAGCTCAGCGCGCACCGTGGTACTGGATGAGCCACTCGAAGCTCGTGATCCTACTTCCGGTGGACGCTCCGTGTCGGGACGCCGGTATCGTCAGCCGTCGTGACCAGCCCCGCCGCCGCACCCCCGATCCGCCCGGTCGCGGTGGTCGGGCCGACGGCGACCGGCAAGACCGCGCTGGCCGTGGAGCTGGCGCTGAAGCTCGGCGGGGAGGTCGTCAACGCCGACGCGCTGCAGCTCTACCGCGGTATGGACATCGGCACCGCCAAGGCCACCGGCCAGGAACGCCGCGGCGTCCCGCACCACCTGCTCGACGTGCTGGACGTGACCGAAACGGCGTCCGTCGCGGCCTACCAGCGCGACGCGCGGGCCGAGGTCGAGCGGCTGCTGGCCGCGGGCCGGGTGCCGGTGCTGACCGGCGGTTCCGGGCTGTACGTCCAGGCGGTGCTCGACGACCTGCGCTTCCCGGGCACCGACCCGGACGTGCGCGCCCGCCTCGACGCGGAGGCGGTCGCGCTGGGCACGCCGACCCTCTACACCCGGTTGGGTGAACGCGATCCGGCCGCCGCGGCCGCGATCCTGCCGACCAACACCCGCCGGATCGTGCGCGCGCTGGAGGTCATCGAGATCACCGGCGAGCCGTTCTCGGCGAACCTGCCGAAGCCGGGGCCGGCCCGCTACGGCACGGTCGTGATCGGCGTCGACCGGGCGCCCGAGGAGCTCGACGAGCGCGTGAACGAGCGCGTCCGGCTGATGTTCGAGGCCGGCTTGGTCGACGAGGTGCGCGGGCTGCTGGAGCGCGGGCTGCGCGACGGGAAGACGGCGTCGCGCGCGCTGGGCTACCAGCAGGTGATCACCGAGCTGGACGGCGAGGGCGACTTCGAGGCCGCCGCCGCGGCGACGGCGCAGGCCACCCGGCGCTTCGTCAGGAAGCAACGGTCCTGGTTCCGGCGCGACCAGCGGATCCACTGGTTCGACGGCGCCGAGGCCGGGCTGGCCGCACGCGTCCTGGATACCCTGGGCCGGTAACCTTGCCCCCATGGGCGGAATCGAGTTCCTCAAGGGGCACGGCACGCAGAACGACTTCGTGCTGCTCCCCGACGCGGCGGGCCGCCTCGAGCTGACCGAGGCCCGGATCGCCGCGCTGTGCGACCGCCACCGCGGCCTCGGGGCCGACGGCGTGCTCCGCATCGTCCGGGCCGCCGCGCTCGAAATCGCCTCCGAGGGCGAGTGGTTCATGGACTACCGCAACGCGGACGGTTCGATCGCGGAGATGTGCGGCAACGGCGTGCGCGTGTTCGCCCGCTACCTCGTCGACTCCGGCCTCGCGGCGGAGGGCGAGTTCGTGGTCGCCACCCGGGCGGGCGACCGCCCGGTGGTGGTGCACCCGGACCGGTCGGTGACGGTCGGGATGGGCCCGGCGACGATCACCGGCACGTCGGTGACCGTGGTCGCGGGCCGGCCGTTCTCCGGCGTGGCCGTGGACGTCGGCAACCCGCACCTGGTCTCGGTGCTCGACGACACCGACGTCGCGGACCTGGACCTGCGCGACCAGCCCGACTTCGACCACGACGTCTTCCCGAACGGCGTGAACCTCGAGTTCGTCAACCGCCTCGGCGAGGGCGCGCTGCGGATGCGCGTCCACGAGCGCGGCGTGGGGGAGACCCGCGCCTGCGGCACCGGCACGGTGGCCGCGGTGGCGGCGGCCTTCCACCTGGCGGGCACCGACACCGGCGCGTCCACAGTGGACATCCCGGGCGGCCGGGTCGAGGTGACGGTGTCCCGCGGCGCGTCGACCCTGTCGGGCCCGGCGGAGATCGTGGCGCGCGGCGAGATCGACGACGCCTGGTGGGCCGCCGCCGGTTCCTGACCGGGGCGGCCCACCCGGGCGTCAGCCGCCGACCTTGGCTTCCACCGTGAAGTCGCCGTCGCGCGTGGTGACGTTCGCGATCCCGCCCGCGACGCGGATGTCCGGCTCGATCTCGGTGAACCGGGCCAGCACGTCGGCCGGACCAGTCACCGTCAACGTCTCCACCGCTGTGCGCATCGAGACCTTCGCGTCCGTCTTCGCGCGGCGGACCGCCGCGATCACCTCGCCCGCCAGCGTCAGCAGCTTCGGGTCACCGTCGGCCGCCAGGCCCGACGGCCACGCGGCCCGGTGCACCGAACCCGGCTGCCACCACGACCAGACCTCCTCGGTCGCGAACGGCAGGAACGGCGCGAACAGCCGCAGCAGCGCCGACAACGCCGTCACCAGGGCCGCCTGGGCCGACGAGGCCCCCGAAGTGCCGCTGTCGCCGTATGCGCGGCCCTTCACCAGCTCGACGTAGTCGTCGCAGAACGTCCAGAAGAACGTCTCGGTCACCTGCAGCGCCCGCGCGTAGTCCAGGTCCTCCAGCGCCGCCGTCGCCTGCTCGATGACGACCGCCAGGGACGCCAGCAGCGCCCGGTCCAGCGGTTCGGTGACCGCCGCGGACGGGGACGGCACCCCGAGGCCGAGCACGAACCGGCTCGCGTTGAGCAGCTTCGTCGCCAGCCGGCGGCCGACCTTCATCTGGCCTTCGTCGACCGCCGTGTCGACGCCGGGGCGCGCGCTCGCCGCCCAGTAGCGCACCGCGTCCGAGCCGAACCGCTCCAGCAGGTCCACCGGCGTCGTGACGTTGCCCTTGGACTTCGACATCTTCTTGCGGTCGGGGTCGAGCACCCAGCCGGCGATCGACGTCTCCCGCCACGGCAGCACGCCGTGCTCCAGCTCCGCGCGCACCGCCGTCGAGAACAGCCAGGTGCGGATGATCTCGTGCGCCTGCGGCCGCAGGTCCATCGGGAAGACCCGCTCGAACAGGTCGTCGTCGAGGCTCCAGCGGCCGACGATCTGCGGGGTGAGCGACGACGTCGCCCACGTGTCCATCACGTCGGCCTCCGCGACGAACCCGCCCGGGACACCGCGCTGGTCCTCGGTGAAGCCCGGCGGGACGTCGCTGCTCGGGTCGACCGGCAGGTCGTCCGGCAGCAGGCGCGCGTCGTAGTCCGGCTCACCGTGCTCGTCCACCCGGTACCACAGGGGAATCGGGACGCCGAAGAAGCGCTGGCGGCTGACCAGCCAGTCGCCGGCGAGGTTCTCCACCCACGACGAGTAGCGCACCTGCATGTGCTTCGGCACCCAGTTCAGCTCCTCGCCGCGGGCCAGCATACGAGCCCGGAACGCCTCGTCGTTGCCTCCGTTGCGCAGGTACCACTGCCGGCTGGCGACGATCTCCAGCGGCTTGTCGCCCCTCTCGTAGAACTTCACCGAATGCGTGATCGGCCGCGGTTCCCCGCGCAGCGCACCGGCTTCACGCAACAGGCGCACCAGGATCTCGCGTCCCGTGTGGACGGTCTTGCCCACCAGCGGCGCATAGGCTTCCGCTGGCACGCCGTGTGGCGCGTCGGGCAGGAACCGGCCGTCGCGGCCCAGCACGACCCGGGTGGCGAGCCGCAGCTCGCGCCACCACGTGACGTCCGTGGTGTCGCCGAAGGTGCACACCATCGCGATGCCGCGGCCCTTTTCGGGGTCGGCCAGGTGGTGCGCCACCACCGGCACCTCGACGTCGAACACCGGCGTCCGCACGGTCTTCCCGAACAGCGGCTTGAAGCGCTCGTCGTCCGGGTGCGCCACCAGCGCGACGCACGCGGGCAGCAGCTCGGGCCGGGTCGTCGCGATCACGACGTCCGCGCCGTCGGGACCGGTGAACGCGAGGTCGTGGAACGCGCCGGGGCGTTCCCGGTCTTCCAGCTCGGCCTGCGCGACGGCGGTCCGGAACGAGACGTCCCAGAGCGTCGGCGCTTCGGCCTGGTAGGCCTCGCCGCGGGCGAGGTTGCGCAGGAACGCGCGCTGCGAGATCAGCCGCGAGTCGTGCCCGATGGTCTGGTAGGTCATCGTCCAGTCGACCGACAGCCCGATCTGCCGCCAGAGCTGCTCGAAGACCTTTTCGTCGGTCACCGTCAGGGATTCGCACAGCTCGACGAAGTTCCGCCGCGAGATGGAAACGACGTCCTTGTCCGGCTTCTCCGGCGCCCGGAAATCCGGGTCGTAGGGCAGCGACGGGTCGCAGCGGACGCCGAAGTGGTTCTGCACCCGGCGTTCGGTCGGCAGGCCGTTGTCGTCCCAGCCCATCGGGTAGAACACCTCGGACCCGCGCATCCGCTTGAACCGCGCGAGCACGTCGGTGTGGGTGTAGGAGAAGACGTGCCCGATGTGCAGCGACCCGCTGACCGTCGGCGGCGGCGTGTCGATCGAGTAGACCTCGGCGCGGGTCTTGCTGCGGTCGAAGCGGTAGGCGCCGGTGGACTCCCATACGGGTACCCACTTGGCCTCCAGACCGTCGACACCGACCTTGTCCGGGACCTTGGGGCTCGTGAAGGGAGTTGTCATGGAACAACTCTAGGCGGCGCCGGAACCCGTTTTCGCCGCGGTCGGCAGATCACGCATGCGCCGCAGCGGCGAGAAGACCACCCACAGCACCGCGGAGATCGTGCCGGCGACCGCCACCCACACCGCGGTGCGCAGGCCGAGCCATTCGCCCAGCGCGCCGCCCAGCAGCCCGCCGAGCGGGATCGTGCCCCAGACGACGAACCGCACGCTCGCGTTCATCCGGCCGAGCAACCGGTCCGGGCAGATCGCCTGGCGGTAGGAGACCGCCGCGACGTTGTAGATGATGATCCCGAACGCCGTGACGGCCAGGCCGAACCCGGCGAGGACGAGCCGCCAGCCCGGCGCGGCCAGCGGGACCAGCAGGTAGGCCGGCATGGTGAGCAGCGGCACCAGCCAGATCGCCCGGGACTGGCCGATCCGCCGGGTGACGGCCCCCGAACAGAGCGCGCCGAGGATGCCGCCCGCGCCGCCGACGCCCAGCACCAGGCCGACCACCGCCGGCGCCAGCCCGAGGGTGCGCGTCAGGAACAGCACCCGGACCGCGGTGAAGGCGGCGTCGAAGAGGTTCGCGATCGCCGTGCACGCCACGATCGCGCGCAACGGCTTGTCGGCGAAGACGAACCGCAGGCCCTCGCCGATCTGCCGGCCCAGCGGGGCGTGGCCACCGCGCTCGGGCTCGGGCTCGACCGTCCGGATGCGGAGCAGGCACAGCGCCGACGTCAGGTAACCGAAGCCGGTGATCAGCACGGTGTTCGCGGCCGTGACCAGCTGGACCAGCACACCCGCGCCGCTCGGCCCGGCGATCTGCGCGACCGACTGGACCGACTGCAGCTTCGCGTTGCCCTCCAGCAGGTGCTCCCGGCCGACGAGCGAGGGCAGGTACGACTGGTAGGAGATGTCGAAGAACAGCGTCGCGATGCCGACGAGCAGCACGACCACCAGCAGCTGGGCGAGCGTCAGGATCCCGGCCCACCAGGCGAGCGGCACGGTGAGCAGCAGGGCGAAGCGGGTGAAGTCGGCCGCGAGCATGACCCGGCGGCGGCGCAGCCGGTCGACCCACACCCCGGCGGGCAGCCCGATCAGCAGGAACGCGAGCGTTTCGGCCGCGGTGAGCAGGCCCATCTCGAACGGCGTCGCGGCCAGCGTGACCGCCGCCAGCAACGGGATGGCGGTGTTGCCGACGGACGTGCCGAGCTGGCTGGCCGTGTCGCCGGCCCAGAGTCGTCTGAAGTCGGCGTGGCGGAAAAGAGACCCCCTGGACATGGCCCGAGTCTGCCGCGAGTGATTGGAAAGTGTCAATCACTGTTCGCTCTAGGCTGGGCCCGTGCTCCCCGCGAAACGTCGTACCGCGACCGAAGCCGAGGCCGCCGCGCTGGCCTCCGGAATACGGCTGCGCATCATCCGGTTGACCTTCTCCGAGGCCCTGACCAACAAGGAGCTCGCCGAGCGGCTCGGCCGTGACCCGGCGACCACCCTGCACCACGTGCGCAAGCTCGTGGACACCGGCTTCCTGGCGGCCCAGCCGCCCCGGCGCGGCACCCGGGGCGCCCGGGAAATTCCCTACCTCTCCACGGGCCTTTCGTGGACACTCGACTCATGCGGTGACAAAGACGTGGAACAGGCGATGCTCGAGGCCTATCTGGCCGAGATCGCCGACACCCGGTTCGAGGGCGTGCATCAGGCGCGCCTGGTCGTCCAGGTGGCACCTGAGGAGCGTGAGGAGCTGGAAGACCGGCTCAACTCCCTGCTCGAGGAGTTCCGCGCGCGCCCGCGCCGTCCCGGCGCCGAACGCACCGCGATCTACCTCGCCACCTATCCGAGCAGTTGAAGAAGTTCGGTTCCGCGTCGAAACGTGGGACCATGGAGGCACGATGACAGAACTGACACACACCGAAGGCCACGACGACGACCTGTACGACGCCGAGCTGTCGACGGGCGAGATGGAGCTCGAAGACCGGGCGTCACTGCGCCGGGTCGCGGGGCTGTCCACGGAGCTCGACGACGTCACCGAGGTCGAGTACCGGCAACTGCGGCTCGAACGCGTCGTGCTGGTCGGCGTGTGGACCGAGGGCACGGCCCTGCAGTCCGAGGCGTCGCTGGCCGAGCTGGCGCGCCTGGCCGAGACGGCGGGCTCCGAGGTCCTCGAAGGTCTCATCCAGCGGCGGACCAAGCCGGACCCGGCCACCTACATCGGCTCGGGCAAGGTGCGGGAGGTGCGCGACATCGTCGGGTCCACCGGCGCCGACACCGTGATCTGCGACGGCGAGCTCTCGCCGGGCCAGCTGCGGCAGCTCGAGGAGAAGGTCAAGGTCAAGGTCATCGACCGGACCGCGCTGATCCTCGACATCTTCGCCCAGCACGCCCGGTCCAAGGAGGGCAAGGCGCAGGTCGAGCTGGCCCAGCTGCAGTACCTGATCCCGCGGTTGCGCGGGTGGGGTGCGTCGCTGTCCCGGCAGGCAGGTGGCCGCGCCGGGGGCGCGAACGGCGGCGTCGGCCTGCGTGGTCCCGGTGAGACCAAGCTCGAGACCGACCGGCGGCGGATCAACAAGCGCGTGGCGAAGCTGCGCCGGGAGATCGCCGCGATGGACACGATCCGCGAGACCAAGCGCGGCCGCCGGCTGGCCAACGAGGTGCCCAGCGTGGCGATCGTCGGCTACACCAACGCCGGCAAGTCGAGCCTGCTCAACGCGCTGACCGGGGCCGGGGTACTGGTGGAGGACTCGCTGTTCGCCACCCTCGACCCGACCACGCGGCGCACGCAGACCGCGGACGGGCGCACCTACACGCTGACCGACACCGTCGGGTTCGTGCGGCACCTGCCGCACCAGCTGGTGGACGCGTTCCGCTCGACGCTGGAAGAGGCCGCGGACGCGGACCTGCTGGTGCACGTGGTCGACGGGTCCGACCCGGCGCCGGAGGAGCAGGTCAGTGCCGTGCGCGAGGTGCTCGGCGAGATCACGCGCAAGCGCAAGGAGCCGCTCCCGCCGGAGCTGCTGGTGATCAACAAGACCGACGCGTCCGACGAGGTCACCCTCGCCCGGCTGCGGCACGCGCTGTCCGGCTCGGTGCAGGTCTCGGCCCGCACCGGCGCCGGCATCCCGGAGCTCGTCGAGGTGATCACCGAACGCCTGCCGCGGCCGGAGGTCACCATCGAGGTCCTCGTGCCCTACGCGCACGGCGAGCTCGTCGCGCGGGCGCACGCGGAGGGCGAAGTGCTGGAAGAGGAGCACGTCGAGGAGGGCACGCGCCTGCTGGCGCGGGTCCGCCCGGATTTCGCCGCCGCTTTGCGGGAGTACGAGACCAACTCGACCAGGGCCTGACACGTCTCCGTAGTGTGCGGTCGTCGTGATCGCACACTACGGAGGTGGCTGGGTGCGCTGGGGAGTCGCGGTTGCGGCAGGGTTCTTGGCTCTGCTGAGCGGTCCGGTACCGGCGTCGGCGGCTCCGGCCGTGGAACCGCTGTGCACGGTCAAGGACTCCCGGATCGGTGAGCTGTCCGGGCTCGTGTCCGACGGCGAGCACCTCTACGCGATCAACGACGGCGGCACCAAGGTCCAGGTGTTCGTGCTCGGGCGGGACTGCAAGGTGCAGAAGGTCCTGACCGACAAGACGGACCCGTTCGACGTCGAGGACCTGGCCCGCACGTCCGACGGGCGGCTCTGGCTGTCCGACACCGGGGACAACAAGAAGGGCCGGCTGACCGTCGCGCTGCTCGAGCTGAGCCCGCAGGGCAAGCTCACGCTGCACCGGCTGACCTACCCCGACGGCCAGCACGACACCGAAGCGCTGATCATGGACAAGGCGGGGACGCCGTACCTGATCACCAAGGACGTTCTCGGCGAGGCGAAGGTCTACCGGCCGCAAGGCCCGCTGGCCAGCCCTGGGCCGACCAACCTGGAGAAGGTCGGCTCGGTGAAGATCGAGACCACCGACACGCCGGGCGGTCCCGTCGGGTCGATCGGCTCGGTGCTGGTGACCGGCGGCGCGTCGAACGCCGACGGCACGGTCGTCGCGCTGCGGACCTACACCGACGCCTACCTCTACGCCGCACCCGACGGTGACGTGCTCGCCGCGCTGCAGCGCACCCCGGTCCGGATCCCGTTGCCGGGGGAGAAGCAGGGTGAGGCGATCGCGTTCGACCCCGACGGCACGCTGCTTTCCGGCAGCGAAGGCGTCGGCCAGCCTCTCCGCGCGGTGCGGGGCGCGGCGGCTCTGGCCGCGCAGTCCGGCGCACCTGCGGAGGGGAAGACCTCGACCGGCGCCGGCGCGTCGTCCGGTGCGGCGGGGGACGGGGCCGGGCTCCCCGTCCTCCCCGCCGCCGGGATAGCGCTGGCCGCGGTCGGGATCGGCTGGTTCGGGATCAGCAGGCTGCGCCGCCGAAGCCGCCGGTAGTTCTCGCGAGCTTGGCTCCCCGCGGCCAAGATCACTCGATCCGGTGAAGATTCCGGGCTGTGCGAGACCCGGAACCCGCGTCTTTCAGAGCCGTCGAAGCACGGCCACGACCTTGCCGAGCACCGTCGCGTCGTCGCCGGGGATCGGCTCGTACGCCTCGTTGTGCGGCATCAGCCAGATGTGGCCGCCCTTGCGCTTGAACGTCTTGACCGTGGCCTCGCCGTCGATCATCGCCGCGACGATCTCGCCGTTGTCCGCGTCCGGCTGCTGCCGGACCACGACCCAGTCGCCGTCGGTGATGGCCGCGTCGATCATCGAGTCGCCGGTGACCTTGAGCAGGAACAGCTCGCCCTCGCCGACGATCTCCCGCGGCAGCGGGAAGACGCCCTCGATGGACTGTTCGGCCAGCACCGGGCCACCGGCGGCGATCCGGCCGACCAGCGGCACGTACGCCGCCTTCGGCATGACCGGCTGCTGGTCCATCTCGATGCCCATGGGGTTGTCGTCGGTCGCCGACAGCACGCCGACCGCGCGCGGGCGGTTCGCGTCCCGGCGCAGGTAACCCTTGCGCTGCAGCGCCCGCAGCTGGTGGGAGACCGACGACGTCGACGTCAGGCCCACCGCTTCCCCGATCTCGCGCACGCTCGGCGGGTAGCCGAACCGGCTCACCCACGAGCGGATCACGTCGAGGACCTGCTGCTGGCGGACGGTGAGGGTCTCGTCCACGTCGTACACCTCGGGCATGGAGGCCACCTTGCCGGTGCCCCCGGGGGACCCACTGGTCCTGCCCGCCTTGTTCTCCTTCGCCACTGCGTCGCCTCCCAGACGTTCGCTGCACGCATGCGCGCCGGCCGCCGCCCACGGGGTGCGGGCAGCCTGGCCGGCGGCATCTGCCCGGCAGATGCCCTGGTCACCGACGTTAGCCCCCGGGCACGGCGATTTCAAACATCTGTTCGATCGACACGCCGTGTCCGCTCGATTTTGTCGGTGGTAGGTGGTAGACCTTCGCACGGACGTTCGATAGAACGCCTGTTCGACCTTGATCCGCGAACCGCAGCCGGTTCGCCGGATCGGGCGGACACCAGGGTTTAGAGGAGGTTCGGATGTCCATTCTGGCCGAACGCGGTCCGGCTCGCCCGGCGACCCCGGTTCCGGCGCCACCCCGCCCTGTGCGCGTGCTGCGCGGGCGGCGCGGTGAGGTGCAGCGCCCGCCGACGCGCGCGAGGGTCGTCGCGGGCGGCCGGCCGGCCGGCGCGCCCTGCGCGACGCCGCGGCGGGTGCCGGTGCGGTGGCCGTGGCTCGCCGCACTCGCCGTCGCGAGCTGTCTCGTGGTCACCGGATTGGGTCTTCTCGGCGGCGGTGGCGCGGGTGCTCCGGTGCCCGAGTCGACCGCCACGGTGTCGGTCGGGCAGGGCGACACGCTGTCCGCGCTGGCTGCCCGGTTCGCGCCGAACAGTGACACTGGCGCGGTTGTCGCCCGGATCAAGGAGCTCAATCGCCTGGACCAGGCCGTTCTGGTGCCCGGGCTGCCGCTCACGGTCCCCGTGGCCGACCCGGCCGCCGTTCCCGCACCCTGACTCGCGGGTGCCGTCAACCACCCTCACCCGGGCGAGGTCCTGTCCGGTCGTGTCGCTTGCGCGGGCCAGTCCCGAGTTCTACTCTCTGCCGCTATATGTAGTAGTTACACCGCTGTAGTTGGTCCACAGGTTGGGGTAGACTGGGCAGCAGTTGTCCACAGTTGACCGGCTCTTACCCACCGGATGTCCACATGTCGATCACCAGGGTGCAGGGGTGCCCGGTGGCCGCAGCACGGCCGCGCGTGGCGGCCGGGACGTCGACCGGGGCGGCCGGCGCGGAGGGGAAGGTGATCGGCGGATGAGGTGCCCGTTCTGCCGGCATGCGGACTCTCGGGTCGTCGACTCCCGAGAGGTGGATGAAGGCCAGGCGATCCGCAGGCGGCGCTCGTGCGCGTCGTGCGGAAGGCGGTTCACGACTTCGGAGACGATGGTGCTCGCCGTCGTGAAGCGTTCCGGGGTCACCGAACAGTTCAACCGGGACAAGGTGGTCAGCGGGGTCCGGCGTGCGTGCCAGGGCCGTCCGGTCGACGACGACGCGCTGCAGCAGCTCGCGCAGCGCGTGGAGGAGTCGATCCGGTCCGCGGGCCTGGCCGAGATCCCGAGCCACGAGGTCGGCCTGGCGATCCTGGGTCCGCTGCGTGAGCTCGACGGGGTCGCCTACCTCCGGTTCGCCAGCGTCTACCGCTCGTTCTCCTCGGTCGAGGACTTCGAGAAGGAGATCGCCGACCTTCGTGAGGCCATCGCGGGTGCTGCTGCGCCGAAGGAGAGCGATCAGCGCGACGACGGCGAGTGACCGTCCCGCTGCGGGAGTGAGGGTTCGACCATGACCGAAACCGTGGGGACCGGGGCCAGGGCGGCTGCCGGCAAGAAGAACAAGGCCGCCGGCGGGCTGAGCGTGAAGCGGGTCTTCACCACCGAGGGCGAGCACCCGTACGACCAGGTCACCTGGGAGCAGCGGGACGTCGTGATGACCAACTGGCGCGACGGCTCGGTCAACTTCGAGCAGCGTGGCGTGGAGTTCCCCGAGTCGTGGTCGGTCAACGCCACGAACATCGTCACCAGCAAGTACTTCCGCGGCGCCGTCGGCAGCCCGCAGCGCGAGCGCAGCCTCAAGCAGCTGATCGACCGCGTGGTGCACACCTACGTCAAGGCCGCGCGCGACCACGGCTACTTCGCCTCGCCGCAGGACCTCGAGATCTTCGAGCACGAGCTCACCTGGATGCTGCTGCACCAGGTCTTCAGCTTCAACTCCCCGGTCTGGTTCAACGTCGGCACGGCGTCCAAGCAGCAGGTCAGCGCGTGTTTCATCCTCGCCGTCGACGACACGATGGAGTCGATCCTCAACTGGTACCGCGAAGAGGGCCTGATCTTCAAGGGCGGCTCCGGTGCCGGGCTGAACCTCTCCCGCATCCGGTCCTCGAAGGAGCTGCTCACCTCGGGCGGCACCGCCTCGGGCCCGGTCTCGTTCATGCGCGGCGCCGACGCGTCCGCGGGCACCATCAAGTCCGGCGGCGCCACCCGGCGCGCGGCGAAGATGGTCGTGCTCGACGTCGACCACCCGGACATCGAGGAGTTCATCCAGACCAAGGCGCGCGAAGAGAAGAAGATCAAGGTCCTGCGCGACGCCGGGTTCGACATGGACCTCTCCGGCGCGGACATCTCTTCGGTGCAGTACCAGAACGCGAACAACTCGGTCCGCGTGTCCGACGAGTTCATGCAGGCCGTCGAGAACAACACGGACTTCGCGCTGCGCGCCCGCCTCACCGGTGAGGAGCTGTCCCGCACCGACGCGAAGCAGCTGTTCCGCACCGTGGCGCAGGCCGCGTGGGAGTGCGCCGACCCCGGCATCCAGTACGACGGCACGATCAACGACTGGCACACCTGCCCGGAGTCCGGCCGGATCACCGCGTCCAACCCGTGCAGCGAGTACATGCACCTCGACAACTCGAGCTGCAACCTGGCTTCGCTGAACCTGCTCAAGTTCGTCACGCCCGAGGGCACGTTCGACGCGCCGCTGTTCGCCCGCGCGGTCGAGTTCGTCATCACCGCGATGGACGTCTCGATCTGCTTCGCGGACTTCCCGACCGAGCCGATCGCCGACACCACGAGGAAGTTCCGCCAGCTCGGCATCGGTTACGCCAACCTCGGCGCGCTGCTGATGGCGCTGGGCCACGCGTACGACTCCGAAGGCGGCCGCGCGCTCGCCGCGGCCATCACGTCGCTGATGACCGGCGTGTCCTACCGGCGCTCGGCCGAGCTGGCCCAGGCCGTCGGCGCGTACGAGGGGTACGCCCGCAACGCCGAGGCGCACCAGCGCGTGATGCGCAAGCACGCGGCGGCGAACGAGCTCGTCCGCACCTACCACTCCAACGACGCCGCGGTCCGCTCGCTGGCGACCGAGGAGTGGAAGCGCGGCATCGACATCGGGACGAAGCACGGCTGGCGCAACGCGCAGGCGTCGGTGCTCGCCCCCACCGGCACCATCGGCTTCATGATGGACTGCGACACCACCGGGATCGAGCCGGACTTCTCGCTGGTGAAGTTCAAGAAGCTCGTCGGCGGCGGTTCGATGCAGATCGTCAACCAGACGGTGCCGCGCGCGCTGGAGGTGCTCGGTTACCAGGCCGAGCAGGTCGAGGCGATCGTCGAGTTCGTGGCGCAGAACGGCCACGTCGTGGACGCGCCGGGCCTGCGCCCGGAGCACTACGAGGTGTTCGACTGCGCGGTCGGCGAGCGCTCGATCGCGCCGATGGGGCACGTCCGGATGATGGCCGCGGTGCAGCCGTTCCTGTCCGGCGCCATCTCGAAGACCGTCAACATGCCGGAGTCGGCGACGGTGGAAGAGGTCGAGGAGATCTACTTCCAGGGCTGGAAGCTCGGCCTCAAGGCGCTGGCCATCTACCGCGACAACTGCAAGGTCGGCCAGCCGCTGTCCACCGGCAAGAAGGACAAGGCCGCGGCCGAACCGGAGAAGGTCGTCGAGTACCGGCCGGTGCGCAAGCGCCTGCCGAAGAAGCGCCCGAGCCAGACGGTGTCGTTCACCGTCGGCGGCGCCGAGGGCTACCTGACGGCGGGCTCGTACCCGGACGACGGCCTCGGCGAGATCTTCGTCAAGCTCGGCAAGCAGGGCTCGACGCTGGCCGGCGTGATGGACGCGTTCTCGATGTCGATCTCGGTGGGCCTGCAGTACGGCATCCCGCTCGAGTTCTACGTCTCGAAGTTCTCCAACCTGCGCTTCGAGCCGGCCGGGATGACCGACGACCCGGACATCCGGATCGCCACCAGCGTGCTGGACTACCTGTTCCGCCGGCTCGCGCTGGACTACCTGCCGGAGGAGAAGCGGGCCCAGCTGGGCATCCTGTCCGCGGACGAACGCGCGGCCGAGGTCGAAGCCGGCTACGGCGGCGTCGACGTCGAAGCTCTTCGGTCCACAGTGGACTCCTCCCCGGAGCCGCACGCGGACGAACCCGAGCACCCACACCGCGAAGCCCAGACGACGACGGAGCTGATGGAACTCCGCCTCGGCAAGGCAGCGGACGCCCCACTGTGCATGACCTGCGGAACGAAGATGCGCCCAGCAGGCTCGTGCTACGCGTGCGAAGGCTGCGGCGCGACCTCGGGTTGCAGCTGACCGTTTTCGAAGTGCGTGGCCCCGGACACCGAAGTCGTGATCGACGACTACGTGTTCGCGGGCCACGTAACGGTCGCCGCCGGCGCGAAGCGGCTGTCGGTGAGCGACTGCCTCGTCGACCTCGTCCCGGCCGAGCCCGGCTGGGACGACTGGTTCGGCGACTTCGCGAACGCGGCGGCCCGCGGTGGAACGGTGCTCACCGCCGGGATTCCCGTGGAGCACGTCGAACGCCTGCTGGCCGACCTGGCCGCCGCGGGCTGGGTGCGGGGAAGCGGTGGCCTGCCGGACCGGCTGTGCCACCGGCTCCCCGTGCCGGCCGGGCACGTCCTCGGCTTCGAGCCGATCGGGTTCGACACCGGAACCTGGCATTCCTGGGCCTGCCTCGGCGGCCTGGTCGACGACGTCCGCGCGGCGACCGGCATCCGCCCGGCCGGCAACGGCCTGATCCAGGCGGAGGCCGACGCCCGCGAAGCCGCCCGCTGGCTGACGGCGTCCGGGCTCGGCGCCCGAAGGTGTTCTTCTGGACTCCAGCCGTGGTGCTGGGCGCTCGCTAGGGCACGATCTCGGCGATGCCGAGCATGTTGCCCTCGCTGTCGCGGAACCACGCGGCCCGCTCGCCGCGGCCCTTGCTCGGGTAGTTGCCCTCGATGTCCATGATCCCGCCGACACAGCCGTCGTACTCCTCGAACACCACGCCGCGGGCGCGCAGCTCGGCGACCGCCGCCTCGACGTCGTCGACGTAGAACCCCATCTGGGTGAACGAGCCGTCGGACTTGCCGGCGGAGGCGTAGAGGCAGAACACACCCGAGTCGCTCTCGTAGCGCAGGCCGCCGGGCCGCTCCTCGGCCGGTTCGAGGCCGAGCTTCTCGGCGTACCACCGCCGGGCGCGGGCCAGGTCCTGGGTGGGGATGCGGGCTTCGAACCGCAGGGTGATCGGCATCCTCCCGATGATAGGCCGAGCGGACATCCTCACCGGATCTCCGCCGGAACGGCGCACGTCGTCCACAGCCTCCGGGCATCATCGACGCGATGACCCACCGACACTGGCTCCAGGACTTCGAAACCGAGGCCGGACGCCGACGGTTGCGCGAGGATCCGCCGTGGGCGCGGGGTGCCCGGCTCGATCCCGACGTCGCGCGGAGCATCCAGCGGTTCCAGGTCGGCGAAGACGGCGACGGGGCCAACCTCATCGCGAAAGCCGGAAGCGGCGACTACCTGGCCGCGGTGAAGCTCTTCGTCGCCGAGGAGCAGAACCACGCCCGGATGCTGGCGGAACTGCTGCGTGCCGCCGGCGTGCCGGCGATCGCGAGCCACTGGTCCGACACCGTCTTCGTGCGGCTGCGGCGGGCGCTCGGGCTGCGGCTCGAGCTGATGGTGCTGCTCATCGCCGAGGTCGTCGCGCTGCGCTACTACCGGGCGCTGCGAGACGGCACCGCCGACCCGCTCGTCACGCGGGTCGCGGGCCTGATCCTCGCCGACGAGGAGCGGCACGTGCCCTTCCACTGCCACCGCCTCCGGATCGGCTTCGCCACGCTCGGCAAACCGATGCGCGCCTTGGTGTTCGGCGCCTGGCGGCTCCTCCTGCTCGGCGTGACGATCACGGTCGCCGCCGACCACGGGCGGGCGTTGCGCAAGCTCGGCGTCGGGCGGCTCGTCTTCGTGGCCGACGTGGTCACCGCCTTCGAAGCCGCCCTCGCGCGAATTCGCGGTGAACGAGCCGAAGTCTTTTAGAACGTCCGGGCCGCGAGGGCCCGCAACGACGCCGTGATCCGCTCCGGCGTCACGCCCTGCCCCGTCTGGTGCAGGAACAGCTCCGGGGCCAGCGGGGCCAGCAGGACGTCGGCCAGGACGTCCGGGTCGGGGGCGTTCGCCGCGGCCGCCAGGACCCGGACGTGCGTGTGCCAAAAGCCGTACGCGCCCGTCTTGAAGCGGGAGTGGCCCACCTCGGTGCCCAGCACCAGGTGCGCGTGGCGGGTCAGCAGGTCGACCATCGCCGCGTAGAAGGCCGCCAGGCGCTCGGCCGGCGGTGCGCCCGGGCCCAGCGGGGGAGGGCCGCGCAGCAGGGATTCCTGCAGTTGGCGTTCGTGCTCGTCCAGCAGCGCCACGGCGATCGCCGCGCGGTCCGGGTAGCGGCGGTAGAGCGTGCCCCGGCCGACGCCGGCCGCGCGCGCGATGTCCTCCATCGTCACGTCCGCCGCGCCGCGGGCGGCGAACAGCTCCTCCGCGGCCGCCAGGATCTTCGCGCGGTTGCGGGCGGCGTCGGCGCGTTCGGGCATGGCGTCAGCCTAGGGAATATCCGGACGAGGCGTCCAGTTAGCCTCAAGTGGACGCCGCGTCCACTTGAGGAGGAACCGTGACCCACCTGCTGCACCTCGACTCCAGCGCCCGCCGCACGTCGTTCTCGCGCGAGCTGTCCGCGCGCTACGCCGCGGCCTGGGACGGCACCCGCACCTACCGCGACCTCGCCGCCGACCCGGTCCCCGTGATCGGCGAGGCCTGGACCGAGATCTGCGACGCCGTGCTCGCCCAAGGCATCACCGATCCCGCGCACTACGCCGACGTCGTCGAAACCCCGGCCCAACGAGCCGCCTGGACGGTCGTCGAGCCGCTGCTGGCCGAGCTGCTCGCGGCCGACGTCGTCCTCATCGGTGCGCCGATGTACAACTTCTCGATCCCGGCCGCGCTCAAGACGTGGATCGACCAGGTGACGTTCCCGCGGATGTCCTTGCGCGGCAAGGCGTTCGTCATCGCCGGCGCCCGCGGCGGGACGTACGCGCCGGGCACCCCGCGGGCGCCGTTCGACCACCACGAGGCCTACCTGCGGGACTTCGTCGCCGGGCACTACGACGTCGCCGACGTCCGGTTCGTGCACGCCGAGCTGACCAACGCCCTGGTCGACCCGCACCTCGCCGGACGCGACAAAGAGCGGGTAGCTTCCCTCGAAGCAGCGCTGGGCGGCCTCTGATGGGCTGGGTGACCCTCGTGGCCGCCGGGCTCGTCGAAATCGCCTGGTCGCAGAGCATCAAGCCGACGGAGAACTTCACGAAGCCGTGGCCGACGCTGCTCTGCTTCGTGCTCTGCGCGGCCGCGGTCTACCTGCTCTCGCGCGCCATGGACACCGTCCCGGTGGGCACCGCCTACGCGGTGTTCACCGGGATCGGTGCCGTCGGCGCGATCGTGCTCGGCGTCGTCGTGACCAAGGACCCGCTGAGTCTCGGCCGGGTGGCCGCGCTGGCCCTGATCGTCGGCGGCGTCGTGCTCGCGCGCGTTACCTCGTGAGCTGCTCCCACAGGAACTCGAAGACCAGCGCCCACTTGAACGCCAGCTGCTCGTTGTCCGCCGCGGCGCCGTGGCCGCCTTCGATGTTCTCGTGGTAGCGGACGTCGTGCCCCTGCTCACGCATGAGCGCCACCATCTTGCGGGCGTGGGCGGGGTGCACGCGGTCGTCGCGCGTGGACGTCACGAACAGCGACGGGGGATAGGACACTCCACTGTGGACGTTCTGGTACGGCGAGTACTTCGAGATGAACTCCCACTCCGCGGCCTCGTCGGGGTCGCCGTACTCGGCCATCCACGACGCGCCGGCCAGCAGCAGGTGGTAGCGGCGCATGTCCAGCAGCGGCACCTGGCTGACGATCGCGCCGAACCGCTCCGGGTAGCGCGTCAGCATCACGCCCATCAGCAGGCCGCCGTTGCTGCCGCCCTGGATGCCGAGCTTCTCCGGCGTCGTGATGCCGCGCTCGGCGAGGTCCGCGGCGACGGCGGCGAAGTCCTCGTACACCCGGTGCCGCTGCGCCTTGATCGCCTGCGTGTGCCAGTTCGGGCCGTATTCGCCACCGCCGCGGATGTTCGCGACGACGTACGTGCCGCCGCGCGCCAGCCAGCCGCGGCCGATCATCCCGCTGTAGGACGGCGTCAGCGACACCTCGAAGCCGCCGTAGCCGGTCAGCAGCGTCGGGCCGCCTTCGGCGCCGGCCGGCCGGACGACGAAGTACGGGATCTTCGTGCCGTCCTCCGACGTCGCGAAGTACTGCGCGACGTTCATCCCCGAAGCGTCGAAGAACGCCGGAGCCTGCTTGAGCACCTCGACCTCTTCGCCGACGTGGCCGTAGCTGAGCGTCGACGGCTGGAGGAACCCGCTGGAGTTGATCAGGTATTCGTCGCTGACGTCGGGATCGGTGTCGAAGATGTCCGCGCTGCCGAACTCCGGGCCGCCGGACAGCGGTTCCTCCTGCCAGCCGTCCGGGCCCGGCGTGAGCGTGCGCAGCTCGGTGCGGACGTCGCGCAGCAGGCCGAGCAGCAGGTGGTGGCGCGTCCAGGCCCAGTAGTCGAGCGAGGTGTGCGGGTCGGGCGTGAACAGTGTCGTGAAGGCCCGGTCGCCGTCCATGAAGGCGTCGAAGAGGATGCCGATCAGCGAGCCGGCCGGGTGCTCGGTGCCGCCGACGGTCCACGCCGTCCGCGGCCGCACCAGCAGCCATTCGCGGTGCAGCGACGCGCTCGCGTCGTCCGGGACGTCGATCTTGACCAGCCCGCCGGGTGTCCGCAGGTACAGCTCGGAGCGGTAGAAGTCGATCGCGCGGCTGACGAAGTCGCGTTCGAAGCCCTCGGTCGGGTCGTGGGACGCGCCGATCGAGACGTCGTCGGCCTTGCCCTCGTAGACCAGCGTCGCGGCTTCGATCGGGGTGCCGCGGCGCCACTCCTTGGCCAGCCGCGGGTACCCCGAGCTGGTCAGCGTGCCCGGGCCGAAGTCGGTGCCGACGTACACGCGGTCCTCGTCGATCCAGCCGATCCGGGTCTTCGCCTCCGGCAGCGCGAAGCCGCCGTCGACGAACTCGTGCGCGTCGAGGTCGAACTCGCGGACGACCGTGGCGTCGGCGCCGCCGCGCGACAGCTCGATCAGGCCACGCCGGTAGCCGGGCCGCAGCACGGTCGCGCCCTGCCAGACCCAGTTCTCGCCCTCGGCCTCGGCCAGCGCGTCGACGTCGAGCAGCAGTTCCCACTCGGGCTCGGCCCGCCGGTAGGACTCCAGGGTCGTCCGGCGCCACAGGCCGCGGGGGTGGCTCGCGTCCTGCCAGAAGTTGTAGAGCAGCTCGCCGCGGCGGCGCACGTACGGGATCCGGTCGTCGGCGTCGAGCACCTCGCGCAACTCGTCGCGGACCTCCGCGAAACGTTCGCCGGCGGTCAGCTCGGCGAGCGTTTCGCCGTTGCGGGCGCGCACCCAGTCCAGTGCTTCCTCGCCGGTCACGTCTTCCAGCCACAGGTACGGATCCTCGACACTCATACCGACAGTTTCGCCCGGTGACGGCCCCGGCGGCCACCGGGTGGCGTTTTCGTTTCGTGATCCGGGCCCCGGCACTCGTCCGTATGCTGGGCGAAGCGACCAGGGGGAGAACGTGAACGACGCCGACGGGTCCGGATTTCCCGGGCCGCCACCACCGCCGCCGCTGGCGGCCCGGCCTCCGGAACCGGCGTGGGCACCCGAACCCAACCCCTGGGCGTCACCCGGCTGGGCGACCGCGCCACCCGTCCCGATCGCGCCGCCGCGCAGCCGCCTGTGGGGTGCCGTCATCGGCGTTCTGGTGATCGTGCTGACCTTCTCGCTGATCGCCGCGACCTTCCCGCACCGCCTCGACGGCCACGCCCTGGCCGCGCCGGGCGCCGACACCGGCCGCGCGTTCGGGGACACCGGGTCGACGTCGGACGCGAAGCCCGTGCCGGAGCTGGCCCGCAACCCGCTGCTCGCCGCCGGCATCACGCCCGGCCCCGCCGAGTGCGCGCTGCCGGACCTCGGCCGGTCGGCCGACCAGCTCCGAGCGTACTACCGCGCGCTGGCCGACTGCCTCGAGCAGTCGTGGCGCCCGGCGCTGGAGAAGGCCGGCGAACCGACGCTGACCGCGACCGTGTCGGTCACGCTGCCCGAGCACAGCGCGTGCGGGGCGGCGCCGACCGAGAACGAGGCCGTCGCCTACTACTGCGGCGGTGACACGACGATCTACGCGCCGACCGACTGGATGCTGTCGGACGCCGGGCTCAACAAGGCCCGCCACATCGCGACGATCGCCCACGAGTACGGCCACCACGTGCAGCGCGAGAGCGGCATCCTGTCCGCCGCGGCCGACAAGATGACCTCACCCGACGAGGACAGCCCGGCCGACAAGGAGGTCGTCCGCCGGATCGAGCTGCAGGCGAACTGCTTCGGTTCGCTGTTCCTGGCCGCGGTCGCCGGCTCGGGTTCGATCAGCCGGTCGCTGGCGAACGCGGCCGTCGCCGACTACGGCCGCGCCAACGACAGCGACACCCACGGCTCGCGCGCACACCAGCTTTCGTGGGCCAAGTCCGGTTACGACGGCAAGTCCACCAAGTCGTGCGACACGTGGAGCGCGGCGGCCGGCGAGGTCAGCTGACGCGCCGTCCGAGGCGGGCGAGGAAGCGGTCCAGTTCGCTCGCGTTCGCCGGGACGTCGACGCTGTGCGCGAACGAGCCGTTCTTCTCCCGGCCCTCGTCGGGGATCAGCTCGGCCAGCCGCATCGCCGCGTGCACGGCCTCGGTGTCCGGCTCGTAGGGCAGGCCGAGCGTGCGGGCCAGGTCCCAGCCGTGCGCGACGGTGTCGACCAGGTGCATCTGCGTGGCGATCGGGCCGGGGAACGTGCCGAAGGTGTTGACGGCGATCTGCCGGCCGAGCACGGCGTCGTCGGCGATCGCGTCGAGGTAGTCGTCGACGGACGCCCGGTAAGCGGCGTACGGGTCGTCCCCGAGGTCGCCGCCGTGCCAGTCGGGTGCCGAGCCCTCACGGGCCGCCGTCGCGAAGGCGTGGTTCTCGCTGACCTGGTGGCGGAGCAGGTCGGCCAGCGTCCAGCCCGCGCACGGCGTCGGGAGGGCGAGGTCCTCGGGGGTCGCCGTGGCGACGATCTTGTCGAGCAGCGGCAGGGTGCGGCGGTCGAGTTCACGGAAGTCCATGGGACGGACGTTAGGAGCGGAAGCGGACCACGGACAGTGCCAAAACCGTGGCAACCTTCGTGGGCCAATCTAGGATCGGCCGGGTGGACGTCCACATCGACCTGACCGGCACGCGCGGCCACCGCGACGCGATCTACCGCCAGCTGCGCGCGGCGATCCTCGACGGCCGGTTCCGGCCCGGCGAGGCCCTGCCGCCGACGCGCGAGCTGGCCCAGCGCCTCGCCGTCTCCCGTACGACGGTCAGCGCGGCTTACGACCGGCTCACCGCCGAGGGCTTCCTGGCCGGGCGGGTCGGCGCCGGGACGTTCGTCACCGCGTTCCCGGTGGCGCGCCCCGAGCCGTCCCACGTTTCCGGGGTGCGGCCGCTGCCGGAGTGGGACGCCGTGCCCGCCCCGCCCGCGCCGTTCGCCCCGGCGCCGGAGTTCGACTTCCGGCCCGGCGTGCCGGACCTGACGCGGTTCCCGTTCGACACCTGGCGCCGCCTGGTCACGCAGCGGCTGCGCGCGGGCCAGGCCGACCTGATGACCTACGGCGACCCGCAGGGCCACGCCGGGCTGCGCGCCGAGATCGCCCGCCACGTCGGGCTGTCGCGGGACGTGCGAACGACGGCCGAGCAGGTCGTCGTCACCGCGGGCGCGCAGCAGACGACCGACCTGGTCGCGCGGGTGCTGCTGCGGCCCGGCGACCTGGCGGCCGTCGAGGACCCGGGGTACCCGCCGCCGCGGCTCGTGCTGGAGTCGCGAGGGGTGCGCGTCGCGCCGGTGCCCGTGGACGAGTCCGGGATCGTCGTCGACGCCATCCCGGCCGGGACGCGGCTGGTGTACGTGACGCCGTCGCACCAGTACCCGCTGGGCCTGTCGATGTCGCTGGACCGCCGTCTCGAGCTGCTCGACTGGGCCGAGCGCACCGACGCCGTGCTCGTCGAGGACGACTACGACACCGAGTTCCGCTACACCGGCCGGCCGCTGGAACCGTTGCACAGCTTGGATTCCCGCGGCCGGGTGGTGTACGTCGGCTCGTTCTCGAAGGTGCTTTCGCCCGCGCTGCGGCTCGGTTTCCTCATCGCCCCGCCGTCACTCGTGCCGGCGCTGGTGAAGGCCCGCTACCTGACCGACTGGCACGCGCCGAACGTCGAGCAGGCCGCGCTGGCGGCGTTCATGGCCGAAGGCGGTTTCGCCCGGCACGTCCGCCGGATGCGCAAGGTCTACCGCGACCGGCACGAGCTGCTTTCGCGGGTGCTGGTGCGGGATTTCGCCGACGTCCTGACGCCGTTGCCGTCGACCGCGGGGCTGCACTTGAGCGCGGCTGCGGAGTTCGATACGGCGGCGTGGGTCCGGCGCGCCCGCCGTGACGGCGTCCAGTTGTATTCGCTGGGCGACTTCAGCGCGGGCGAGCGGCGGCACGGGCTCGTGTTCGGTTACGGTGCGGTCGCGGCCGAGCGGATCGAGCCGGGACTGGCCCGGCTGCGCGCGCTCGTGGACGAGGGAGCGGCATGACCGACGACGTGATGGTGGCGATCGACGCCGGTCTGCGGCAGCACATCGGCGGGGACCGCGCCGGGGCGTACGCGACCTTCACCGAGCTGTGGGCGTCGGTCGGACCGGACGGCGACCCGCTGCACCGCGTCGCGCTCGCCCACCACATGGCCGACGTCTGCGACGACCCGGCCGAGGAGCTCGAGTGGGACCTGCGGGCGCTGGCGGCGGCGGACTCGCTGACCGACGACCGCGCGCAGGAATACCACTCGTCGCTGGCCGTGCGCGGGTTCTACCCGTCGCTGCACCTGAACCTGGGTGAGGACTACCGCAAACTGGGTGACCTGGCGGCGGCGCGCGAGCAGCTGGACCTGGCCCGATCCCGGTTGGACGCCCTCTGCGACGACGACTACGCGGCCGGCATCCGGCTCGCGCTGGACGGCCTGGCCGAACGCCTCGGCTGAATCGGTTCGAATACCACGAACACGCCCCGTTTGCCGGACTTTCGCGCGGTGCTGCCGGGCCCTAACCTGTTGTGACCCAGTTCACCGACGGGAAGGATCGCCATGCGGATTGCCGATCTGCTGCGCAAGAAGGGGACGGCCGTGGCCACGGTCACCCCGGAAACCACGGTGTCCACGCTGCTGGCCGGACTGGCCGAGAAGAACGTCGGCGCGATGGTCGTCATCGCCCCGGACGGTTCGATAGCCGGCATCGTCTCCGAACGCGACGTGGTCCGAAGGCTGAACGACCACGGCCCGGCGCTGCTGGACGGCCCGGTATCGGAGATCATGACGACCCTGGTGGCCAGCTGCGGCCCGGAGGACTCGGTGGACCAGCTCTCGGTCCTGATGACCGAGCGGCGCATCCGCCACGTCCCGGTCCTGGAGAACGGCCGCCTGGCGGGCATCATCTCCATCGGCGACGTGGTGAAGAACCGGATGGAAGAGCTGGAGAAGAGCCAGGAACAGCTGGAGGCCTACATTTCGCAGGGCTGATGCTCACCGGGATTTCGGCGAACGCGCATGAGGCGAGCAACCTCGCCGGCATGCGCGTTCGCCGTTGTTCCCCGGAATCCGCTATTCCCGCCAGCCGGTGAGTTCCACGCCCTTTGCCACGTCCACCCGGTACGACAGCGTCACCACGCTGGTCTCGCCCGCGCCCACGGTCAGCTTCCACGTGAACTCGCCCAGCTCCGACGTCTCCACCGGTTCCGGCGTCGTGCGAATGTCCCGCACCGTGATCGTGTCGTCGCGTGAAACCGGCGCCTGATCCAGCACCGTCACCTCCGCCGCGCGCGGGCCGTGGTTGGCCACCGAAATCCGGTACTCCGCCTCGCGCCGCTTCTGGCCCGACAGCGTCGCCTTCGATGCCGTGCGGCGGGTCAGTTCACGCTCGATGCGGATGCGGTCGTCGACGCCCAGTGCCAGCTCCAGTTCCTCGCCGGGGGCCCAGGGCTCCAAAACCGTCGTCCCGACGAACTCCGTGTCGTGGAAGACCGACGCGCGGCCCGGGCGCAGCGCGTGGTCCGAGCTGTTGACGACGATCGCGCGCAGGTACGCCTCCTCCGCCAGCACCGGCGCGGTCACGTAACCGAGCGAGGCCGTGAGATCCAGCTGCGCCAGCGTCGTGCGGTGGCCCTGCGCGCCCGACGGGACCTCGACCGGGCGGGTCGGCCGGTAGGTGACCGCTGTCGTGCCCTGCTCCACCTGCGCGAACTTCGGTGCCATCGCCGGCGCCGCGGACACGGAAGCCGCGGCGAACCGCATCCGTGACGCGCCTTCCGGGATTCCGCCGCCCGAGCCGCCGTACGCCGCCGCCGGAGCCGGGGGCGGCGGGACCCGGCGGTCGAGGTACCACGGCTGCAGCTCCGGGACGACCACCGAGACCGCCGGCCGCGCGGTCGACAGCGCCAGCTCGCACTCCGGCCAGTCCTCACCCGTGTACTGGCTGACCAGCCCGTACGACGTCACGGTGACGTCGGCGCCGCGGACGCGGATGTCGTACCCCGGTTCCCAGCTCGCGCCGGGGACCACATAGGACAGTTCCAGGTCCGCAGATCCCGCCGTGTCCGAGATCTCCAGCTCCACGACCACCGACGTACTGTCCTGTTCGGACTGTGCACTGTGCTCCGAGATCCGCCGGTCGAGCGCGTCGAGGTCCTCGCGCAGCCGGGTGACGCGGTCGGCGAGCGCCCGGCGGGACTTCAGGGCCGCGGCCAGCCGCGCACTCAGCGCGTCCGTCACCTCCGCGACGCGCGACGGCTCGGCGGTCCCCGCGGCCAGCGCCTTCGCGAAGCTGCCGCCACTGCGCTTCGCGAGCGACGTCAGCAAATCCACCTTCATCGCTTCGGCCGCTTCGTCGTCGACGACGCCGTCGAGCGTGGCCTGGTCCGCGCGCCGCTGTTCGACGAGGGCTCGCAGCGCGGCGTCGGCCGGTGAAGCGTGCCGCTCGGTGCGGACGTCGACGCCGGTGATCAGCGCGGGACCGGTCCCGGTGACGCGGACCGAGCCCGGGTCGAGCGACAGCGGGAGCCCGGCGAAGGTCAGGCGCGAGCCGCCGTCCAGCGGTGCCTTGCCCCGGCGGGTGATCCGGGCCTGCTGCGGGTAGACGGTCACGGCGGCGATCGGTGCTTCGACGGTCGGCATGCCTCCGACGTTAGTCTCTTGACGCCGGATCGGGCCGGACGGAAGTGTGGTGACCCGTCCGTTTTCGCCCGGCTTGGGGGTCCCGTGAAGGTCGCAGTCCTGCTCGCCGCCGTGCTCGCGCTGCCGTTGACGGCGGTCGCCGCGGAGGCCGCCGCACCGCCCGCCCCGGTGTTCACCGGGGGCCAGGCCCAGCCGGTGTTCGACCCGGCCGACGTGATCCGCGAGGACGTCTGGGTCACCGCGCCGGTCGACAGCGACCACGACGGCGCCGACGACCTCGTGCACGCCCAGGTCGTGCGCCCGCGCGCGACGGCCCAGGGGCTGAAGGTCCCCGTCGTGTACCAGGCCAGCCCGTACTACGCGGGTGGCAACGACGTCGCGAACCACGACGTCGACGTCGAGCTGTCCGCGCCTGGGTACGCCCGCGAAGCCGAAGGCCCGCGCGTCGCCGCGCACGGCGTCGGCCCGGCCGCGCCGATCACCTGGCGCTACCAGGACTACTTCACCGCGCGCGGCTTCGCCGTGGTGTACGGCGAATCGCTCGGCAGCGGCCTCTCGACCGGCTGCCCGACCACCGGTGACGTCAACGAGACGATCGGCGCCCGCTCGGTCGTAGACTGGCTCAACGGCCGCACGCCCGCGAAGGACGCCGCCGGCGCCGCGGCGAAGGCCGACTGGAGCACCGGCAAGACCGGCATGATGGGCGTGTCCTACAACGGGACGCTGCCCAACGCCGTCGCGAGCACCGGCGTCGAAGGCCTCGAGACGATCGTGCCGATCGCCGCGATCTCCAGCTGGTACCAGTACTACCGCAACGACGGCGCGGTCGTGGCCGCCGGCGGTTACCAGGGCGAGGACGCCGACGTGCTCGCCGAGTACGTCTACACCCGCGAGGACCGGCAGATCTGCCGCCCGGTCATCGACGGCCTGACCCGCGACCAGGACCGGGTGACCGGCGACTACACGCCGTTCTGGGACGTCCGCAACTACCGCAACGACGTCGCCAAGGTGCACGCGTCGGTGCTCGCGGTGCACGGCCTCAACGACTGGAACGTCAAGACCGACCAGGTCGCCGAGTGGTACGAAGCGCTGAAGGCGCACGGCGTCGAGCACAAGATCTGGCTGCACCAGTCCGGCCACGCCGACCCGTACTCGCTGCGCCGCGACGTCTGGCTCGCGACGCTCAACAAGTGGATGTCGCACTACCTCTACGGCGTCGACAACGGCATCCAGAACGAGCCGAAGGCGACCATCCAGCGCGAAGACCTCTCGTGGGCCGACGAAGCCGACTGGCCGGCGCCCGGGACGTCCGACGTCCGCGTCTACCCGTGGCCCGGCGGCCGGTCCAAGGGCACGATCGACACGCGCAACCCGGTGCCGGGCAAGGCGACCGTCGAGACCCTCGCCGATGACGCGACCAAGACGATCGAGCAGCTGGCGGCGGCTGCTTCGTCCGGAAACCGCCTGCTGTACGCGACTTCCACGGCGAAGCAGCCGGTGCGCCTCTCCGGGACGGCGCGGGCCGACCTGGCCCTGACGTTCGACCGGCCCGCGGCGAACGTCTCGGCGATCCTGCTCGACCGCGCGCCCGACGGCACGTCCCACGTGATCAGCCGCGGCTGGACCGACCCGCAGAACCGCACCGGCCCGGCCGTCACCGAGCCGATCACGCCGGGACAGGGCTACCGCATCGGCGTCGAGCTGATGCCGAAGGACTACATCCTGGCCACCGGTCACCGGCTCGAGTTCCTGCTCGCTTCCAGCGACCACGACTACACGCTGCGGCCCAAGCCGGGCGCGGGCCTCGCGCTCGACCTGACGAAGACGACGGTGACGCTCCCGGTCACGGGCGGCAAGCCGGCGCTGCGAGCCGCGTTCGGCTGATGCGCGAACCCCTGCCGGAGCAGCTGCGCGCCGACGTCCGGACGCTCTGGGAGTACCACGACCTGCGGCACCCGCCGCGGCGGTCGGACGTCGGGATCGGGCTGGGCAGCCGTGATCCCGGCGTCGCGGTGCACACCGCCGAGCTGTTCCACGCCGGGCTGTTCCCGCGGATCGTTTTCACCGGCGCCAACGCGCCGACCACGGTGGACCGCTTCCCGCGCGGCGAAGCGGTCCACTACCGCGAAATCGCGCTCGAACTCGGCGTGCCCGACGACGTGATCCTCGTCGAGCCCGAAGCCCGCAACACCGGGGACAACATCGAGTTCACCCGGCGGCTGCTCGGCGAGTGCGGTCTCGCGGTCCGGTCGGTGACGCTGGTTTCGCGGCCCTACCAGCAACGCCGGGCCTACGCGACGGCGAAGCGGCGCTGGCCCGGCGTCGACGTCGTGTGCGCGTCGTGGCCGGCGTCGCTCGAGGAGCACCTGGCCGGTGATCTCGCCCGCGTGATCGGCATGCTGGTCGGCGAAACCCAGCGGATCACGACGTACGCCGAGCGCGGATTCGCGATCCCGCAACGGGTTCCGGCCGGGGTCGAGCGCGCGTTCGGCCGGCTCGCCGACGCCGGGTTCACCGACCGGCTGCTCTGAATCATTCCGTCCGCAGCGCGGTCGCCGTCCGGGTGCGGGCCGCCCATCCCGCGGGCAGCAGCGCCCCGAGGAGCGCGATCACCAGCCCGCCCAGCGCGAGCAGCACCAGCTCACCCGGCCCGTACACGGTGAACGCCGACGGCGGCAGCGTCACCCCGGCGGCCCGGCCCATCGCGGGCAGGATCGCCGCGTGCAGGGCGGTGCCGGCCGGCACCCCGGCGATCCCGCCCGCGAGCCCGGCCACCCCGACCGACGCCAGCACCATGGTCAGCGTCTGCCGGGGCGTCATCCCCAGGGCCTTGAAGACGCCGAGTTCGCGGACGCGTTCGCGGGTGTCGAGCACCACGCCGTTGAGCACGCCCAGGCCCGCGACGGCGACCAGCAGCAGCGAGAGCAACGCGGTCAGCGCGCTCAGCACGGCGATCTGGCCACTGCCCCCGGCTGGCGGTGCGGCGTCCGCGGCGACCCCCAGCCCGCGCAACGCCGGGTTCAGCGCGGCGACGTAGGCGGCCAGGTCCGTGCCGGGCCGCAGCGAGACGTAGAAGGTGTCCGGCCGCAGCTCCGGCAAAGCCGTGTAGACGGTCATGCCGTCGTGCCGGGTGTCGAAGACCTCGCCGACGAGCCGGACCGTGACCGCTTCGCCCTGGACGTACAGCGTGACTTGGTCGCCGACGTGCGTCCCGGTCGCGGTGAGGAACGCGGTCGGCACCACGGCCTCGCCGGGCCCGGAAAGCCAGCGTCCCGCGGTCAGCTCGTAACCGCCCCACGACGCGTCGCCGGTGAACGACGTGACCGGCGCGGAACCGGTCACCCCGGCGACGGTCGCCGCGCCGTGGGCCACGCCGTAGGACGCGCGGGTGCCCGGCTGGGCGGCGATCGCCGCGGCCACCGCCGCCGGGTCGGCGATCGGCTGGTCTTCCGTCGGCCGCGCACCCGGCTCCGGGGCGGGCGCGCCGACACTCACGTCGGTGATGTCGTGGTCGCGTGCGGTCTGGACGGCCAGCAGCGACGACGACAGGCCGATGGCGAACGTGACGGCGGTGGCGCCGAAGGCGACCGCCGTGAACATCGCCAGCGCGCGGGCGGGCCGGGAGAACGGCCGCGCGAGACCCAGGCCGACCGGACGCGGCAGCGCCGAGCGCGAGGCCAGCCGCGCCGCCCACCGGCCCCGCCCGGCCGGCGGGGTGTGCCCGACGGCGAGCGCGTCGACGGTCCGCAGCCGGCCCGCGCGCCACGCGCTCGCCCACGCCGTCAGCGCGACCACGGCGAGCGCCCCGGCGACCACGACGGCGTCGACCCACGGCGGCACGGCCAGGCCCGCCACCTCGTAGGCCTCCTGTGTCTCGTGCAGCACTGGGACGGCCAGCGCGTTGCCCGCGGCCACCCCCAGCGCGATGCCGACGCCAGCCGGGATCAGCGCTTGGCCGAGGTAGGCCCGCACGACCTGCCCCGGCGTGAACCCGAGCGCCTTGAGCACGCCGATCCGGCGGGTGCCCGCCCCGACCGCGCCGGCCACGACGTTGCCGACCACCAGCACCGACATGACCAGGCCGAGCACGCCGAAGGCGGTCAGGAACGGCACGAACAGCGCCGTGGCGCGCACGGCCGCCTGCCGGACCGTGAGCCACGACTGCGCGCCGCGCACCGCGCCCGGCGGCGCCTTCACCACGACGGCCGCGCGGTCGGCGTCGACCTGCCCGGCCGTCGCCGCGGCGGAAAACCGGTACAGCATCTGGAAGTGCGCGGCCGGCAGCAGCTCCGGCGGCACCCAGGCGTCGGCGGTGTGGCTGATCGACCGGGCCAGCCCGACGACGGTCAACGTCGGCGCGCCCGGCAGCTCCGGGAACCGCACCCTGTTGCCGGGCGGCACCGCGATCTCGCCGTCGGCCGACAGCACGATCTCACCCGGCCCGGTCGTCCACCGGCCCTGGGTGAGCGTGACGTCGTCGACCGCGCCGTCCGGGCCGGTCCGGCCGACGACGGTCATCGGCGGCAAGGACCGGCCGTCGAACTCCGGCGTGAGCGACGCGGTGGGGAACGGCCCGGCCGCCGCGGCGACACCGGGCGCCGTCGCCGTCTGCGCGGCCGCGTCCCGGGTTCCGTCGAACTGAACGGTCAGGTGCGCGCCGTGCTGCGCGGCGAACGCGTCGTCGAAGGGCGCCTGCGACGCGACCAGCAGCGCCCCGCCGAGCACGGCCGAGGTCACCGCCATCGCCGTGGCCAGCCCGATCACCGCGGACTGCACCCGCCGCCGCCCGGCTCCGGAGCGCACGACCCGGCCGAGTGCGCTCATCGGACGGCGTCCGCGGTGACCCGGCCGTCGACCAGGCTGACCGTGCGATCCGTGCAGGAGCGGGCCAGCGCCAGGTCGTGGGTCACCACGACGATCGTCTGGCCGTCGGCGTTGAGCTCCCGCAGCAGCCCGGCGACGTCCTCGCCGGACGCCGTGTCGAGCGCGCCGGTCGGCTCGTCGGCCAGCAGCAGCGACGGCCGGTTCACCAGGGCCCGGGCCACGGCGACCCGCTGGCGTTCGCCGCCCGACAGCCGCCCGGGGTAGGCACGGGCGTGGCGCGCGATGCCGAGGACGTCGAGCAGCTCCGCGGCCCGGGCACGGGCGGCCGGGCGGGCCATCCCGGCCAGCTGCGCGGGCAGCACGACGTTGTCGGCGACACTCAGGTCGTCCAGCAGGTTGAAGAACTGGAACACCATCCCGATCTTCGCCCGCCGGTAGCGCGCGGAAGCGGCTTCGCCGAGCTTGTCGACGCGCACGCCGTCGACCGTGACGGTGCCCGCGTCCGGCCGGTCCAGCCCGGCGATCAGGTTGAGCAGCGTCGACTTCCCGCTGCCGGACGGCCCGAGGATCGCGACGGCTTCCCCGCGCCACACGGTCAGCGCCGCGCCTTCCAGCGCGGGCGGGCCGTCGTCGTACCGGCGGCTCGCCGCGGCCACCTCGATCAGCGGCGTCGTCATGGGTTCTCCTCGTTCAGCGGACCGGACGAGGGGAAAGTAGGAGCGCGGCGGGGCCGGGCGCGTCGGCCCGCGGACGCATTTCCCGGGGGCGTCATCCTTCCGATGTAGTCACGAGGCTGACGCGGTGGGCGTCCGGTTCGGCGAGAATGGGCCGGTGACCGCCGACCGCCCGTTCGCGTTCGCCGGGCCGCTCGCCCGGCCGAGCGGCCCGCTGCCGCGCCCGTCCCGGCCGGGGTGGGCGTTCGACATCGCGCTGGCGTTCGTGGTGACGACGATCGGGCTGAACTACCTCGGCGCGCTCGACAACCGGATCCCGCTCGACGAGCACACGGCGCGGATGCTCGGCCTGGTCGCGCTGTCGCTCGCGTCCGGCGTGGCGCTCGTCTTCCGCCGCCGGTACCCGCTGACCGCCTTCTGGGTCGCGCTCGCGGCGCTCGTGCTGACGCCCGACCTGGCGTCGCGGCTGACGTTCTACCCGTTCGTGGTCGCCGCCTACAGCGCGGCGGCGTTCAGCCCATACCGGGCGCCGACGCTGGTCAGCCTGCTGCTGGGGGTGTTCGAGACCGGGGAGCTGCGCTACGACGTCTGGCCGATCGTGCCGACCCACTACGTCACCCTGCTCGTCGTCGTCCCGATGCTCGTCGCGACCCTCGGGCTGCGCGCCTGGCGCGTCCGGGCCGACGCCGAACGCGAGCGCGTGGCCGAAGTGGAGCGGCAGCAGGCCGAACGGCTGCGTGGCGCTGTCGAAGACGAACGCGCCCGCATCGCGCGGGAGCTGCACGACGTCGTGACGCACAACGTGAGCGTCATGGTCATCCAGGCCGGGGCCGCGCGGAAGATCATGGACCTCGCCCCGGACCAGGCGCGGGAGGCGCTGCTCGCGGTGGAGGACAGCGGCCGGCTGGCGATGACCGAGCTGCGGCAGGCGATGGGCCTGCTGACGACGGACTCCGACGGCCCGGATCTCACGCCGCAGCCGGGCCTGGACGGCCTCCCGGCGCTGGTCGGCCGGGTGCGGGCCGCGGGCGCCGACGTCGAGCTGACGGTGACCGGGCCGGAGCGGCCGGTGCCGTCGGGAATCGGGCTCGCCGCCTACCGCGTCGTCCAGGAAGCCCTGACCAACGCGGTGAAGCACGCGGCGGGCGCGGCCGCGCGCGTCGTCGTCGACTACGGCCCCGACCGGCTCCGCGTCGAGGTCACCGACACCGGGGGAGCGGCCGCCCCCGCCGCCGCGACCGGCGACGGCCGCGGCCTGCCGGGCCTGCGCGAGCGCCTCGCGCTCTACGGCGGCACCCTGCAGACGGGCCGGCGCCCGACCGGCGGCTTCCGCGTCGAGGCCTTGATCCCCTGGGAGGCGGCGTGACCCGGGTGCTCGTCGCCGACGACCAGGCCCTGGTCCGCACCGGGTTCCGGATGATCCTCGCGGCCGACGGCATCACCGTCGTCGGCGAGGCGGCCAACGGCGCCGAAGCCGTCGCGGAGGTCCGCCGCACCCGCCCCGACGTCGTCCTGATGGACATCCGGATGCCGGAGCTGGACGGCCTGGCCGCGACCCGCCGCATCCTCACCGGCGCCCCCGGCGAGCCGCGCGTCCTCATCCTGACCACGTTCGACCTCGACCGGTACGTCTACGCCGCCCTGGCCGCCGGGGCCAGCGGGTTCCTGCTCAAGGACGTCACCCCGGAACACCTGGTCGCGGCGGTCCGCACGGTCCGCGCCGGCGACGCGCTGCTGGCGCCGGTGATCACCCGCCGCCTGGTCGAGCGGTACGCGCTGCGCGGCGCCGAGCGCCTGCACCGGGACCTGTCCGCGCTGACCCCGCGCGAGCTGGAGGTGCTGCGCCTGCTCGCGGCGGGCCTGAGCAACGCGGAGCTGGCCGGGCGGCTGCACCTGGCGGAGGCGACGGTGAAGACCCACGTCGCCCGCATCCTGGCGAAGCTCGACCTGCGCGACCGCGTGCAGGCGGTGGTGCTGGCCTACGAAACGGGCCTCGTGAAGCCGGGGGCGAACTAGCTCAGTCCGCGATGCCCGCGCGATAGGCGAACGCGACGGCCTGAGCCCGGTCCCGCAGCCCGGCCTTGGTGAACAGGTGGTTCACGTGGGTCTTCACCGTCGCCTCGCTCACCACGAGCTTCCGCGCGATCTCCGTGTTCGACAGGCCCGCCGCGATCAGCCGCAGCACCTCGATCTCGCGGGCGGTCAGGCCTTCGATCTCCTTCACCCGCGCGGGTGCGCTGCGCGTGGCCGCTTCGACCAGGCGGCGCTGCAGCTCGCCGTCCACTGTGGACTGGCCGTCGGCGGCCGAGCGCAGGGCGCGGGCGATCGCCTCGGCGTCGGCGTCCTTGGTGAGGAAACCGCGGGCCCCGGCACGCAACGCGGCCAGCAGCGACTCGTCGTCGGCGTACGTGGTCAGCACGACGACCTCGGTGCCCGGGTGCTCGGCGCGGACCCGTTCGGTGGTCTCGACGCCGTCGCAGCGCGGCATCCGCAGGTCGACCAGCAGCACGTCCGGCTGGTGCCGCGCGACCAGGTCGAGCGCGGCGAGCCCGTCGGCGGCCGCGCCGACCACCTCGACGCCCGGCAGCAGCCCGAGCAGCGTCACCAGGCCTTCCCGCACCACCGCCTGGTCGTCGGCGAGCACAACGCGCAGGCTCACGCCGGCACCGTCAGGTGAATCCGCCATCCGTCCTCCCCCGGCCCGCTCTCGAACCGCCCGTCGAGCAGCGCGACCCGTTCACTCATCCCGCGCAAACCGTAACCTGCCGCCGGGGCGTCCGGCGGCCGCCTGCCCTGCCGGTCGGCCACGGTCAGTGCCACCTCGGCCCCGGTGTAGTCCAAGCGCACGTCGACGTCCGCCTTCGCGGCGTGCTTGCGCGTGTTGGCCAGCGCCTCCTGCACCGCGCGGACGAGCGCGGTGCCGACCGCCGGGTCCAGGTCGCGCGGCTCGCCGTCGATGCGCAGCTCCGCGCGGGCCCCGCTGTCGAGCCGGTACGCGGTGAGCAGGTCCGCGATGGTCCGCTCGACCGGAACGGCGTCCTCGCGCAGCGCGGCGACCGCCTTCCGGGCCTCGGCGAGGCCTTCGGACGCCAGTTTCTGGGCGCGTTCGATCTGCGCGACGGCGTCCGGGCTCGCCCCGTCGCGCACCAGCATCAGCCGCGCGCCCTGCAGGTTCAGCGAGAGCCCGGCCAGCGAGTGCGCCAGCACGTCGTGCAGCTCACGGGCGATGCGGGCGCGTTCGGCGAGCGCGGCGGCGCGTGCGTGCTCCTCGGTGGCCGTCTGCGCGCGGGCCAAGGCCAGCTCGGTCTGCTCGAGCTTGGCGAGCCGGGTCCGCCGGTTCAGCCCGAGCAGGATGATCACGGCCACGATCGTGTAGGTGGGCAGGGCGCCGCGCCAGGCGTCGTGCACCGCGGCCCAGACCGTGATCGCGCCGAGGTCGAGCAGGATGGCCACCACGATCGGGACCACCGGCTGCCGGAGCACGATGAAGAACGTGGTGCTGAACATCGTGATCGAGGCGAAGCTGTTCGGCACGGTCGCCCAGAGCGCGCCGGACGTCGCGACCACGGTGACCATCAGGGCCGCGGGCAGGGCGGGGCGGCCGTCGGTGTAGAGCCAGAGCAGGGGGATCGACAGCGCCAGGGTGACCCCGATGAGGATCCACGAGAGCGTGTCCGCCTGCGGCATCGCGGCGAACATCGGCACCACGATGAACCCCCACCGCAGCCAGTCCTGGGTCTGCGGGATCCGGTGGAACCGGGCCCATCGGGTGGTCATCGCCGTCGGTCCTCCGCTAGGTGGTTGTACGGAAAATGTACCGACGCGGGCTTGGGTGTGCGGTGTCAAGCTTCCCCTCGTCAGGAGGTTCACCCATGTCCAGGTTGCGACGGCTCGCCGTGTTCGCCGCCGCCGCGGTGCTGCCCGCGCTCGGCCTCACCCTCGCCGGGCAGGCGACCGCGTCGGCCGCACCCAACTTCCAGGTGCCGTTCAAGTGCGGCACCACGGTGACCGCGGCGACGTTCAGCGGGCACAGCCCGGAGTACTCGGTCGACTTCCAGAAGTCGGGCATCACCGGGATGCCGGTGCTGGCGGCCGCGTCGGGCACCGTGACCCGGGTGGCGGACGAGGGCAGCACCAGCTACGGCAAGTGGATCGAGCTCGACCACGGCGGCGGCTGGCGGACGCGCTACGCGCACCTGTCGGCCCAGGAGGTCTCGGTCGGGCAGTCGGTCGCCCTCGGCAGGGAGATCGGCAAGGCGGGCGCGACCGGCGGGGTCACCGGGCCGCACCTGCACTTCGAAGAGCGGCTCAACAGCGTCGTCCAGAAGGCCACGCTGAACGGCGTCGCGGTGCCGTACTACGGGCACACCGACTTCACGAGCAAGAACAGCTGCGGCGGCAACCCGTACTCCGCCGAAGAGGTCTGCGGTTCCGGCTTCTCCGTCGTCGACCAGCAGGCCCTCGCCGGCTCGTCCGGCACCACGTACCTGCTGTACAACTCCTCGACCAAGGCGAACTGCGTGACGACGCTCAAGGCGACGTCGCTCGGCACGGCCAGCCCGGTCTCCGCGTTCCTGGAGGTCCAGGGAGCCGCGCGGACCACCGACTCCGGCAGCTTCACCTACTACGCCGGTCCGGTGAAGAAGACCGCCGCGGCCACCTGCGTGAAGTGGGGCGGCTCGGTGGGCAGCAACACCTACGAGAGCCCGTTCGAGCACTGCGGCTGAGCGACCCCGGTCGGTGGGGCCGGGCACTCTAGCCCGCCCCACCGACAGAAACCGCCGCCCGGACCGGCTCCGGGGCCCATCCGTCCACAACGGCCCCGCCCATCCACAGATTCGCCGCCACCGCCCCATCCGGCCCCGTCCTGCCCCACGGTGGAGGCATGACCACCGCCATCCCGACCGGCCGCACGCCGGTCGACCTCAGAAACCCCGCGCAGCTGCTGGCCGCGCTCCCGTACCTGCTCGGCTTCCGGCTGGGCGCCTCCGTCGTCCTGCTGGGCCACCGGCCACCCGTCGGCGACCGCCTCGGCCTGGTGATGCGCGCCGACCTGCCCCGCCGCGAGGACCGGATCCACCAGGCCCGGGCGCTCGCACCCCGGTTCGCCGCCGCCCCGCACACCGGCGTCACGGTGGCGATCATCGGCGGCCGGCGAAGGTCCGGCGGCCCGCCGCCGCACGCGGGCTTCGTCGACGAGCTGGCGGTGGCGCTCGCCGAGTTCGGCCTCCCGGTGCTGCACGCGGTGTGGGCCGCCGACATCGCGGAGGGCGCCCCCTGGGTGTGTTATACCGACGAGGACTGCGCCGGCGAGCTGCCGGACCCCGCCTCGACGGTGGCCGCGGCCGCCGCCACCGAGAGCGGCACGGTGGTGTTCGACAGCCGCGAGGAGCTGGCGGCGCTGCTAGCCCCGCGGTCACCGGAAGCCGTGGCCCGCCGAGCCGACGAGCTGTCCCGGCTGGCCGAGCCGCCGTGGCCCGAATCGACGCGCGTCGACGACGCGGCCGCGGAGATCCGCGCGGCGTTCGACCGCCAGCGCCGCGGTGAAGGCCCGCCCACGGACGCCGAGGCCGTCCGCCTGGCGTGCGCCCTGACACTCTCCGAGATCCGCGACGTGTGCCTGACGATGGCGGTCCCACCGGGCACCCTGGAGGCCCGCGAGGCCGAGCGCCTCTGGCTGACGCTGGTCCAGGAGCTCCCCGCCCCAGAACGAGCCGAGGCGGCGACGTTATTGGGCTACACGGCGTTCATGCGCGGCGAAGGCACCTTCGCGGGTATGGCCCTGGAGAACGCCCTGGAGGCGGCCCCGGACCACCTGATGGCCCGCCTGCTGACCACGGTCCTGGACCACGGAATGCCCCCGGAGCAACTACTGGGCCTGGCCCTGGCCGCAGAAACCGACAGCATGCCGGGCTTCGGCCTGGAGCCTGCGGAGCAACCACCGTTCTGAGGCGGATCACCTTGCGTCACGCGGAGTCCTGGCCGTGTCCACGCCGGTGATGCTCGCCAGGTCGGTGTTCGCGGTCGCCGGTCGCATCTCCGTTTCGGCCCGGAGCCCCGTGGAGCAACCACCGTTCGGAGGCGGATTGCCTTGTGTCAGAACAAATCCCGGCCGTATCCACGCCGGTGATGCTCACCGGGTCGGTGTTTGCGGTCGCCGGCCGTGTCTCGGTTTCGGTCTGGAGCCCGTGGATCAACCGTTCGTTCTGAGGAGGTTGCCGTGCGCCACGCAGAATCCCGGCTGTCCACGCGGGTGATGCCCGCCAGGTCGATGTTCGCGGTCGCCGACCACATTTTGGTTTGGGTCTGGAGCCCGTGGAGCAACGGCCGTTATGAGGAGGGTTGCCGTGTGTCACGCGGAGTCCTGGCTGTGTCCACGCGGGTGATGCTCGCCAGGTCGGTGTTCGCGGTCGCCGGCCGTATCTCGGTTTGGGTCTGGAGCCCGTGGAGCAACCGCCGTGCTGAGGAGGATTACCTTGCGCCACGCAGAATCCCGGCCGTGCCCACGCCGGTGATGCTCACTGGGTCGGTGTTCGCGGTCGCCGAACGCACCTCCGATTCGGCCCGGAGCCCGTAGAGCAACCACCGTTCTGAGGCGCTGCCTGTGCCGCCGCAAATCCGGCCGTGCTCGTGGCGCCCGGCTCGCCGCCGAGCGCCACTTAGCCGTCAGGCTTGGGCCGCGCGCCGTGACTGGGTGAAGGTCCAGGCGTCGCGGACGATGCCGGCCAGGTCGGTGCGCTCCGGCTTCCAGCCGAGCTCCTCGCGGGCCCGGTCGCTGGCCGCGACGAGCACCGACGGGTCGCCCGCGCGGCGCGGCGCCACCGCGGCCGGCACCGCGTGGCCGGTGACCTCGCGGCAGGCCTCGATCACCTCGAGAACGGAGAAACCGGTGCCGTTGCCCAGGTTGTAGATGCGGTGCTCACCCGCGGTCGCGTGCTTCAGCGCCAGCAGGTGGGCGTCCGCGAGGTCCGCGACGTGGATGTAGTCGCGGACGGCGGTGTGGTCCGGCGTCGGGTAGTCGTCGCCGAAGATCTGGATGCGCTCGCGGTCGCCCGTGGCGACCTGCAGAACGAGAGGGATGAGATGGGTTTCCGTGGCGTGGCGCTCGCCGAAGGCGCCGTACGCGCCGGCGACGTTGAAGTACCGCAGGCTTACCGCGGCCAGGCCGTGCGCGGCGGCGAAGCTGGTGATCGCGTGGTCGATGGCCAGCTTCGTGGCGCCGTAGGTGTTGGTCGGGCGGGTCGGCGCGGACTCCGCGATCGGCGACGACTCCGGCTCGCCGTAGGTGGCCGCGGTCGAGGAGAACACCAGGCGCGGCGTGCCGTGCTCGTGCATGGCCTCGAGCAGCCGCAGCGACGTGACGACGTTGCCTTCCCAGTACTTCGCCGGATCGGTCATCGACTCGCCGACCAGCGACTTGGCCGCGAAGTGCAGCACGCCGTCGAAGCCCTCGCGAAGCAGGCTGCCCGCCACCTCGGCGGCGTCACCCTCGACGAACCGCGCGTCCGGGTGGACGGCGTCGGCGTGCCCGGTGGACAGGTCGTCGACGACCGTGACGTCGTGCCCGGCTTCGACGAGCCGGGCCGCGCAGACACTGCCGACGTACCCCGCTCCGCCCGTCACGACCAGTTTCAGGGCGTTGCTCTGCTCCGACACGTCCAGGCCTTCCTGTCGAGGGTGACTGTGCGCCACAGTCTTCCCCCATGGCGACGGGTGGCCCCGGGCGGGGGTTGCCCCCGCCCGGGCTCAGACCTCGTCGCGCCCGGCGCCGCGGGACGGCACCGCGGTGAACATCCGCGGCCGCCGGTAGCCGGCCTTCTCGAACGCCGAGTCCACAGCGGCCTTGACCCCGGCCAGGTCGGCGTCGCGGACCAGCGCGATCGCCGAGCCGCCGAAGCCGCCGCCGGTCATCCGCGAGCCGAGCGCGCCGGCCTCACGCGCCGCGTCGACCGCGAGGTCCAGCTCGGCCGTGGAGATCCGGTAGTCGTCGCGCATGCTGACGTGCGAAGCGTCCAGGTACGGGCCGATCTCGGCGATCCTGCCCTCACGCAGGAGGGCGACGACGTCGAGCACCCGCTGGTTCTCGGTGACCACGTGCCGCACGAGCGGCGCCAGATCCGCCGGGAGCCGGTCGAGCGCGTCGGCGAGGCCTTCGGCGGTGACGTCGCGCAGGGCCTTCACCCCGAGCAGCTCGGCCGCTCGTTCGGTGCCGCGCCGCCGCTCGCCGTACCCGCCCTCGGCGTGCGAGTGCTTGGTGCGGGTGTCCATGATCAGCACCTGCAGCCCGGCCTCGGCCAGCCCGAACGGCACCTGCTCCTGCTCGCCCGACCGGACGTCGAGGAACAGCACGTGCGATTCGGTGCAGCACAGGGACGCCGTCTGGTCGAGCAGGCCGGTCGGCGCGCCGACGAAGTCGTTTTCCGAGCGTTGCACCCACCGGGCCACCTCGGGCCGGGCCGGGACGCGCTCGCCGGCGCCGTCGAGCTCCAGGCCGGCCAGGCCCAGCAGCGCCAGCGACACCGCGCACTCGAGCGCGTGGGAGGAGGAGAGCCCGGCCCCCGACGGCACGTCGCCGGCGACGACCAGGTCGGCGCCGTCGGTGAACCCCTGGTCGCGCAGCACCCAGGCGACCCCCGCCGGGTACGCGGCCCACCCGTCGACCGTGCCGGGCGCCAGGTCGGCGATCTGGAGGTCGCCGGAACGCTGGAGTTGCCCGTCGTCACCGAGAGTGGCCACCGAAAGGATGCCGTCCTCGCGGGGTGACGCGGCCGCGGCCAAGCGGTGCGGCAGCGCGAAGGGCAGGACAAAACCGTCGTTGTAGTCGGTGTGCTCGCCGATCAGGTTCACCCGGCCGGGCGCCGACCACACGCCGGCCGGCGTGGCGCCGTGCACCGTGCGGAACGCCGCCGCGGCCTCCGAGGCCGGGTTCACCTGGCCTGCGCCAGGACGGCGTGCAGCGCGGACGTGGAGACCTGCGCGGTGTTGTCGCCGCCGGTGACCTCGATGGTGGTGCCGTTGGCCTTGCCGATGACGACCGTGCCGCCCGGCACGATCCCGACCGACTTGAGCTCGGTCATCAGCGACTCGTCCAGCTGGACGTGCTCGGCGATGCGCCGGATCTCGACGCGGCCGCCGCCGGTGCGGGCGAACTCGTCGAGCCGGACGAGGTCCGCCTCCGCGGGCGGGGCGGGGTCGCCGTCGCCCAGCTTGTCCAGACCGGGGATCGGGTTGCCGTAGGGGGAGGTGGTCGGGTGGTCGAGCAGCTTGACGAGCTTGCGCTCGACGGCCTCGCTCATCACGTGTTCCCAGCGGCAGGCCTCGTTGTGCACGTGCTCCCACTCGAGCCCGATGACGTCGACGAGGAGGCGTTCGGCCAGGCGGTGCTTGCGCATGACGGCGATGGCCAGCTCCCGGCCGTGGTCGGTGAGCTGGAGGTGCCGGTCGTCCGCGACCACGACCAGTCCGTCGCGCTCCATGCGGGCGACGGTCTGGCTCACGGTCGGGCCGCTTTGCTGCAGTCGCTCGGCGATCCGGGCGCGCAGCGGGACGACACCCTCTTCTTCGAGCTCGTAGATCGTACGCAAGTACATCTCGGTGGTGTCGATGAGATCGTTCACGCTGTCCCCTTCGTCCGCGTTGCTCATCGTAGTCGTTGACCCCGACAGCGGCGGCGGCCCTCGGCGTAACTACTCACCAGGGGTGGAAATGTCCGACCCGGCCGGGAGAGTGATCCGGGTCGCTGCAAGATGGGAGGTATGCGTCCGCTGATCAGCACCACCGACCTCGCCGCCGCGCTGGCCGGCCCGGCCGGCGACCGGCCCGTCGTCCTCGACGTCCGCTGGCGGCTCACCGGCCCGCCGGGTGCGGAGTCCTACCGGGACGGTCACGTCCCCGGCGCGGTCTTCACCGACCTCGACCGCGTGCTCGCGGGCGAGCCGGGCGAAGGCGGCAGGCACCCGCTGCCCGATCCCACCGACCTGCAGCGCGACCTCCGCGCGGCCGGCGTGCGCGCGGACGGTCCCGTGGTGGTCTACGACGACGCCGACGGGTCGGTGGCGGCGCGCGCCTGGTGGCTGCTGCGCTGGGCGGGCCACGGCGAGGTCGCGGTGCTCGACGGCGGTTACGCGGCGTGGACCGCCGACGGCCACCCGGTGGACAGCGAGCCGCCGAGCCCGGAGCCGGGCGACATCGAGGTCCGGCCGGGCGGCATGCCGGTCCTGGACGCCGACGAGGCGGCCGCGCTGGCCCGCGACGGCCTGCTGCTCGACGCCCGCGCCGCGGCGCGCTACAGCGGCGAAACCGAGCCGGTCGACCCGCGCGCGGGCCACATCCCGGGCGCGGTGAACGCCCCGTTCGCCGGCCACACGGCCGACGGCCGCTGGCGCACCCCGGAGGAGCTGGCCGACCGCTTCGCCGGCCTGGGCCTGCGCCCCGGCGAACCGGTCGGCGCGTACTGCGGCTCGGGCGTCACAGCGAGTTCGGTGGTACTGGCCCTGGAGATCGCCGGCCACCCGGGCGCGGGCCTGTACGCGGGCTCGTGGTCCCACTGGTCCCGCAACCCGGCCCGCCCCGCGGCCACCGGCGACCTCCCCGGCTGACCCGCCTCCACCCACGTCGAAGTGCCGTGAAGGAGGCCTTCACGGCACACGTCGGCAACTGCGCGGCCGGGGTGCGCGGTGGTCGACTGCCTGGCCGAGCCGGGCTTTCGCGGCTGCGACCTCCGCGTGTCCGCGGCCTGCGGCAGCCGTAGGCCGGACGGGTTCCCCGAGGCCGGGACCGGCGGCGGAGACAACCAGCACGGCTCTCCGGGGCCGCGGACCGCCGCGATCGGCACTACAGTCGGGGGCATGTCGCCGGCTGTCGTGTGGGACTCCTCCCTGCTGGGTTACGACCTGGGTGGGGATCACCCGTTCAACCCCGTCCGGCTGGAACTCACCGTCCGGCTGGCCACCGAGCTCGGGGTGCTCGACGGCGTCGAGCTGCTCGTGCCGAGCGCTGCCGGGGACGAGGAGCTCCTGCGGATCCACGCGCCCGAGTACCTGGCCGCCGTGCGGGAGGCGCCGCTCGTCGGGTGGGACGTCGGGCACGGGCTCGGGACGTCCGACAACCCCGTGTTCAGCGACATGCACGACGCGTCGGCGCTGGTCGTCGGGTCGACGCTGCTGGCCGCGCGCAAGATCGCCGAGGGCGAGGCCACCCGCGCCGTCAACATCGCCGGGGGGCTGCACCACGCGATGCGGGACCGGGCGTCCGGGTTCTGCGTCTACAACGACTGCGCCGTCGCGATCTCGTGGCTGCTCGACCACGGCTTCGAGCGGATCGCCTACATCGACACCGACGTCCACCACGGCGACGGCGTCCAGGCGGCCTTCTACGACGACCCCCGCGTCCTCACGATCTCCATGCACCAGCACCCGTTCACGCTCTGGCCGGGCACCGGCTACTCGGCCGAGACCGGCCGCGGCAAGGCCGACGGCACCGCGGTCAACGTGCCGCTGCCGCCGCGCACCCGGGATCCCGGGTGGCTGCGGGCGTTCAACGCCGTCGTCCCGTCGCTGCTGGCCGACTTCGAGCCGCAGCTGCTGTTCACCCAGTGCGGGGTCGACTCGCACGAGGAAGACCCGCTGGCCGACCTCTCGCTGAGCGTCGACGGCCACCGCACCATCTACGCCACCCTGCGTGACCTCGCCAACACCTACGCGGGCGGCAAGTGGATCGCCGTCGGCGGGGGCGGGTACCAGCTGATCCGGGTGGTCCCGCGGTCGTGGACGCACCTGATCGCCACCGTGCTCGACCGGGACGTCGACCCGGCGACGCCGCTGCCGCCCGGCTGGGTCTCCACCGTGGGCAAGGCCGCGCCGAACGCCGAGCTGCCGGCGGCGATGACCGACGACCGCGACACGGAGTTCAAGCCGTGGGGCGACGGCGAGGACGACCCGGTCGACGTCGCCGTCCGGGACACGCGCCGGGCCGTCTTTCCCTTGCACGGCCTGGATCCCGACGATCCCAGGGACTGATTCACCATGGCCGGACGGGACCCCTTCGACTACCCCCGCGACTGGGAGGCCGACGTCGTGCTGTCCGACGGCGGCACCGTCCACCTGCGCCCGGTCGTCCCGGCCGACGCCGACGGGCTCGTCTCCTTCCACGGGAAGCTCTCCGAGCGCACCCGCTACTTCCGCTACTTCGGCGCTTACCCGCGGATCCCCGAGAAGGACCTGAAGCGGTTCTCCACCGTCGACCACCACGACCGGGTCGCGTTCGCCGCGTTCCTGGGCGACGACATCATCGCGGTCGGCCGGTACGAGCGGCTGGACGACGGGCCGTCGGCCGAGGTGGCCTTCGTGGTCGACGACGCGCACCAGGGCCGGGGCCTCGGCTCGATCCTGCTGGAGCACCTGGCCGCGGCCGCGTCCGAATCCGGCCTGCGCCGGTTCGTCGCCGAGGTGCTCGCCGAGAACGCCGCGATGGTCCGCGTCTTCCGCGACGCCGGTTACCAGGTCAGCCGCGAGTTCGAAGAGGGCGTGCTGCACCTGGAGTTCGACATCGACCCGACCGAGGAGTCGCTGGCCGTGGCCCGCTCGCGGGAGCAGGCCGCCGAGGCGCGCAGCGTGCACAACCTGCTGCACCCGAAGTCCGTCGCGGTGATCGGCGCCTCCGCCGAGCCGGGCAAGGTCGGCCACGTCGCCTTCGTGAACCTGCTGGCCGCCGCGTTCACCGGCACCGTCTACCCGGTCAACCCGGAGCACCGCTCGATCCGCGGGGTGCGCGCCTACCCGTCGGTGCTGGACATCCCGGACTCGGTCGACCTGGCGCTGGTCGCGGTGCCCGCCGAGGCCGTCGAGTCCGTTTTGGACGCCTGCCTGGCCAAGGGCGTGAAGACCCTGCTGATCGTCTCCGGCGGCTTCGGCGAGGCCGGCCCGCACGGCCTGCACGCCGAGCTGCGGCTGGTCGGCGAGGCCCGGGCGCACGGCATGCGCGTCGTCGGGCCGAACGCGCTCGGCGTGCTGAACACCGCGCCCGGCGTCCGGCTCAACGCCACCCTCGCGCCGCGGCTACCGGGCCGCGGGCGCACCGGGTTCTTCTGCCAGTCCGGCGCGCTGGGCACGGCGATCCTGGCCGACGCCGAGGCGCGCGGGCTCGGCCTGTCGACGTTCGTCTCGGCGGGCAACCGCGCCGACGTCTCCGGTAACGACCTGCTGCAGTACTGGGAAACCGACCCGGACACCGACCTCGTGCTGCTGTACCTGGAGTCCTTCGGCAACCCGCGCAAGTTCGCCCGGCTGGCGCGGCGGCTGGCCCGGACGAAGCCGATCGTCGCGGTGAAGTCGGGGCGCCACGCGGTCCGCTCGCAGCTGGCGGCGACGTCCACCGAGATCGACGAGATCAGCGTCCAGGCCCTGTTCGAGCAGGCCGGGGTCGTGCGGGTCGAGTCGCTGGCGCAGCTGTTCGACACCGCGCTCGTCTTCGCGCACCAGCCGCTGCCCGCCGGGCCGCGGGTCGCCATCGTCGGCAACTCGAGCGCGATCGGGCTGCTGGCCGCCGACACCGCCCGCGCGCAGGGGCTGCGGCTCGCGTCGGATCCGGTGGACGTCGGCCCGCAGGCCGGTCCGGAGGACTTCGCGAAAGCGGTGGGGGAGGCGCTGACCTCGCCGGACACCGACGCGCTGGTCGTCGTGTTCGCGCCGCCGGTGGCGATCCCCGGCACCGCGTACGCGCGCGCCTTGCGGGAGACCGTCGTCGAGCTGGGGCAGCAAAAGCCGATCGTCTCGACGTTCCTCGCGGCCGAAGGCGTGCCGGACGAGCTGGCGGTGTCGACCGAAGAGGGCGTCCCGACGCGCGGCTCGATCCCGTCGTACCCGAGCCCGGAACGCGCGGTGAACGCGCTCGCGAAGGTCGTCCGGTACGCCGCCTGGCGGCAGCGGCCGCAGGGCACGCTGGTGCGGCCGTCGCGCATCCACACCGAGCAGGCGCAGGTGATCGTGCGCGAGCTGCTGGCCGCCGAGGACGGCAAGACGACGGTGCTGCCGGACCCGGACGTCGTGCGCCTGCTGGGCTGTTACGGCATCGACGTGGTCCCGTTCCGCGTGGTGTCCACAGTGGACGAAGCGGTCGCGGCGGCCGCCGAGCTCGGCTACCCCGTGACGCTCAAGGCGGTCGACGAGCGGCTGCGCGGCCGGCCCGACCTCGCCGGCGTCCGGCTCGACCTGGGGTCGGAGGACGCGGTGCGCACGGCCTACGCGACGTTGCGCGAGATCTCCGGTGAGGACGACGTGTACGTGCAGCGGATGGCGCCGAAGGGCCTGTCGTGCGTGATCGGGCTGCAGGACGACCCGTCGTTCGGCTCGCTCGTGTCGTTCGGCCTGTCCGGGCTGGTCAGCACGCTGCTGGGGGACCGCGCCTACCGGGCGGTGCCGGTCACCGACGTCGACGCGGCGACGCTGCTGCGCGAACCCCGGACGGCGCCGCTGCTCACCGGCTACCGCGGTGATGAGCCCGCCGACCTCGCCGCGCTGCAGGACATGGTGCTGCGCGTGGCCGCGCTCGCCGAGGACAACCCCGAGGTGCGGTCGCTGACGCTGGACCCGATCCTGGCCTCGCCCGACGGCGCGTTCGTCGCCAACGCCCGGCTGGTGCTGGGCCCGCCGCCGTCCCGGCCCGACACCGGCCCGCGGCGCCTGCGCGCCATCAACCCCCAGGACTGAGCATGCTCACCGAACTGCTGACCCGGCACGCCGCGGACGTGCCCGGCGCGGTCGCCCTCGTCGCGCGCGGCGACCGGGTCGAGGTGGCGGCCGCGGGCTCGGCCGACGCCGGAGGCACCGTGCCGATGGCCCGGGACTCGCTGTTCCGCATCGCGTCGCTGACCAAGCCGATCGTCGCCGCGGCGGTCATGCTGCTCGTCGACGACGGTTCCCTCGCGCTGGACGACCCGATCGCCCGGTGGCTGCCGGAGCTGGCGTCCCCGGTGGTGGTGCGGACGCCGGAGGGCCCGGTCGACGACGTCGTGCCCGCCGTCCGGCCGATCACCGTCGAGGACCTGCTGACCTTCCGCTGCGGTTACGGCCTCGCGGCGGACATGGACCTGCCCGCGGTGGACCTGCTGTTCCAGGTGCTGGGCCACCCGGCCGAGGCCCGCACCCTGCCGCCGGACGAGTGGGTGGCCGCGCTGGCGCAGGTCCCGCTGCTGTGCCAGCCCGGTGCGGCGTGGCTGTACGACACCCCCGCGGAGCTGCAGGGGGTGCTGATCGCGCGGGTGTCGGGGCGGTCGCTGCCGGAGTTCCTCGCGGAGCGGCTGTTCGAGCCGCTCGGCATGGCCGACACCGGGTTCTCGGTGCCGACCCCGGCGCTGGGCCGGTTCACGAGCGCCTACCGCCGGGGCGCGGCCGGGCTGGTGCTGGCCGACCCGCCGGAGGGCCGGTGGAGCGGCGAGCCGGTGTTCCCGTCCGGGGGCGGCGGCCTGGTGTCGACGGCCGACGACCTGCTCGCATTCGCACGGTTCCTGCTGGCCGAGGGCCGGGTGGGCGACCACCGGCTGCTGACGCCGGAGTCGGTGCGCCGGATGACCACCGACCAGCTGACACCGGCCCAGCGCGCGGCCGCCCGGGTGTTCCTGCAGGGCCAGGGCTGGGGGTTCGGCGGCTCGGTGGACGTCGAGGCGACGGCTCCCTGGCACGTCCCCGGCCGCTACGGCTGGATCGGCGGCGCGGGCACCGCGGCCCACCTGGTCCCGGCGACGGGCACGGTCACGGTCCTGCTGACCCAGCTCCAGATGACCAGCCCGGAACCGACCCCGCTGATGCGGGAGTTCTGGGCCTGCGCGGCGCGCTAGGACGCCGCCAGCTCGTCGCCCAGGGCCAGCAGCTGGAGGGTCGCTGGGCCGAACAGGAACTCCAGGCGCTTCGCGGCCACGAAGTAGCGGTGCACCACGTGGTCGACGTCGATGCCGACGCCGCCGTGGACGTGCACCGTCGTGTGGGCCACCCGGTGGCCGGCCTCCGCGGCCCAGAACTTGGCCGTCGCCACCGCTTCCGCGGCCGGGAGGTCCGACGCCAGCCGCCACACCGCCTGCTGGGACGTCAGCCGCACGGCCTCGACGTCGACGTAGGCGTCCGCGAGGCGCTGGCGGACCGCCTGGAAGCCGCCGATCACGTGGTCGAACTGCTTCCGCTCGGCCGCGTACGCCGCCGTCAGCTCCAGCGCGCGCTCGACGACGCCGAGCTGCTGCGCGCAGGCTCCGGCCGTGCCGCGCAGGCGCAGCCACTCGCCGATCGGGCCGAGGGAAATCCCGGCCACGTCGGACAATTCCAGCAGCGCCGCATCCGCGTGGTCCACCGTCTGCTGCGGTTGCACGGTGACTCCCGGGTCCGCCGCGTCGACCAGGAACACCTCACCGGGCGCCGCCACCAGGAAGCCGTGGGCGTACGCGCCGAACGGCACCGCGGACTCGGTGCCGGACACGCGCCCGTCCGACGCGGTGAAACCGGACAGGGCCACCGTGAGCACGCGCTCGCCGCGCAGCACCGGCAGCACCCAGCGGTCCACCAGCTCCGGCGTGCCGAACTCCGCCAGCGCCGCCGCCGCCATCGTGATCGACGTCAGGTAGGGGACCGCGGCCACCGCGCGGCCGATCTCGGTCAGCACCGCGCACTGCTCCAGCAGCCCGAAACCGCCGCCGCCGAGAGACGACGGCAGGGCCGCGTCGAGCACACCCGCCTGGCCCAGGGCCGTCCACAGTGGAGCGTCGAAGCCGCCGGTCCCGTGCGGGTCGTGGGTGAGCTTGTCGGCCAGGATCCGCCGGGTCAGCGCGGCGAGGTCGGCCGACGCCTCGGAAGGGGTGAAGTCCATGGAACGCTCCTAGCGCGTGACGGGCAGGCCGAGGGCGGTCGCGGCGATCATGTCCCGCTGGATCTCGTTGGTGCCGCCGCCGAAGGTGAGGATCAGCGCCGAGCGGTGCTGCCGTTCGATCCGCCCGGCCAGCAGCGCGCCCGGTGAGCCGTCGCGGACGACGGCCGCGTTGCCGAGCACCTCCATCAGCAGCCGGTAGGCCTCGATCGCGAACTCGGTGCCGTACACCTTGGTCGCCGACGCGTCGGCCGGCCCCAGCTCGCTCGCCGCGGCCGCCCAGGCGATCCGCCAGTTCCGCAGCTTCAGGTACTCCGCCCCGGCGTGCACCCGCGCGAGGTGCAGCCGCACCCACTCCTGGTCGATGGCGCCGGTCTCCTTCGCCCAGGCCAGGACGTCGGCGAGGGCCTTGCGCACCGGCGCCGACGACGTCAGGGCGACCCGCTCGTGGTTGAGCTGGTTGGTGATCAGCGGCCAGCCCGCGTTCTCCTCGGCCACGCGCGCCGACACCGGCACGCGCACGTCGTCGTAGTACGTCGCGCTGGTGCCCGCGCCCGCCACCGTGTGCACCTTGGTCCAGGAGAACCCGGGCGCCGACGTCGGCACGATCAGGATCGACAGGCCGCGGTGCTTCCTGGCCTCGGGATCGGTCCGGACGGCGAGCCAGACGTAGTCGGCGTGCTCGATCAGGCTGGTCCACATCTTCTGCCCGGTGACGACGTACTCGTCGCCGTCGCGCACCGCGCGCGTCCGCAGCGACGCGAGGTCGGTACCGGCCTCCGGCTCGGAGTAGCCGATCGAGAAGTGCAGCTCGCCCGCGGCGATCTTCGGCAGGTAGAACGCCTTCTGCTCGTCGGTGCCGTAGCGCATGATGGTCGGCCCGACGGTGTTCACCGTCAGGAACGGCACCGGCACCCCGGCGACCGCCGCCTCGTCGGTGAAGATGAGCTGGTCGAGCATCGGCCGGCCCTGCCCGCCGTACTCCGGCGGCCAGCCGAGCGCCAGCCAGCCGTCCTTGCCCAGCTGCCGGACGATCTCCTTGTAGGCCAGGCCGTCGCCGTACTCGCCGTTGCCCGCGCGCAGGCCGTCACGGCGTTCCGGCGTCATCAGCTCGGCGAAGTACTCCCGAAGCTCCGCGGCCAGTGCCCGCTGCTCCGGCGTGTAGTCGATCCGCACCCGTCACCTCGATCCGGCGTTATAGTAGAACCTGTTCTAGTTGTAACACGACTCTCGCGGCGGAGGAAGCATGGAGATCGGCGTCGATCGTTCGCTCTGCGAGGCGAACGCGGTGTGCGTGGGGTTCGCGCCGGGCGTCTTCGACCTCGACGACGACGAAGAACTGGTCATCCAGCCGGGTCCGGTGCCTGGCGACCAGGCGGAACGGGTCGCCGGTGCGGTCAAGGGCTGCCCGAAGAACGCCCTGTTCATCACCGGTTAGCGGTGTTTACTGAAAGCCTTGCCCAAAACGAGAACAGATTCTAGTGTATGCGGGATCCAGGACTCGATGAGGAGGCCTCGCGTGAGCCTGACCGGCCGGACAGCGATCGTCACGGGCGCCGCCGCGGGACTGGGACGGGCCGAAGCGCTCGCCCTCGCCGCGCGGGGCGCGACCGTCGTCGTCAACGACATCAGCGCGCCGAAGGACGTCGTCGAAGAGATCGAAGCCGCCGGTGGCAAGGCCGTCGCGGTTGCCGGCGACGTCGGCGAGCGCGCCACGGCGGACACGCTCGTCGCGGCCGCGCTCGACCTCGGCGGGCTCGACATCGTCGTGAACAACGCCGGCGTGCTGCGCGACAAGATGCTGTTCTCGATGTCCGACGACGAGTGGGACACCGTGCTCCGCGTCCACCTGCGCGGGCACTTCCTGTTGTCCCGCAACGCCGCGAAGCACTGGCGCGACAAGTCCAAAGCGGACGGTCGGCCGGTGTACGGGCGGCTGGTGAACACCGCGTCCGAGGCGTTCCTGATCGGTTCACCCGGGCAGCCCAACTACGCCGCCGCCAAGGCCGGCATCACCGCGCTCACCATGTCGGCCGCCCGCGGCCTGGCCAAGTACGGCGTCCGCGCGAACGCGATCTGCCCGCGGGCGCGGACGGCGATGACCGAAGGCGTGTTCGGCGCGGCCCCGGCCGACGGCGCCGACCCGCTTTCGGTCGAGCACGTCGCCCCCTTCGTCGCCTACCTCGCTTCCCCGGCCGCCGAGGACGTCAACGGCCAGGTGTTCGTCGTCCACGGCGGCACGGTCGCGCTGGTCGCGGCCCCGCGGATCGAGCAGCGCTGGTCGCTGGACGAACTCGAAACGACCGTCTCCGGCTACTTCGCCGACCGTGACCCCGGCCGGATGTTCGCCGCCACCGAAATCCTGGAGGACTCGTGAGGCTCGACGGAAAGATCGCCCTCATCACCGGCGCCGCGCGCGGCCAGGGCGAGGCGGCCGCACGCGCGTTCGCCGCCGAAGGCGCGAAGGTGGTGATCGCCGACATCCTGGACGACGAGGGCAAGCAGCTCGCCGCCGACCTCGGCGACGCCGCCGTCTACCAGCACCTCGACGTCGGCAGCGAGGACGACTGGGCTGCGGCCATCGAGCGGGCGACCACGGAGTTCGGAGCGCTGAACGTGCTGGTCAACAACGCGGGCATCCTCCATTTCTCGGAACTGGGCAAGACGACACTGGCCGATTACGAGCGCGTCATCCGGGTGAACCAGATCGGGGCGTTTCTCGGGATGCGCTCGGTCGTTGAACCGATGACCGCCGCCGGCGGTGGCTCCATCGTCAACGTGTCCTCTGTGGAGGGTCTGGCCGGGATGCCGTACCTGATCGCCTACACCGCGAGCAAGTTCGCGATCCGCGGGATGACCAAGGTCGCGGCCATGGAACTCGGCAAGAAGCACATCCGGGTCAACTCGGTGCACCCCGGCGCGATCGACACGCAAATGGTTTCCACCGCGGCCGGCGGCCAGAAGGTCGACATGTCGTACGTCGGGAAGAAGGTGGCGCTCGGCCGGGTCGGGCAGCCCGAGGACATCGCGAAGCTCGTGCTGTTCCTGGCCAGCGAAGAAAGCTCGTACTGCACGGGATCGGAGTTCGTGGCCGACGGCGGGGCGACGGCGTCCCACGCGCTCAATTTTTGAATGAACAGAGTTGAGCGGTTAACACCGCTAACGAAAATCGGGCACCGGGTGTGGAGAAGACTCGGAGGTCACTGACGACCCACTGGGAGGTGTGGTGAGCGACAGCACGGGCACGCTCCCGGGAACGGCGGCGTTGACGCAGGTCGGCCGCCTCGCCACGCTCTCCTGGGAAGTCCTGCGCGCGATCTTCAAGCGCCCCTTCCAGGCCCGCGAGTGGATCCAGCAGTGCTGGTTCTTCGCCAGCGTCACGATCCTGCCGACCGCGCTGGTGGCCATCCCGTTCGGCGCGGTGATCGCGCTGCAGCTCGGCTCGCTGACCGCGCAGATCGGCGCCCAGTCGTTCACCGGCGCGGCCAGCGCGCTGGCCATCGTGCAGCAGGCCAGCCCGCTGATCACCGCCCTGCTCGTCGCGGGCGCCGGCGGCAGCGCCGTGTGCGCGGACATCGGCGCGCGCAAGATCCGTGAAGAGATCGACGCCATGGAAGTGCTGGGCGTCAACCCGATCCAGCGCCTGATCGTGCCGCGCGTGCTGGCCGCCATGGTGGTTTCGGTGCTGCTCAACGGCTTGGTCAGCGTCGTCGGCGTACTCGGCGGGTACTTCTTCAACGTCGTCCTGCAGGGCGGCACGCCCGGCGCGTACCTGGCCAGCTTCAACGCGCTCGCCCAGGTCCCGGACCTGTGGATCAGCGAGATCAAGGCCCTGTTGTACGGCTTCGTCGCCGGCGTTGTCGCGGCGTTTCGCGGCTTGAACCCGCCGCCCGGGCCGAAGGGCGTCGGCGACGCCGTCAACCAGGCCGTCGTCATCACGTTCCTGCTGCTGTTCCTCATCAACGTCGTGCTCACCGCGATCTACCTGCGGATCGTCCCGCCGAAGGCCATGTGATGACGGCGGAACCGATCGAACGCGACCGGACGCTCGAGTACATCGCGCGTCCCGGCCAGAGCCTCGAAGGCCTGGGCAAGCTGCTCGCGTTCGCCGCCCAGGCCCTCGCCTGGTCCCCGCGCACGATCCGCCGCTACAGCCGGGAAACGCTGCGGCTGCTCACCGAAGTCTGCTTCGGCACCGGCGGTCTCGCGGTCATCGGCGGCACGCTCGGCGTGATGATCGGGATGACGCTGTTCACCGGCCTGATCGTCGGCCTCCAAGGCTATTCCGCGCTCAACCAGCTCGGCACGGCCGCGCTCACCGGGTTCATCTCCGCCTACTTCAACACCCGCGAGGTCGCGCCGCTCTCGGCCGGGCTCGCCCTGAGCGCGACGGTCGGCTGCGGCTTCACCGCCCAGCTCGGCGCGATGCGGATCTCCGAGGAGATCGACGCGCTGGAGGTCATGGCCGTGCCGAGCATGCCGTACCTGGTGACGACCCGCGTGCTCGCCGGCGTCGCCGCGGTCATCCCGTTGTACGCGGTCGGCCTGCTGTCGAGCTACCTCGCGTCCCGGCAGATCACCATCTGGCTCTACGGCCAGTCCGCGGGTACCTACGACCACTACTTCACGCTCTTCCTGCCACCGGGGGACGTGCTCTGGTCGTTCGGGAAGGTGATCGTGTTCAGCGTGCTCGTGATCCTGTCCCACTGTTACTACGGCTACACCGCGAGCGGCGGCCCGGCCGGCGTCGGCGTGGCCGTGGGCCGCGCGGTGCGGACGTCGATCGTGCTGATCTCGGTCCTGGACTTCTTCCTGTCCCTCGCGATCTGGGGCGCCAACACCACGGTGAGGATCTCCGGATGAGGAAGGCACTCTGGCAGCGGCTCCGGTACCAGGTGCTGGGGCTCGCCTTCCTGCTCGTGGCCGCCTTGTTCATCGCCTTCACGCTCGCCGTCTACAACAAGGCGTTCACGGCGGTGACGCTCGTGAAGCTCGAGACCGACCACGTCGGCAGCCAGCTGCGCACGGGCGGCGACGTCAAGGTCCGCGGCATGGTCGTCGGCGAGGTCCGTTCGGTACTGGCGAAGGGGGACCACGCCGAGCTGGAGCTGGCGCTGGACCCGGACAAGACGTCCGTCATCCCCAAGAACGTCTCCGCGCGCCTGTTGCCGAAGACGCTGTTCGGCGAGCGGTACGTCTCGCTGCAGCTGCCCGCGCGTTCCGACGGGGCGATCAAGGCCGGCGACGTCATCCCGCAGGACCGCAGCAGCAGCGCGATCGAGCTGCAGAAGGTGCTCGACGACGTGATGCCGCTGCTGCAGGCCGTCCAGCCGGAGAAGCTGGCGAGCACGCTCACGGCCGTGTCGACCGCGCTCGACGGCCGCGGCAAGCAGCTCGGCCAGACCCTCTCGCAGCTGTCGGACTACCTCGGCAAGCTCAACCCGTCGCTGCCGGACATCAAGGCCGACATCACCGGGATCGCGAACGTCTCGGACACCTACGACAAGGCCGCGCCGGACCTGCTGCAGGCGCTGTCCGACCTGACGACCACGAGCCGCACGATCGTCGACCAGCGCACCCGGCTGAGCGACCTCTACGCCACCGTCACCGCGGCGTCCGTGGACCTCACGAACTTCCTGCTGGTCAACAAGGACAACCTGATCCGGCTCACCACCGCCGTCCAGCCGACGCTGGACGTGCTGGCGAAGTACGCGCCGGAGTACCCGTGCCTGTTCAACCAGCTCGCCGGTGAGGTCGCCCCGGCCGAGCTGGCCTTCGGCAAGGGCACCGCGCACCCCGAGGTCAGCCGGGTGACCATCGAGTTCAGCGCCAGCCGCGGCAAGTACCTGCCCGGCGTCGACGAGCCGAAGTACGAAGACAAGCGCGGCCCCCGCTGTTACCCGCAGGTGCCGAAGCCGGGCCTCTGGCCGCAGTACCCGCCGGACGGCGCGATCAAGGACGGCTCCACCAAGCCCGCGCCGCCGAAGTCCCCGGGTGGCAGCCTGCCCGGCCCGGTCACGGCGGGCGGCGGCGCGGTCGGCGGGACCGGCGGCATCGTCGGCTCCCAGGACGAGAGCGAGCTGATCAGCCTGCTCGCGTCCCCGGCGCTGGGCACGCTGCCCGACCAGGTGCCCGGCTGGGCGGGCCTGCTCGTCGGGCCGCTCTACCGCGGAGCGGAGGTGGAGCTCAAGTGAGGAGTTTCGTCCCGTCGCTGGTGAAGCTGCTGGTGTTCGCCGTCGTCACGGTCCTGTTCACCGGTGTCCTCGCGGCCACGATCGCGAACACCAACTTCGGCGTGACGTCGGGGTACCTGGCGAAGTTCACCGACGCGTCCGGGCTCAAGGAGGGTGACGACGTCCGCATCGCCGGGGTCAAGGTCGGCCAGGTCGACACGATCGGGGTGGTCGAGGGCGAGCAGAACCTCGCCGAGATCCGGTTCGACGTCGAGCACACCTACCGGCTGCCGGAGTCGGTGACCGCGACGATCAAGTACCGGAACCTCGTCGGCCAGCGCTACCTCGCGCTCGGCACCGACGTCCCGGGGGACAAGCCCCTGCCCGACGGCGGCACGATCCCGCCCGAGCGCACCAAACCCGCGCTCAACCTGACCGTGCTGTTCAACGGGTTCAAGCCGCTGTTCAAGGCGCTGAGCCCGAAGGACGTCAACCAGCTCTCCGCCGAGATCATCAGCGTCTTCCAGGGCGAGGGCGGCACGATCACCAGCCTCCTGCAGCACACGGCGTCGCTCACCACGACGATCGCGAGCAAGGACCAGGTGATCGGCCAGGTGATCGCCAACCTCAACACCGTGCTCGGCACGGTCAACCAGCACGGCCCGCAGCTCGGCGACCTCATCGAGCAGACGCAGAAGCTCGTGTCCGGCCTGGCCGAGCAGCGCAAGCCGATCGGCGACGCGGTGAGCGCGCTCGGCGACCTCGCCGTCTCGACCACCGGGCTGCTGGCCGACGCGCGCCCGGCGCTGAAGGACGACGTCGCGAAGCTCGGCACGCTGTCGCAGAACCTCGGCGACTCCGGTGAGCTGGTCAACCACCTCCTCGAGGTGCTGCCGGGCAACCTGCAGAAGTTCACCCGGACCCTCAGCTACGGCAGCTGGTTCAACTACTACCTGTGCGGGATCAGCGGCACCATCGGCATTTCCTCGCTCGACATCACCCTGCCGATCATCCCGATCCCGGGCACGCAACGCGCGGAGAGGTGTGGGCCATGAGTCTTTTGGGGGGTCCAGGGGGGCTCGCCCCCCGGCCGGGGTCTGGGGCTCGGCCCCAGAGGACGCGGAAACGGCTGAAGGATCGCAACCAGGCCGCGGTCGGCGCGGTGACCCTCGTGCTGATCGTGCTCGTCACCGCCACGACGTACTTCTCCGACCAGCTCCCGTTCTTCGGCAACGGCACGACGTACTCGGCGTACTTCGCCGAATCCGCGGGACTGGCCGCGGACAACGAGGTCGAGGTCGCCGGCGTCAAGGTCGGCACCGTGTCGTCGGTGGCGCTGGCCGGCAAGCAGGTGCTCGTGCGCTTCCGGGTCAAGGACGTCCGCGTCGGCGATAAGACGACGGCGTCCATCGAGATCAAGACGCTGCTGGGGGAGAAGTACCTCGCGCTCGACACGAAGGGCGACGGCGCCCAGGAGCCGAACACGACGATCCCGCAGGCCCGCACGCGCACGCCGTTCCAGCTGCAGGACGCCTTCGAGCAACTGTCCACCACGGTCGGCGACATCGACACGAAACAGCTGGCCGACAGCTTCAACGCGCTGTCCGACAGTCTCAAGGACAGCCCCCAGTACTTGAAGGACACGCTGAACGGCCTGTCGTCGCTGGCCAAGACCGTGTCCTCCCGTGACGCGGACCTGCACACCCTGCTGGCCAACACGAGCCAGGTGTCGAAGACGCTGTCCGACCGCAACGCCCAGCTGCAGCGCGTGATCAGCGACGGCAACCTGCTGCTCACCGAGCTGCAGAACCGCAAGACCGCGATCCACGCCCTGCTCACCGGCACCCAGCAGCTCTCGCAGCAGCTGAGCGGGCTCGTCGCGGACAACCGCGCGCAGCTGAAGCCGACGCTGGACAAGCTCGGGAAGGTGACCGACATCCTGCAGCGCAACCAGGGCAACCTCGACAAGAGCCTGCAGCTGATGGCGCCGTTCGCCCGGGTCGGCGCGAACGCGACCGGCAACGGCCGCTGGTTCGAGGGTTACCTGTGCGGGCTGCTGCCGCCGACGATCACCGTGGGCGGCCTGTCCATCAACCCCGAGGGCTGCACCCCGCCGATCGCGGCGCCGAACCAGGGGGTGGGTCACCGATGACGATCCGGACGTACCGCGGCCGCAGCCTGGCGACGTGGCTCGCCTTCGCCTGCGTGGTCGCGCTGATCCTCACCGCCGGGCTGTGGCTGGTGTTCCGCGAATCCACCGGCACGAAGCTGTCGGCGTACTTCGGCAAGACCGTCGGGCTCTACGCGGGTTCGTCGGTGCGGGTGCTCGGCGTGCCGGTCGGGCAGGTCACCGACGTCACGCCGCAGGGTGACGCGGTGCGCGTCGACATGCAGGTCGAGGCGGTGCAGCTGCCCGCCGACGTCGGCGCGGTCGTCGTCGCGCCGAGCCTGGTCAGCGACCGTTACGTCCAGCTCACCCCGGCCTACGACAGCGGCCCGGTCCTGGCCACCGGCACCGTGCTGCCGCGCGATCGCACGGCGACCCCGGTCGAGCTGGACGACCTGTACTCGAGCCTGGACAAGCTGTCCACGGCGCTCGGCCCGAACGGCGCGAACAAGGACGGTGCGCTGTCCGGCGTCCTCGACACGGCGGCGAAGGCGTTGCAGGGCAACGGTACTTCGCTGAATTCGACGGTCGGGCAGCTCGCCGACCTCGCCAAGACGCTCGACGGTTCGAAGGACGACCTGTTCTCGACCGTGCAGAACTTGAATTCCTTCACCGGCGCGCTGGCCCAGAGCGACCAGCAGCTCAACGAGTTCTACGGCCGCGTCGCCGACGTCAGCGGGTTCCTCGCCGAGGACTCCTCGGACGTCGGGGCCGCGCTGCACTCGCTCGGCGGCGCGCTCGGCGACGTCCAGCAGTTCGTCAACGACAACAAGGCGGCACTGGAGTCCAATGTGGACAAACTGGCGTCGCTGTCGAAGGTGCTCGTCGACCAGCGGGCGTCGCTGGCCGAGGTGCTCGACATCGCGCCGACCGGCGCCACCAACTTCATCAACTCCTACGACGCGGCGTCGGGCACCATCGCCGTGCGCGACAACCTCAACGAGCTGACCAACCCGCCGATCCTGACGGTGTGCCGCCTGATCAGCGCGGGCACGCCCAAGCCGATTCCGGACACCCTGGGCAGCATCTGCAAGCAGCTCGCGCCGATCCTCGACGGCGCCCTGAAGCTGCCAACCATCCCGCAGGTGCTGAACTCCCTGCAGAACGGCGAACTGCCGCCGCTGCCGCTCCCGCTCGTCGACGTGATGGAACAGCTTTCGGGCGGTGCCAAGTGAAGCGGCTCGCGGGCGTGCTCGCCGGGGTGCTCGTGCTGGCGGCCTGCAGTGACGGCGGGTTCAACGGCCTCTACGGCACGCCGCTGCCGGGCGGCGCCGACGTCGGCGACCACCCGTACCACGTCACCGCGCTCTTCACCGACGTCCTGGACCTGGTGCCGCAGTCGAGCGTCAAGGTCAACGACGTCGCGGTCGGGCGCGTCGACAAGATCACCCTGACACCGGACACGCGGTCCGCGCTCGTCGCGATGACCGTCAACGGCGACATCGCCCTGCCCGCGAACTCCCACGCCGAGCTCAAGCAGTCTTCGCTGCTGGGCGAGAAGTTCGTCGAGCTGAGCGTGCCCACCGCCGAACCGGCGAGCGGCAAGCTGGCCGACGGTGCGCAGATCCCGCTCGGGCGCACCAACCGCAACCCCGAGGTCGAGGAGGTGCTCGGCGCGCTTTCGCTGCTGCTCAACGGCGGCGGCGTCGAGCAGATCCAGAAGATCAGCCACGAGCTGAACGACGCGCTGTCGGGCAACGAGCCGGAGATCCGTGCGCTGCTGTCGCACGTGGACGAGCTGGCGACGCAGCTCGACGGGCACAAGACCGAGATCCTGCGCGCGATCGACGGGCTCGGCAAGCTATCGGCGACGCTGACCGGGCAGACGCAGAACCTGTCGAACGCGCTCGACAACCTCGCGCCGGGCCTGAAGATCGTCACCGACCAGCGCGACCAGCTCGTCGGCATGCTGAACGCGCTCAACTCGCTTTCGGGCGTCGCGACGGACACCGTGAACAAGAGCCGTGACCAGCTGGTCGCGAACCTCAAGGCGCTGCAGCCGACGCTGACCAAGCTCGGCGAGGCGGGCCAGGACCTGCCGAACGCGCTGCAGATCCTGCTCACCTACCCGTTCCCCGACTACGCCGGCAACGTCATCAAGGGGGACTACGCGAACGTCGACGCGAACGTGAACCTCGACCTGGACACGCTGATCCAGAACCTCACGAACTCCTCGCAGCCGCCGATCGCGTTGCCCAACACCATCGGCGGGGTGCCGAACACGCCGGCCGCACCGCCGTTGCCGCTGCCGGATCTGGGGCAGTCGACCGGCCAGGTCGGCGGCACCGGGCTGCTGGGCGGCCTGCTGGGCCTGATCGGGGGCGGCAAGTGATCACCCGCAAGACCCGCGTCCAGCTGATCGTCTTCGTCGTCATCGCGGTGGTTTCGGTCGTCTACGCGGGCGGCAAGTACGCCGGGCTCGACCGGCTCTTCGGCAGCCGCGGGTACGTCGTCACCGCGCAGCTCACCGACTCCGGCGGCATCTTCGTCAACTCCGAGGTCGCCTACCGCGGGGTGACGGTCGGGCGGGTGACGTCGATGACGCTCACCGACCACGGCGTCGACGTCGCCCTCGACATCGACTCCGGCGGCCCGGACATCCCGGCCGACGCGCACGCGCAGGTGGCGGACCGCTCGGCGGTGGGGGAGCAGTTCGTCGACCTGCTCCCGCAGCACAACGGCGGTCCGTACCTGAAGGACGGGTCCGTGATCACGGCGGACAAGACGTCGCTGCCGCCGTCCCCGGACACCGTGCTGACCCACCTCGACGACCTCGTCGCGAGCGTCCACCCGGACTCGCTGCGCACGGTCGTCGACGAGACGTACAACGCGTTCGCCGGTGCGGGACCCGAACTGCAGCAGCTGCTGGACAGCACCGGGTCGCTGACCGCGGTGGCCGCGCAGTACGTCCCGCAGACGCAGGGGTTGCTGGCCAACTCGCGGATCGTGCTGGACACGCAGGAGCGGCAGGCCGCGAACATCACCGACTTCGCTTCGGGTTTGAAGACGATCGCGGGTCAGCTCAAGACGTCCGATCCGGACCTGCGCCGGGTGATCGCGCAGGCGCCGCAGCTGAGCCGGCAGATCAGCGACGTGCTCGCCGCGTCCGGCCCCGACCTCGGCGTGTTGTTCGCGAACCTGCTGACGACCGCGCAGATCACGTCGTCGCGCAAGGACGCGATCGAGGAGCTGCTGGTCGCGTACCCGATCATCTCGGCGTTCTCGCCGTCGACGTCCCCGGACGGCACCGGCCACCTGGGCGTGGTGTTCAACTTCTTCGACCCGGCGTCGTGCACGAAGGGCTACGAAGGCACGAAGGAGCGTCCGGCGAGCGACACATCCGAGGCACCGGTGAACATGAACGCCTACTGCGCGGAGCCGCCGGGCAGCCCGACCGGGGTACGCGGGTCGCAGAACGCGCCGTACGCGGGGAAGCCGCCGGCGATCCCGGCCGCGCCGCAGCAGCAGGTGTCGGCTCCTGCGCAGGCGCAGCTGCCGGGGATGCTGAGCCTGCTGACCGGGCCGTCGGCGGGCGGGCTGGGCAAGCTGCTGGGCGTTTCGTGAAAATCCTGGCTGTCGTCGCCGTGCTGGTGGCCGCGTTCGCCGGCTGGTCGTGGTGGCACGCGGCGTCCGACGATTCCCTGGCGCGCGGCCGCGAGCGTGACGCGGTGATCGCGGCGGCCGGGCCGGAGCTGGTCACGCTGAACACGATCGACTACCGCAACGCCGGCGCCGACGTCGACCGCTGGATCGCGGCTACGACGGGGCAGTACGGCAAAGACCTGACCGGCGACCGGCAGCTGCAGATCGACCGGGCTTCGACGGCTAAGACTGTCTCGACGGCGTCCCTGGTGGAGGCGGTGGTGACGGAGATCGACGTTTCCGCGGGCTCGGCGCGTCTCTTGGCGGTGCTGGACGTCCGGGTTTCGACGGGCGGCGGTGCTGTGGCTCCGCGCATGAGCCGGCTGACGGTGGATGTTGTGCGTTCTTCGGACGGCTGGAAGGTCGCTGGGGTCCAGGCGGCGGGCTCATGAACCGGATCCTGGCTGTGGTTGTTGTCGTGGCCCTGGGCTGTGCGGTGTGGTTCGGTGTTGAGACGGCTTCTCTGTCGTCGTCCGACAACTTGGCCTTGGTGGATACTGCGGCGACTGCTTCGGTTTCTGCTGACGTGAGCGAAGCGGTGAAGGCCGTTTTCTCTTACGACTACGCGAATCTGGCTCGTACTGAGCGTGCTGCATCGTCGTACCTGGTTGGGGATGCTGTTCGTCAGTACCAGGCTCAGTTCGCTTCGGCTCGGTCTCGGGCTGCTGGGGGGAAGCTGGTTCGGACTACCACGGTTCGGGCTGTCGGGGTTCGGTCCTTGGTGGGGGATTCGGCTTCGGTTCTGTTGTTTCTGGATCAGCAGACTGTTGCTTTGGGTGGGGGTGCGCCTTCTTCTTCGGTGGCTCAGCTTTCTGTTTCTGCTCAGCGGGTTGATGGGCGTTGGAAGCTTTCGTCTCTTACTGCTCTTTAGGGTATTTGGCTTTCAAGATACGGCTTCGCCGAGGCGTGGGAAATCGGCGCTCCTTGTGGGCGCTTCTCGCTGTGGTCGGCAGCGCCGATTCCCCACGCAGTGGTATCCCTGCCGGATCATCCTTTCGTGTGATGAACATGTGTTCGTTGGGCGGTAATCTTGGTGTGTGGACAGCGAATCGGTGTGGCAGGCAGATGCGGCGGCTCTGGCCGATCGTGTCAGCTCGCTGCTCGGTGTTGTGCGGTCTGCTGAGGCTGAAAATGGTTCTCTGTTGGTGGAAATCGAGTCGCGTGGTGTGATGGAGCTGTTCGGATATCGCTCCGTTGCTCGATTGTTCGAGCATCTGGCTGATGTTTCCAAGGCTGGTGCCGAACGTGTGGTGAAACGAGCGGCGGCTCTCAATGCCGGGCGTGCTCTCGACGGAAGCCCCGTGCCCGCTATTGCTCCGGCCACCGGTGCTGCCGCCCTGGACGGGCGGCTGAGCGCGCCGATGATCGACACCATCGTCGACGTTCTGGCGAAGCTTGCGCCCGAGCACCGCGATGACGCTGAGGGGAGCCTGCTGTCCTTCGCCTCCTCGGCCGGGCACAAGCAGGTCGCCGCATTGGGTGCGCGGATCGTGGCCCACCTCGACCCCGATGGTGCCGAACCCGACTCTGCCGAACCGTCTACGCCCAGCCGTGAGCTGTCGTTGCGCCGCAAGAGAACCGGAGTCTGGGAGCTGACCGGCCGGTTTGACGACGAAACCGGCACCCGCGCCAGCGCCCTGCTCGACTCACTGGCCGAACGTCGCAACAGCGACGAGGGAGCGGACTTCCGTTCCCCGCAGGAACGCTACGGCGACGCCTTCTCCGACGCCGTCGACCTCGCGTTGAACTCCCCGGACTTGCCGATGCAGGCGGGCGAACGAGCCCACGTCATGGTCGCGGTCTCATTGGAGGACCTGAAGTCGGGCGTCGGCCAGGCCACCCTCGGCGACACGGGCACAATGACCGCAGCCGAAGCCCGAGTCCACGCCTGCGACAGCATGCTCATCCCCGCAGTCCTGGGCGAGAAAAGCGAACCCCTGAACCTGGGCCGCCTACGCCGCCTGATCTCCGCCGGTTTACGCCGAGCGCTGTTCCTGCGCGACCGTGGCTGCGCATTCCCCGGCTGCCACCGCCCACCCCGGCACTGCCAGGGTCACCACATCCGCCACTGGTCCGAGGGCGGCCCCACGGATCTGAACAACCTGGTCCTGCTGTGCGCCCACCACCACCGGCTGTTGCACCGCTCAGCCTGGGAAGTCCACATAGCCGCCGACGGCCTACCGGAATTCCGGCCACCAGCGTTCCTGGACAAACACCGAAAACCCAGACGCAACAACATCCACCAACCACTACCGTTCGCGGCATAACCAACCAACAGGGAAAGGCCCCGAAGCCACCGGCTCCGGGCCACGACCCACGCCCGGATTCGCTGACCCACAGACCGGCTCGTTCGACCAACGAACGCAGCAGACGCAGCAGACGGCGCAGCCGCAACAGCGGCACCGCCCCAGCCGGTCCTCGTGCCCTCCCGACTCACCGGCTCTCGCGAATCGATCGGTCTCCAGCGATCGCCGCGTCGCCCACGGAGCCATGCCGATGGTCTGCGTTGGCGGCATTAATCCGGCCGGCCCAGATCGGCGGCCTGCCCGCCTCGACATCCTCGTGCGCTGCCGAACCCGGCCGGTCTCGCATGTCGGTCGGTCACCGGCGATCGCAACGCCACTCCCTGATCCACGCCGGTGGTCTGCGTTGGCGGCACCAATCCGGCCGGTCCAGATCGGCGGCCTGCCGGTCCGCAACATCCTCGGCGTTGCCGACCCTGACCGGTCTCGCGAATCGGTCGGTCACCAGCGATCGCCGCGCGGCTCCCTGATCCATGCCGGTGGTCTGCGTTGGCGGCACCAATCCGGCCAGCCCAGATCGGCGGCCTGGCCGCCTAGACATCCTCATGCGCTGCCGAACCCGACTGTTCTCGCGTGTCAATCGGTCACCGGCGGTCGCCGCGTCGCTCCCTGGTCCATGCTGATGGTCTGCGTTGGCGGCATTAACCCGGCCGGTCCAGATCGGCGGCCTGTCAGTCCGCGACATTCTCGGCGCTGCCGAACCCGACTGGTCTCGCGTGTCGATCAGTCACCGGCGGTCGCTGCGCCGCTGTCTGTTCCACGCTGATGGTCTGCGTTGGCGGCACCGACTCGGCTGGCCCAGTTCGGCGGCCTGCCGGTCCGCGGTATCCTCGTGCGCTGCCGAACCCGGCTGGTCGGTCACCAGCGATCGCCGCACCGCTCCCTTATCCACGCCAACGGCACCAAGTGCAGCGACATCCCCGGGCGACCAATCACCCGGCCGACCAAAACCCACCTAACCGTCCCAGACCGCCGCGCCCTGGCGGAGGACCTCCACGTCTGCCTCCGATGCCGCCGGCCACAGCTCCACCAAATACCGGAAGTGCTCGCCGAACTCGTGCTCGTTCCACTCCGTCGCGGGCGGCCCGGCCGGCACGTACGACACCCGCGCCCGGTACAGCCCCGGCAGCACCGAGAAGAACTTCTCCTGCGACGGGTAGTCCGCGGGCCCGGAAATCACGATCTTCCCGCTCGGAACCGGAAGATCTGCTTCCACCACGTGCTCGGCTTCCGGAAGCAGCACAGGCGCAGAAGGGAGCAGCGTCACCGAAGACTCCACCAGGTCCGAGCGGGCCGTGGCTACCGCGAAACCGCCCGGCTCCGCGCCGATCCGGCGGTCCACCGCCGTTGCCGTCCAGCCGGTTCCGTCCAGGCGTGCGCGGGAATCGCGGACCGAGAACTGGCGCTGGTCGGCGTGGACGACTAGATGCACACCAACCACCCTAGCCAGGACCCGCCCCGAAATGGTATCGACGCCGGGTTTAGCGTTGACGCCATGACCACTGCTTCCGTCGACGTCGACACGGCCCGCGCCGACTACGCGGCCCTCGTCGACCGCGGCCTCTCCCTCGACATCACCCGCGGCAAGCCGTCCCCCAAGCAGCTCGACCTCGCGAACGCGCTGCTCGCCCTCCCCGGCGACGGGACCTTCAAGGCCGAGGACGGCACCGACGTCCGCAACTACGGCGGGCTCAAGGGCCTGCCGGAGCTCCGGCGCATCTTCGCCGGCGCGCTGCAGGTGCCGGCCGAGCATCTGCTCGCCGCGGGCAACTCCAGCCTCGAGCTGATGCACGACGCCGTCGTCCACGCCCTGCTCAGCAAGGTCCCCGGCGCCGAGCGCCGCTGGGCCGACGAGCCGCGCGTCGCCTTCCTCGCGCCGGTCCCGGGGTACGACCGCCACTTCGCGCTCACCGAGCGCTTCGGCATCGAGCTGATCCCGGTCCCGATGACCGGCGAAGGCCCCGACATGGACGTCGTCGAGCGGCTCGTCGCGGAGGACGCCGGGATCAAGGGCATCTGGTGCGTCCCGAAGTACAGCAACCCGACCGGTGTCACGTTCAGTGACGACGTCGTCAAGCGGCTCGCCTCGATGACCACCGCGGCGCCGGACTTCCGGATCTTCTGGGACAACGCCTACGCCGTGCACCACCTCACCGACGACGAGCCGGCGCTGGCCGACGTCCTCGCGCTCAGCGCCGAGGCCGGCCACGCCGACCGCCCGTTCGTCTTCGGCTCCACCTCGAAGATCACCTACGCCGGTGGCGGCGTCGGCTTCTTCGGCGCGTCCGAGGCCAACCTCGCCTGGTGGACCGGCCTGATCGGCAAGCGCACCATCGGCTCCGACAAGGTCAACCAGCTGCGCCACGCTCTGTTCCTCAAGGACGAGGACGGCGTCCGCGCGCACATGCGCAAGCACGCCGAGATCATCGGCCCGAAGTTCGAGGCCGTCGACCGGATCCTCACCGAGGAGCTGTCCGACCTCGCGTCCTGGACCAAGCCGACCGGGGGCTACTTCGTGTCGCTGACCGTGCCCGAGGGCACCGCGAAGGAGGTCGTGCGGCTGGCCAAGGAGGCCGGGGTCGCGCTGACCCCCGCCGGGGCCACCCACCCGCACGGTGACGACCCCGCCGACGCCGTCATCCGCATCGCGCCGACCTTCCCGGAGCTCGCCGACGTCGAAGAGGCCGTCCGCGCCCTGGCCGTCTGCGTCCGGCTCGCCGCGGCGCAGCAAAGCCTCTGACCTGCGAAAACAAAACCGGGAAGAACTTTTTCCCGTTTTGACCGAGCCGGGGGCCGTCCGGGTACGTATGACCGGTGGGTGAGGTGGACGAACTCGTCACGAGAGGACGTCCCCCGGTGTTCGGAAAACGCTACACACAGCAGCTGATCGAGCGCAGCGCGGAGAACGCGACCGACCGCCGCCGCTTCCTCAAGGCTGCGGGAGCGGCGGGGCTCGGCGTCGCGGGCGCCGGCGCGCTCGGAACTGCGCTGTCCTTGGGCCTCGGCTCGGCCGGCGCTACTTCGCAGTACCCGGAGCAGGGTGGCGACGCCGCCAAGGAGGCGGCCAGCGACGCCGCCGTGCTGAACTTCGCGCTCAACCTGGAGTACCTGGAGGCGAACCTCTACCTGTTCGCCGTCAACGGTTACGGGCTGAACGACAAGTACGTCAACGGCATCGGCAACCTCGGCAAGGTCACCGGCGGCCACGCGGTGAAGTTCAAGAGCGAGCACACCAAGCAGATCGTCCAGGAGATCGCGGGTGACGAGGTCGCCCACGTCACCTTCCTGCGCAAGGCGCTGGACAAGGCCGCCGTCGCGCAGCCCGAGATCGACTTCCAGTACAGCTTCACCGCCGCCATGCAGGCGGCCGGGATCATCAACAAGCAGCAGACGTTCGACCCGTTCGCGAGCGAGAACAACTTCCTGCTCGCCGCCTTCCTCTTCGAGGACGTCGGCGTCTCGGCGTACAAGGGCGCGGCCCCGCTGGTGAACAACAAGACGTTCCTCGACGCCGCGGCCGGCATCCTCGCGGTCGAGGCCTACCACGCCGGGATCGTGCGCGGGCAGCTGTTCGAACGCGGCCTCGGCGACGTCACCAACAAGATCTCCGACGCCCGCGACAGCCTCGACGGCAAGGCCGACGACGACGAGGGCGTGCTCAAGGACGGCATGGCGAACCTCGTCCCGGCCGACGCCAACGGCATCGCGTTCGGCCGCTCCGCCGACCGCGTGCTCAACATCGCCTACCTGAACCCGGACAAGGTGTCCTCCGGCGGCTTCTACCCCCGCGGCCTCAACGGCGACATCGCCACCAGTGGTGCCAAGGAGTGAGCGCCGCGTGCCGCCGTCACGGTAACGTCGTGCACGGCGGCATGCGGAGTTCATGAGGGGGCAGCAGGGTGCGGGTACTGGTCGCGGGTGGCGGGATTTCCGGCACGGTCACGGCGATGGCGCTGAAGCTGGCGGGACACGACCCGGTCGTGTTCGAGGCCTACGCTTCGGGCGGGGAAGACATCGGCGCGTTCCTGACGATCATGCACAACGGCATGGACGCCCTGCGCGCCATCGGTGCCGACGGCCCGGTGATCGACGCGTCGTTCGCGGCGCACGGCGTCGAGCTCGTCCTCCCGACCGGAGAAACCGCCGGGCGGCGCGACTTCGAAACCGAGGGCCTCGACGGCCCGCGCACGGTGACCCGCGCGACGCTCTACCGCGTCCTGCAGGACGAAGCCACGCGCCGGGGCGTCACGCTCGTCCACGGCCGCCGGCTGACCGGCGCCAAGACCGGCCCGGGCGGCGTCACGGCGGAGTTCGCCGACGGCACCACCGAAGCGGGTGACGTCCTCATCGGCGCGGACGGCCTGCACTCGGTGGTGCGGCGCCTGATCGACCCGGCTGCCGCCGAGCCGCGCTTCACCGGGCTGACCGTCGTCTACGGCTACACGCGCGCTCCCGGGCTGCCGTCGGCGCCGGGGATCTACCGGATGGTCCGCGGCAGCAAGGCGGCTTTCGGCTTCACGACGGACCCGAGCGGAGCGACGTTCTGGTTCGCCCGCGTCCCGGACGAGGAGCGGCCCCGCGCCGAGATCGCGGCGGTCACCCCGGACGGCTGGCGCGAGTTCGCGCACGCGGCGTTCGCCGGGGAACCGTTGCCCTGCGCGGACATCATCGCGGCCACGGGCGACGAGGTCTTCGGCGGCCACTCCTACGACGTCCCCGAGACGCGCGTCTGGTCGACGCCGGAGATGGTGCTGATCGGGGACGCCGCCCACGCCGCGTCGCCGGCTTCGGCCCAGGGCGCGTCGATGGCGCTCGAGGACAGCGTGGTGCTGGCGCAGTGCCTGCGCGACCGGCCGGACCCGGCGTCGGCGTTCGAGGCGTACGAAGGACTGCGCCGTGAGCGCGTGGAGAAGCTGGTGGCGGCCGGCGCCGGCCAGAACGTCGCCGACGGGACCGACTGGCTGTACTCGCACCACATCGACTGGGACGCGAAGATCGGCGGATGAGCACCACGCCCAGCCTCGGTCCCGTGCCCCGGCGCGTGACCGTCGACGTGGACCAGGTACGCCGGCTCGTCGCCGACCAGTTCCCCGAGTGGGCGAGCCTCCCGGTCCGGCCCGTGTCCCACGGTGGCTGGGACAACCGGACCTTCCACCTCGGCGACCGGATGTCGGCGCGGCTGCCCAGCGCGGCCGAGTACGCCTTGGCGGTCGGCAAGGAACAGCACTGGCTTCCGGTCCTCGCGCCTCAGCTGCCGCTGCCCATCCCCGTCCCGCTGGCGGAAGGGCGGCCCGGCGCGGACTATCCGTTTCCGTGGTCGGTCCACCCCTGGCTCGACGGCGAGCCCGCGGGCGCGGACCGGATCGCCGACCCCGTCCGGTTCGCCGCCGACCTGGCCGGGTTCCTGGCGGCGCTGCAGAGCGTCGACACCGAGGATGCTCCCGGGCCGGGCAAGCACAACTGGTTCCGCGGTGGCACCCTGCGCACCTACGACGAGGCCGCCCGGCGCGCGCTCGCGAAGCTGGACGGCCGGGTCGACACCGTTCTGGCGCAAGAGATCTGGGAAACCGCGCTGGACGCGCGGTGGGACGGGGCGGAGCGCTGGTTCCACGGCGACGTCGCCGCGGGGAACCTCCTGCTCGGCGCCGGGGAACTGGCCGCGGTCATCGACTTCGGGACCTGCGGCGCCGGTGATCCGGCCTGCGACGTGGCCATCGCGTGGACGCTGCTGACCGCCGAAGGGCGGCAGGTGTTCCGCGAGCGGCTGTCCGTCGACGACGAGACCTGGGCGCGCGGGCGCGGCTGGGCCCTGTGGAAAACCCTGGTCACCTGCGCTCAGGCCGACTCGGAATCCGTAGACGCATGGCGTGCCCTCGGCCAGATCTTCGCCGAGTACGGCTTCAAGCACCGCAGGAGTCCCTGACCACCAACCGGGTCGGCAGCAGCACCGGCTCCGGGGCCGCGTCCGTCTCGATCATCTTCAGCAGCGCCTCCGCCGCCGCCGTGCCGAAACCCGGTTTGTCCTGGGCGATCGTCGTCAGCGCGGGGTCCACAAGGGACGCCACCTCGATGTCGTCGAACCCCACCACCGCCAGGTCGTCCGGCACGCGCAGGCCGGTCGCGCGGGCCGCGAGCAGGGCGCCCACCGCCATTTCGTCGCTCGCCGCGAAGACGGCCGTCGGAGGTTCTTTGCGGGCCAGCAACCGGCGCATGCCGACAAATCCGCTTTCGCGGTAGAAGTCGCCGGACACCACGTAGTCGTCGCGGGCTTCGAGGCCGGCCGCGGCCAGGCCGTCGCGGTAGCCGCGGGTGCGCTCGGCCGCCGGGGTGTTGTCGCGCGGGCCGGTCAGCGTCGCGATCCGGCGGTGCCCGAGCCCGGCCAGGTGGGCGACGGCGTCCGCGGCGCCCCGGACGTTGTCCGACGTCACGTAGGTCGCTTTGGGACCGGAGATCGCGACGTCCAGCGCCACGCACGGCAAGCCGGACCGCGCGAACGCGGTGAACGCCTCCGCGTCCGAACCGCTGTCGATCAGCACCAGCCCGGCGAGGTGGTGCCGGCGCGTCATGCTGACGTAGCCGACCGGATCGGCCAGGGAGACGCCCGGGGTGCGGCTGCGCGCGTCGTCGCTCGTGGCGAGCAGCAGCAGGTGGTAGCCGTGCGAGCTGAGCGCGGATTTCAAGCCCAGCAACAGGTCCTGCAGGAACGGGTGGCGCCAGCCGGGCCGCCGGTGGTCGGTGTCCCAGACCAGCCCGATCATCGCCGACTGCTTGCGCGACAACGCGCGCGCCGACTCGTTGGGGGAGAAGTCCAGCTCGCGGGCGACCCGCTCGACGCGTTCGCGGGTCGGCCCGCTGACCGACGCCGGCTGGTTGAAGACCCGGGAAACGGTGGCGACGGAGACGCCGCAGAGCTCGGCGATTTCGCGGGCGGTGACCATGGTGGCTCCTTCGGCTGTAACCGGTTACATGAGTAGCACATCGGCCACCACATCGAAAAGTTCGAGACTGCGTTATCTTTTCGTTACTTGACGGCAACGCACTGGGAGCGCTCTCATAGAGGCCACTTTCCGCGCGCTTCAGCAGAACAACGGAGATCTCATGCGCCCGAACACGAGAACCGGCATGGTCCTCGCGGCCGTCCTGGCCGCCGTCACCGCCCTGAGCGCCTGCAGCGGCGGCGACGGCGGGACCGGCGGCAAGATCAAGCTCAGCCTGGGGCTGTTCGGCAACTTCGGGTACACCGACCTGATCAAGGAGTACCAGGCCGCGCACCCGAACATCGAGATCACCGAGCGCACCGCCGCCTACTCCGACCACCACAAGAACCTGGCCGCGCACCTGGCCACCGGGGGTGGCGCCGCGGACATCGAGGCCATCGACACCGGGTACGTCGCCCAGTTCAAGGCGACCCCCGACAAGTTCGTCGACCTCAACACCGTGGGCGGCGACAAGCTCAAGGACCGCTGGCTCGGCTGGAAGTGGAACGCGTCCCTGGCCAAGGGCGGCCAGCAGATCGGCTACGGCACCGACGTCGGCGGCCTGGCCATCTGCTACCGCCGTGACCTGCTCGAAGGCGCCGGCCTGCCCGCCGACCGCGACGCCGTCTCCGCGCTCTGGCCGACCTGGCAGGCGTTCTTCGACGCGGGCAAGCGCTTCCAGGCCAAGGCACCCAACGGTGTCAAGTGGATGGACGGCGGCCCGACCGTGCTCAACGCGATCTTCGGCCAGGCCCAGACCGGCTACTACGACACGAGCGACAAGCTCGTCGTCGACAGCAACCCCGCGCTGCGCGCCGGCTGGGACCAGGTCGTGGACGCCGTCAAGGCGAACCTGAGCGCCGGGCTGCTCTACAGCACGCCGACCTGGAACACCGGCTTCACGCAGGGCCAGTTCGCCACCGTCACCTGCCCCGCCTGGATGATGACCAAGATCAAGGACCAGGCGCCGGACACCGCGGGCAAGTGGGACGTCGCGAGCGTGCCGGGCGGCGGCGGCAACTGGGGCGGCTCGTACCTGACCGTGCCGAAGCAGGGCAAGCACACCGCCGAGGCCGCCGACCTCGCCGCCTGGCTGACCGCGCCCGAGCAGCAGGCGAAGGTGTTCACCAGCCAGGGCCTGCTGCCCTCGACGCCGTCGCTCTACACCGACCCGAAGATCACCGGCTACACCAACCCGTTCTTCAACAACGCGCCGGTCGGCAAGCTCTTCACGGACGCGGCGAAGAAGCTGAACCCGCAGTACCAGGGCCCCAAGGCCGGCGACGTGCAGACCGAGTTCGGCAACGCGATGCAGCGCGTCGAGCAGGGCAAGCAGGACGGCGCGGCGGCCTGGCAGCAGCTGGTCGGTGACGTCTCGAAGCTCCAGAGCTGATGGTCTCGGGAAAGACGCTGAGCTTCGCCGACCGGCGGGCGAACTGGGACGTCAAGCTCTCGCCGTTCGGCTTCATCAGCCCGTACTTCCTGATCTTCGGTGTCTTCGGGTTGTTCCCGCTGCTCTACACGGCTTTCGTGTCGCTGCAGAAGCGCAACCTGCTCGACGCCGAGGGCGCGAAGTTCATCGGGTTCGGCAACTACGAGCAGCTGCTGTTCCACGACCCGTACTTCTGGAACGCGATGGGGAACACGGTCAGCCTGTGGCTGCTGACCACGATCCCGCAGATCCTGTTCGCGCTCGGCATCGCGCACCTGCTCAACCGCAGGCTGCGCGGCCGGACGCTGTTCCGGACCGGCATGATCCTGCCGAACATCACCTCGGTGGCGGCGGTCACGATCATCTTCGCGCAGCTGTTCGGCCGGGACTTCGGCCTGGTGAACTGGGTGCTGAGCTGGTTCGGCGCCGGGCACGTCGACTGGCAGGCGGGCACGGCCAGCTCGCACGCCGCGATCGCGTCGATGGTGATCTGGCGCTGGACCGGCTACCACGCGCTGATCTTCCTCGCGTCCATGCAGGCGATCCCGTCGAGCATGTACGAGGCCGCGACGCTCGACGGCGCCAAGGGCCACCAGCAGTTCTGGCGGATCACGGTGCCGCTGCTGCGGCCGCAGATCATCTTCTCCACGGTGATCGCGACGACCGGGAACATGCGGCTGCTCGCCGAGCCGCTGCTGTTCAACCCGGGCACCGCGGCCGCGACCGGCGGGTCCGACCGGCAGTTCCAGACCGCCGCGCTCTACCTCTACGAACAGGGTTTCACCAAGTACGACTTCGGCTACAGCTCCGCGGTGGCGCTGCTGCTGGCGATCGCCACAATGCTGGTGGCGGGCGTGGCGTACCTGGTGACCCGGCGCATCCAAACCGACTGAGGAGCCGACATGTCCACCGTGCTGACCTCGACCGCGGCACCCGCCGTGGCCCGGCCGCCGAGCCGGACGCGGCGGTTCACCCAGCGGGTCACCAGCCCGTGGACCTACGCCGCGCTGATCGCGATCCTGGCCGGCTCGGCGTTCCCGGTCTACTGGTCGTTCGTCGTCTCGTCGCAGACGCCGGACGCGGTGGGCAGCGTGCCGCCGGTGCTGGTGCCGGGCGGGCACCTGTTCGAGAACATCGCCCGCGTCTTCGACGAGACGAACTTCGGGCTGGCGCTGGTGAACTCGCTGATCGTCTCGGGCACCATCACGCTCTCGGTGGTGCTGTTCTCGACGCTCGCCGGGTTCGCCTTCGCCAAGATGCGCTTCCGCGGCCGCACCGTGCTGCTGCTGCTCGTGGTCGCCACCCAGGCGATCCCGACCGAGCTGGGCGTCGTGCCGCTCTACATCATGATGGCCGACTTCGGCTGGGCCGGGCAGCTGCAGGCGGTGATCGTGCCCGGCCTGGTCACCGCGTTCGGCGTGTTCTTCATGCGCCAGTACTTCGAGCGGGCGCTGCCGCTGGAGCTGCTGGAGGCCGGGCGGATGGACGGCTGCGGCTCGCTGCGGCTGTTCTGGCACGTCGCGCTGCCCGCCGCGCGCCCGGCCGCGGCGGTGCTCGGCCTGTTCACGTTCATGCAGGCGTGGAACGACTTCTTCTGGCCGCTGGTGGTGCTGGTGCCGGAGAACCCGACCGTCCAGACCGCACTGTCCACATTGGCCAGTGGCTACACCACCGACTACACGCTCGTGCTCACCGCCGCCACCCTCGGCACCATCCCCGTCCTCGTCGTGTTCCTGCTGTTCGGCCGCCAGATCGTCGGCGGCATCATGCAGGGCGCGCTCAAGGGCTGACTCTCCCGGAGTGAACGTGACGACCAGCTTCCCGCCCGGCTTCCGCTGGGGTGTGGCCACCTCGGCGTTCCAGATCGAGGGCGCCACCACCGAGGACGGCCGTGGACCGTCCATTTGGGACACCTTCGCCGCGGTGCCGGGCACCGTCGCCGGCGGCGACACCGGCGAGCCCGCGGCCGAGCACTACCACCGCTGGCCGCAGGACCTCGCGCTGCTCACCGGGCTCGGGGTGGACGCCTACCGGTTCTCGGTGTCGTGGCCGCGGGTGCAGCCCGCGGGCCGCGGCCGCGTCGAACGGCGGGGCCTCGACTTCTACCGGCGGCTCGTGGAAGGGTTGCGGGAGAAGGGGATCGAGCCGTTCCTGACGCTCTACCACTGGGACCTCCCGCAGGCCCTGGAGGACGAGGGCGGCTGGCGCTCGCGCGACACGGCCCACCGGTTCGCCGACTACGCCGCCCTGGTCCACGCGGAACTCGGTGACCTCGTCGACCACTGGACGACGCTGAACGAGCCGTACCCGTGCGCGGTGGCGGGGTACGGCGAGGGCCGGCACGCGCCCGGCGCGAAGGAGGGCCACGGCGCGCTCGCCGCCGCCCACCACCTGCTGCTCGGCCACGGCCTGGCGGTCCAGGCGATGCGCGGGCAAGCCGCGCCCGGCCACCGGTTCGGCGTGGTGCTCAACCAGTCCCCGGCGGTGCCGGTGACCGAGTCGGCGGCCGACAAGGCGGCGGCCGCGCGCCAGGACACGTTGCTGCGGCGGCAGTTCACCGACCCGCTCTTCGGCGGCCGTTACGCCCCGGGCCTCACGGCGATGTTCGGCGCGGCGTCGGACTTCTCGTTCCGCCACGACGGCGACCTGGCAACGATCGGCGTCCCGCTCGACTACCTGGGCGTCAACTACTACTACCGGCTGCACGTCGCGGACGCGCCCCCGCGCGAGCCGGACCCGGCCCGGCGGACGGCCGCCGACATCGGCGTGGACACGACCCGCCTGCCGGACGTCCCGCGCACCGGCATGGGCTGGCCGGTCGAGCCGGAGGGCCTGACGGAGGCCCTGGTCGCGCTGCACAACGGCTACCCGGACCTGCCACCGGTGTACGTCACGGAGAACGGCTGCGTCTACCCGGACCGCAGCGACTTCGCCGACTACGAGCGCATCAGCTTCCTGAGCGACCACTTGGCAGCGGTCCGCGACGCGCTCAACGCGGGCGTCGACCTGCGCGGCTACTTCGCATGGTCGCTGCTGGACAACTTCGAGTGGGCCCACGGCTACAAGCACCGGTTCGGTTTGGTGCACGTCGACTACACGACGCAGCGCCGCACGCCGAGGGCGAGTTACCGCTGGTACCGCGACTTCGTCGCGGCCCAGCGGTGACCGCTACTTCTTGTACAGGGCCTCGATGTCGGTGGCGTAGTTCTTCGAGACCACGTTGCGCTTCAGCTTCAGGCTCGGCGTGATCTCGCCGCCCTGTTCGGTGAAGTCGTTGGCCAGCACCGTGAACTTCTTGATCGCCTCGGCCTTCGAGACCGTCTTGTTGGCCTCGTCGACCGCCGTCTGGATCTCCGCCAGCAGGTCGGCGTCCGAAGACAGGTCCGCGACCGTGGCCGAAGCGGGCTTGCCGTGCTGGGACTTCCAGGACGGGAAGTACTCCTCGTCCACCGTGACCAGCGCCGCGATGAACGGGCGCTGGTCGCCCACCACCATCGCCTGGCTCACCAGCGGGGCCGCCTTGATGGTGTCCTCGAGGCCGGACGGGGCGACGTTCTTGCCGCCCGCCGTCACGATGATCTCCTTCTTGCGGCCGGTGATCTTGAGGAAGCCGTCGGAGTCCAGCTCGCCGAGGTCGCCGGTGTGGAACCAGCCGTCGGTCAGCGACTCGGCCGTGGCCTGCGGGTTGTTGTAGTACGCGCGGAACACGACGTCGCCCTTGAGCAGGACCTCGCCGTCGTCGGCGATGCGGACCGACGTGCCGTTGACCGGCTTGCCGACCGTGCCGACGCGGAACGCCGACTGCGTGTTGACGTTCGCCGCCGCCGACGTCTCGGTCAGGCCGTACCCCTCGAACACCGGGACGCCGATGCCGCGGAAGAAGTGCGCCAGCCGCGCGCCGAGCGGGGCGCCGCCGGACACCGCCGCCACGCAGCGGCCGCCGAGGGCCGCGCGCAGCTTGCCGTAGACGAGCTTGTCGAACACCAGGTGCTTGGCCTTCAGGCCGATGCCGGCGCCGCCCTTGTCCTGGGCCTCGCTGTAGGCGACCGCGACGGCTTCGGCGGCGTCGAAGATCTTGCCCTTGCCGTCGCCGTGGGCCTTCTGCTTGGCCGAGTTGTAGACCTTCTCGAACACGCGCGGCACGGCGACCACGAACGTCGGGCGGAAGGTGCCCAGGTCGGGGACCAGGTTCTTGACGTCCGGGGTGTGCCCGAGGGTGACCCGGGCGGTGAGCGCCGTCACGGCGATCGCGCGGGCCAGCACGTGCGCCAGCGGCAGGAAGCACAGCAGCGAGTTGCCCTGTTCCATCAGCTGCGGGAACGCCTCGATGTCGGCGCGGATCTCGGCGAGCAGGTTCCGGTGGGTCAGCTCGACGCCCTTGGGACGCCCGGTGGTGCCCGAGGTGTAGACGATCGTGGCGAGCTCGTCGGCGACGACCTCGCGGCGGCGCTCGTGCAGCTCGTCGTCGGACAGCGTCGCGCCGATGGCGGACAGCTCCTCGACGGCGGGGGAGTCGCCCTCGATCTGCCAGGTGTGGTCCAGCTCGGTGAGCCGGTCGCGGATCTCGTCGACGGCGCCGGCGTGGGCGTTCGTCTCGACGAACACGGCCTTCGCGGCCGAGTCCGAGAGGATCCAGAACACCTGTTCCGGGGACGACGTGTCGTAGATCGGGACCGTCACCGCGCCGGCCGCCCAGATCGCGAAGTCGATCAGCGTCCACTCGTAGCGCGTCTTCGACATGATCGCGACGCGGTCGCCGCGGCCGATCCCGGCCTGGGCCATGCCCTTGGCGACGGCGAGCACCTCGCCGGCGAACTCCTTCGCCGTCACGTCCAGCCAGCTGCCGTCGACCTGACGGCGGAAGCTGACCACGTCGGAGAACCGCTCCGCGTTCGCCCAGACGACATCGGACATGTTTTCGTCGTCGGCCACCGGCTTGCCGGCGGGAGCGCTGTATTCGCGCACGTGGGACCTCCGTGTTCAACGCGTGCGGCGGCAGATGACACCGCTGTTACCCGCCAGTCAACTTAGCGTGAGGAGCACCTTAAGACCATGCTGACCGGCGCCGCACGGCGAGGGCGTGACATTCTTCGCTCCGTGAACCAGGCGCCGCCCGCTCTCGACGTCGTCGACGAGACGTTCCTCGTCGTCCCGCCCGCCACCGTGGCCGCGGTCTTCGCCGATCCGAGGTCCTGGACCCGCTACTGGCCGGACCTCGTGCTCGAGGTCTACACCGACCGGGGCGAAAAGGGCCTGCGCTGGACCGTGCGCGGCGCGCTCGTCGGTACGATGGAGATCTGGCTCGAGCCGGTGCTCGACGGCACCCTGCTGCACTACTTCCTGCGGGCGACCCCCGCCGACGCGGCCGGGACGCCCCGGGCGCTGGCGCCGCGTGACCTGCGCCGGGAGTTCGACCGGCGGGCCCGCGCGGCGAAGGCGATCGCACTCGGGCTCAAGGAGATCCTGGAGGACGGGCGCGAGCCCGGAGTTCCTCCGCGCGGCGAAGACTGAAGGGGACCAGGGGTGCGGGTACACGTCGTCTCGGACGTGCACGGCAACGCGGACGCGCTGAAGCGCGCCGGGGACGGGGCCGACGCCCTGGTCGTGCTCGGCGACCTGCTCGACTTCGTCGACTACCGCGAGCACGACAAGGGCATCATGGGCGCGCTCTTCGGCGGCGAGAAGGTCGGCGAGTTCGCCCGGCTGCGCCGCGAGGGCACCCGTGACGAAACCGTTGCCTACTCGCGCACGCTCTGGGCGAGCCTCGACGACCCGGCCGCGGCCGTCGACGAGGCCATCCGCGAGCAGTACGCGACGCTGTTCGCGGCGATGACCGCGCCCACCTACGCCACCCCCGGCAACGTCGACACCCCCGCGTTGTGGCCCGAGTTCGCCGGCGAGGGCATCCGCGTGCTGGACGGCGAGGTCGCCGAGATCGGCGGCCTGCGGTTCGGCTTCGTCGGCGGCGCGCTGCTGCCCGACGGGGTCGTCCCGCGCCGCCGCAAGGGCGCCGCCTGGCGCCCCTACCTGCGGGATCGCGCGGACTACGACGCGAGCGTCGCCGCGCTGACCGAGGTCGACGTGCTCTGCACGCACGCCCCGCCGGCACTGCCCGAGCTGACCTACGACGTCGTCGCGCGCCGCAGCGAGCTCGGCTCGGCGGCGCTGCTCGAGCTGATCCGGGCCCAGCGGCCGCGCTGGTCGGTGTTCGGGCACGTGCACCAGCCCCTGGCCGCCCGCGCCCGGGTCGGCCTGACCGAGTGCCGTAACGTGGGTCACTTCAAGGAGACCGGGCAGCCCTACGTGCTGCGCTGGTGACCGGCCGCGGCGGCTACGCTTCGTCCATGGCCGAGCAGTCCACACAGTCCATCGAGGTCGACGCCGAGCCCAGCCGGGTGATGGCCGTGATCGCCGACTTCCCCGCCTACCCGGAATGGGCGAAGGCCGTCCGGGAGGCCGAGGTCCTGGACACCGACGCCGAGGGGCGCGCCAAGCAGGTCAAGCTGACCCTCGACGCGGGCCCGATCAAGGACGTCTACACCCTCGAGTACGACTGGGACGCCGACGCCCTCGGCGTCAGCTGGCACCTGGTCAAGGGGCAGATGCAGAAGGCCCAGAACGGCCGGTACGCGCTCGAGGACCTCGGCGGCCGCACCCGCGTGACGTACACGCTGTCGGTCGAGCTGGCGCTGCCGATGATCGGCCTGCTCCGGCGCAAGGCCGAGAAGATGGTCATGGACACCGCGCTCAAGGAGCTCAAGAAGCGGGCCGAGGGGTAACCGGGTGCGGATCCTGCTGTTCACCGGCAAGGGGGGTGTCGGGAAGACCACGCTGGCCGCGGCGACCGGCGCCGCCCTGGCCGCTCGCGGCAGGAAGACCCTCGTCGTCTCCACCGACCCGGCGCACTCGCTCGGCGACGCCTTCGGCCACACCCTCGGCGCCGAACCGTCCGAAGTGGACGCTCTGCTTTCGGCCGTCCAGATCGACTCCCGGACGCTCGTCGACACGACGTGGCACCAGCTGCGCGCCGAGCTGCGGACGACGCTGTCCGGTGCCGGCCTCGACACCTTGGACGCCGAAGAGCTGACCGTGCTCCCGGGCGTCGACGAGCTGCTCGCCCTGAGCGAGGTCCGGCGGCTGGCCGAGCACGGCCCGTGGGAGACCATCGTCGTCGACTGCGGCCCGACGGCCGAGACGCTGCGGCTGCTCGCCCTGCCCGAGGCCGTCTCCGGCTACCTGACCCGGGTGTTCGGCCGCCGCGTCACGGACTCCGTGCGCCGCCTCGGCGGGCACCTCGACGGCCTGCGCGCGCTGCTCACCGAGCCGTCGGTGACGACGGTCCGGCTCGTCCTGACCCCGGAGCGGGTGGTCGTCGCCGAGGCGCGCCGCACGCTCAGCTCGCTCGCCCTGCGCGGCATCGCCGTCGACGGCCTGATCGCCAACCGGCTGATGCCCGCGCCCGGGTTCTGGCGCGGCGGCGCCGCGACGTGGCTGCGCACGCGCCGGACGCAGCAGGACGCCGTGCTGGCCGAGCTGCGGGCGGCCGGGTTCCGGCAGGTCGCGCGGGTCGAGCACCGCGCCGTCGAGCCGGTCGGGCTGCCGGCTCTGCTGGAGATCGCCGCCGAGCTGTACCGCGACGCCGACCCGCTGGACGGCGACGGCACCCCGGTCACCCCGCTGCTGCGGGTCCGGCCGGCGCCCGAGGGCTACACGCTGCGCATCGCGATCCCGCTGGGGCGGGACGCCGAGGTCGATCTCGCCCGCGTCGACGACGACCTGGCGATCACCGTGGACGGCTTCCGCAGGCTCATCGCCCTGCCGGAGTCGCTGCGGCCGTGCCGGATCACCGGCGCGGAATCCGACGCCGACGGCCTGCTCGTGAGCCTGGCCGGGAACCGGGGACGCCGGTGAGCGAAGAAGAGGCCGCCGACGGGCTGCGCCTGGCCGAGGAGCTCCGGCTGCTCGTGGAGATGGTCGTCGAGAAGGCCGCGCCGTGGCTCGAAGGGGTGGTCGCGGCCGGGCACGGTGACCCTGACCAGGCGAAACCCGAGGGCTCGGCGTGCGGGTGGTGTCCACTGTGTGCGATCGTCGCCGTGGTGCGAGGTGAGCGGCCGGAGTTCGCGGCGAGGCTGCTGGAACAGCTGGCCCAGCTCGTGGCGTTGCTCCGAGCGGTGCTCGCGGACCGCTGGGAACCGGACGAGGGCGTGCACATGCCCGGGTTCCGGCCCGCGCCGCGGCCGGCGGCGGACGACGTGGTTGCGCCGCGGGTGCAGCACATCACCGTCCGCAGACGGGACGAGTGGCGGCCGGATCGGGAGAGCTGAGTGCGGACGATAGGGGTGGACGTCGGCGGGACGAGCATCCGGGCCGGTGTGGTGGACGAGCGCGGCTCGCTGCTCGACACGGCCCGGGTCTCGACGCCGACCGAGGAAGGCGCCCTCGAGGACGCCATCGCGGGCGTGATCGAGGACCTGCGCAACCGGCACGAGGTGGCGGCGGTCGGCCTGGCCGTCGCGGGCTTCGTCGCGCGCGACCGGCGGTCGGTGATGTTCGCGCCGCACCTGGCGTGGCGTGGCGCGCCGGTCGCCGACCGGATCGAGAAGCGCGTCGGCCTGCCGGTGCTGCTGGAGCACGACGTCAATTCGGCGATCGTCGGGGAGCACCGCTTCGGCGCGGCCCGCGGCGCGCACGTGGCGGCGCTGGTGGCGCTCGGCACCGGGATCGGCGCCGGGCTGCTGCTGGAGGGCAAGCTGTACCGCGGCGCGTACGGCGTCGCGCCGGAGCTGGGTCACCTGACGGTGGTCCGCGGCGGCCGGCCGTGCCCGTGCGGCAAGTACGGCTGCTGGGAGCGCTACTGCAGCGGGACGGCCCTGGCGGCGACGGCGGTGGAGCTGCTCGCGCGGCACCCGGGCCGCTCGACGGTGCTGGCCCCGCAGGTCGCGGGCGACCCGGGCTCGGTGACGGGCCGGCGCGTGGCGGGCGCGGCCCGCGACGGCGACCCGATCGCCCAGCTGGCGATGGCGGAGCTGGCCAAGTGGCTCGGCGAGGGCCTGGCCCTGGTGGCAGACGTGTTCGACCCGGAGATCATCGTGATCGGCGGGGGTGTGTCGGAGTCGGCCCCCCTGTTCCTGGACGAGGCCCGAGAGCACTACGCGGGCGCGATCACCGGGGCGAGGCACCGCCCGCTGGCCCGCATCCGCACGGCCCACCTGGGCGACGACACGGCGATCGTGGGTGCGGCGGCGCTGGCGGTGGAGATGGCCAAAACCCCGGTCTGACCGCCCGAGTCCACTCCCGAGCGTCACCCGAAATGGCCACCCCGCTTCGCGCAGAGACGCATCTTTCGCTGAGAAAGTGACGCCTCAGGGGTGCGAAGACCGCACTTTCCCAGCGAAAGTGCGGCTTTGACGCGCAAAGTTGGTGACTGTGTCACCCGACTGAGGCGGCCGCCGTGGTCACTCCTCCGGGAAGCTCCCCGAGGGCACCAGTCCTTCGGCGAACGCGCGGAACGTCGGGGCCAGCGGCAGCTCCGACTCCAGCTCCACGTCGAACCAGCCGACCGACGGCTCGGTGGAGCGGCGGTAGTCCAGCGCCACCCACGTGTGGCCGTCGCCGGACAGCACCACCAGCCGTTTCGGCAGGTCCCATTCGGTGCTCAGGTACGGCGAGTCCAGCAGCGACAGCCGCCCGCCGACGCCGAGGAGCCGGTCGAAGGGGACGTGCGTGTCGCTGTAGGACGTCGGCCTGCTCGTCGGGAAGGCGTCGCAGTGCGCGGCGACCGTGCCGCCGTTGCGCAGGCCCAGCAGCTCGCCCAGCTCGAGCGGCAGCCGGACGCCCAGCTCGCGGCCGGCGTGGGCGAACTCCCTGGCACTCAGCGGCTCGCCGGGGCCGCGGTCCCAGAACGTGGGCTTGAGCTGCTCGAACGAGGTCATACCGGAGAGTGTGCCAAGGTGGACGGGGTGAGCCAGCAGCCGTCCGCGAGTGTGTTCGTCCGGTGTTCCTGCGGGCACCTGCACTGGGGCCGCTACGGCGCCGCCGGCCTGCTGCTGTTCGACCCGGCGCGCGGGGTGCTGCTGCAGCGCCGGGCCTGGTGGGTGCACAACGGCAGCACCTGGGCCCTGCCCGGCGGGGCGATCGAGGCGGGGGAGACCGCCGTCGAGGCCGCCGCCCGGGAAGCCTTCGAAGAGGCCGCCATCCCCGTCGACGCGTTCCGGGCGCTGTCCGCCTCCGTGGTGGACCATGGCGACTGGAGCTACACGACCGTGCTCGCCCTGGCCGACGACATCGACGCCAAGGTCGCGAACACCGAGAGTGCGGAGGTGCGCTGGGTGGACCCCGACGAGGTCCCGGGCTACCGCCTGCACAGCGGGTTCGCCGCGGCCTGGCCCGCGCTGCGGCCGCGGGTCGGGCAGGAGCTGGTGCTGGTCGTCGACGCCGCGAACGTCGTCGGCTCGCGGCCGGACGGCTGGTGGCACGATCGCCACGGCGCCGCCGAACGCCTGCGCGACCAGCTGGCGCGCCTCGCCGAAGCCGGCCTTCAAGACCCGGACGATCCCACGCTGACCTGGTGGCCGCGGGTGATCCTGGTCGTCGAGGGCAAGGCGAGCGGCGTGCGGCCGGTCAAGGGCGTGGCGGTCGTGCCGGCCGACACCGACGGCGACTCGAAGATCGTCGAGGTCGCCGGGCAGCACCGCCAGGCGAAGGTGCTCGTCGCGACGGCCGACCGCGAACTGCGCCGCCGCGTCGAAGCGCTCGGCGCGTCGGCGATGGGCCCCGGCACCCTCCGGACCCAGCTGGACCAGCTCAATCCTTGAGGATCCCGTCGCGCATCTCCGCGACCAGCGACGCGACGACGGCCTTGAGACTGCCCTTGTGCCGCGTCGCGACCGCCCGCTGCCGCCGGTAGCTCGGCCCGTACTTCAGGATCGTCTCGACGTCCCGCAGCTCGGCTTCGCAGTCCAGCCGCCGCGCCACCGGTTCGAGCCGGTTCAGCAGGTCGCAGACGTCGTCGGTGACCAGCCGCTCGCGCCCGGCCGCGTCCAGGATGACGATCGCGTCGGTGCCGTAGCGCGCCGCGCGCCACTTGTTCTCCTGGACGTGCCACGGCGGCAGCGTCGGCAGGATCTCGCCGTCGTCGAGGCGCTCGCTGAAGTCGTCGACCAGGCACTGGCTCAGCGCCGCGATCGCGCCGACCTCCTCCAGCGTCGGCAGCCCGTCACAGACCCGCAGCTCGATCGTGCCCAGCTGGGGCGAAGGCCGGATGTCCCAGCGGATCTCCGAAAAGCTGTCGATCACGCCGGTGGTGAACATGTCGTCGACGTAGTTCTCCAGCTCCGCCCACTTCCGGAACTGGAACGGCAGGCCGGCGGTCGGCAGCTGCTGGAAGATCAGCGCCCGGTTCGAGGCGTACCCGGTGTCCTCGGCGCCCCAGTACGGCGACGACGCCGACAGCGCCTGCAGGTGCGGCGCGTAGTTGAGCAGCGCGTCGAGCACCGGCAGCACCTTCTCGCGGTGGTCGAGCCCGACGTGCACGTGGACGCCGTAGATCAGCATCTGCCGCCCCCACCACTGGGTGCGGTCGATCAGCTTGGCGTAGCGCTCCTTGTCGGTGACCTTCTGCTGGTACCAGTTGGAGAACGGGTGCGTCCCGGCCGAGAACATCTCGACGCCGAGCGGGTCGGCGACGCCGTGCACGACGTCCAGCGACTCGTCCAGGTCCGCCTTGACCTCGGCGATCGTGTCGCAGACACCGGTGATGATCTCGATGGTGTTGAGCAGCAGCTCCTGCTTGATCTTCGGGTGCTCCGCCTCGCCGTCCGGGCGCACGGCGTCGAGGATCCGCTCGGCGGTCGACGACAGGTCGCCGCTGCGCCGGTCCACGAGGCCCAGCTCCCACTCCACGCCCACGGTGGATCGCCGCGAAGGCGTGAATTCGATGGTCATCGGGGCCGGGTCAGACCTGGGCGCCGTTGCTGGGGTCGGCGCCGGGCGGCGGGCCCTGCCGGACGCGGAGCAGCAGCAGCGCGATCGACGTCGCCAGCGCGAGGATGCCCAGCGGCGTCGCCACGGTCGGGCCGACGCCGATCGCGGCGGGGAAGATCAGCAGGAACAGCCCGGCCAGGAACAGCAGCAGGATGAGGAACGCGCCCATCTTCGGCCGCGGCAGCGGCGGCGGCTCCGGCGGGACGAAGTGCTCGTCGTCGTCCGCCGGGTCGTCGGAGAACATCGTGCTGTCCCACGTCGTGCCGCCGGAGCGCCAGTTCGTCTCCGGCGGGTCGGCCGCGGCGGGCGGCTTCGGCGGCTTCGACGGCTCGGCGGGCCGGTCCGGCGCCTTCCGGGACTCGCTCTCCTCGGCCACCCCGCGCCCCGCGGTGCCACCGGTGTCCCCGGCGTTGTCGGCGGTGTCCATCTCGGGGAGCCCGAACCCGTCGGCCCGCAGGTCGGCGACGATCTCGGCGAACGTCGCGTCGACGTCCTCCGGCCCGTCCTTCCCTCGGCTCATGCGGTCTCCTCCGCTTGCCCGGCGTGCGCCTTCGCGAACTCGACGCTCCGGGTGAAGATCACGTCCGCGTCGTTGTCCTGGGTCGCCACGTGGTAGCTGTTCTCCAGCACGACCTCCGTGACGTCGGTGCTCGAAACCCCGGCCAGCACCAGCCGCGAGTTCTCCGGCTCGACGACGTGGTCGACCGCCGAATGCAGCAGCAGCACCGGCTGCGTCACCTTCGGCAGGTCGGCGCGCACCAGCGCCCACAGCTTCGCCAGGCTCGCCGCGGCCCGCACCGGCGTGCGCGGGTAGGCCAGCTCGGTCTCGCCCGGCTTCTTGATGTCGTTCGCGATCGCCGGCACCGACGGCACGATCTTGCCCAGCACCGGCAGCAGCTTGGTGTCCCACTTCAGCCGCGTCACCGACGGGTTGACCAGGACGATCCCGGCGATCCGGTCACCGAACTCCTCGGCCAGGCGCAGCGTCAGCGTGCCGCCCATCGACAGGCCGCCGACGAACACGGTCTTACAGGACGAAAGCAGCTCGAGCAGGGCTTCGCGGACGGCGCCGTACCAGTCCTGCCACGTCGTGCGGTTGAGGTCCGGCCAGCGGGTGCCGTGCCCCGGCAGCAGCGGGCAGCGCACGGTGAACCCGGCCTCGGCGAGGTGGTCACCCCAGGCCCGCATGCTGGCCGGGGTACCGGTGAAGCCGTGGCAGAGCAGGAACCCGGTCTCGGCCGAACCGGTGTGGCCGAACGGTTCCGCGCCGGCGAGCACGCCCATGCGATCGCCTTCCGTGTGAGCGGTGTAGGCCATCCATGCTCTCACGGGTCGAGGGCGTTGTGGGGGTCCGCCCGGACCCGTAATTCTCTGTGAGATCGATCGCTGCCCGGAGGTATCCGGGTGGTCTCCGTTGTGCGGAGGCCGTCCGGCTTCGTAGTCTGGTCGACGCGGGTTACAGGGGTTGAGCTGCGATGGAGGACTGAGGCACCGGTGCTGTACTGGCTCATGAAGTGGGTGTTCATCGGTCCGCTGCTCAAGACGCTGTGGCCGACGAAGGTCACGGGCGCGGAGAACATCCCCGAGACCGGCGGGGCGATCCTGGCCGGCAACCACCTCGCGGTCGCCGACTCGTTCTTCATGCCGCTGCGGGTCAAGCGCAAGGTGACCTTCCCGGCCAAGTCCGAGTACTTCACCGAGCCCGGCTTCAAGGGCCTGCTCAAGAAGTGGTTCTTCACCGGCGTCGGCCAGTTCCCGATCGACCGCTCGGGCGGCAACGCGGCCCAGGCCGCGCTCGACACCGCGACCCGGCTGGTCAAGGCCGGTCACCTGCTCGGCATCTACCCCGAGGGCACCCGCTCCCCGGACGGCCGCCTGTACAAGGGCAAGACCGGCGTCGCCCGGATCGCGCTGGACTCCGGCGGCGTCGTCGTCCCGGTGGCGATGGTCGGCACCGACAAGGTCAACCCGATCGGCTCCAAGATGTGGTGGCCGCGCCGCCTCGAGGTCCGCTTCGGCAAGCCGCTCGACTTCTCGCGGTACGAGGGTCTCGCGGGCGACCGCTTCATCGAGCGGTCGATCACCGACGAGATCATGTACGCGCTCATGGAGCTGTCCGGCCAGGAGTACGTCGACATCTACGCGGCGAAGGCCAAGGAGCTGCTCGCCGCGGAGGCCGCCGGCGCGAAGCCGAAGGTCCCGGCCCAGCCCACCGCGCGCGACGCCGCCCGGGTGCCCGACAGCAAGGTCGGCTGACCCACTACTGTTCACCAGTGCGTTTTTTCTACGACACCGAATTCATCGAAGACGGCGTGACCATCGATCTGGTGTCCATCGGTGTCGTTGACGAGCGTGGCCGCGAGTTCTACGCGGTCTCCACGGACTTCGACCCGGGTCGCGCCGGGCCGTGGGTGCGCGACAACGTCCTGCCGAAGCTGCCCTCACCGGCCGACCCGGTCTGGCGCAGCCGCGAGAAGATCCGCGCCGACCTGCTGGAGTTCTTCGGCAAGCCGCCGGGCGGCATCGAGCTGTGGGCCTGGTTCGCGGCGTACGACCACGTCGCGCTGGCGCAGCTCTGGGGCCCGATGCCGGCCCTGCCGCGCCAGCTCCCGAGGTTCACCCGCGACCTGCGCCAGCGCTGGGAGGACGCCGGGAAGCCGAAGCTCCCGGCGGCCCCGACCGACCAGCACGACGCCCTGGCGGACGCGAAGCACAACCGCGCCCGCTGGGACGTCATCGAGTCCTACTTCCCCCGCCGCTGACCCTGGCTCAGCGGCGCGAGCGGACCGCTTCCGCCAGCTCTTCCAGCAGGGGAGCGGTGTCGTCCCAGGCCATGCAGGCGTCCGTGATCGACTGGCCGTAGGTCAGGTTCTCCGGGTGGCCCAGGTCCAGGTCCTGGCGCCCGCCTTCGAGGAAGCTCTCCATCATCAGGCCGACGATCCCGCGCTCGCCGCCGCCGATCCGCGTCGCCAGCTCGCGGACCACCTCGGCCTGGCGGACGTGGTCCTTGCCGCTGTTGCCGTGGCTCGCGTCGATGATCACGCGCTCCGGCAGGCCCGACTTCGCCAGCCGCGCCAGGGTGTCCGTCACCGTCGCGGTGTCGTAGTTCGGGCCGCCCGCGTGGCCGCGCAGGATCACGTGGCAGTCCGGGTTGCCGGACGTCGTGAGCAGCGCCGCCAGGCCGTCGGTGTTGATACCGGGGAACACGTGGCTCGCCGCGGCCGCGCGGGTCGCGTCGACCGCCACCTGGACGTCGCCCTCGGTGGAGTTCTTGATCCCGACCGGCATGGACAGCGCGCTGCACAGCTGCCGGTGCACCTGGCTGGCCGCGGTGCGCGCGCCGATCGAGCCCCAGGTGACGATGTCGGCGATGAACTGCGGCGTGATCGGGTCGAGGAACTCGCAGCCGACCGGCAGGCCGAGCCCGGAGACGTCGAGCAGCAGCCGCCGCGCCATCCGCAGGCCCTTGTTGACGGCGAAGGTGCCGTCGAGGTCCGGGTCGTTGATCAGGCCCTTCCAGCCCAGCGTCGTGCGCGGCTTCTCGAAGTACACGCGCATCACGACGTGCAGCTCGCCGCGCAGCTCTTCGGCCTTCGCCGCCAGGCGGCGGCCGTAGTCGAGGGCGGCCTTGGGGTCGTGCACCGAGCACGGGCCGACGACGACGAGCAGCCGGTCGTCCCGGCCCTCGAGGATGTCGACGGTTTCGGCCCGCCCGTGGCGCACCAGCTCGGCGACGCCGTCGTCGACCGGATGGTCTTCGCGGAGCATCGCCGGCGAGATGAGCGGGCTGATCGACGTGGTGCGCGCGGCGTCGAGGTCACCGATGGTGGCCGGACCTGCGGAGAGTGTCATCGCGGGGGTGGTTCCTTCCTGGTGGAAACCGACCCGCGGGGGACCTCGCCGAGCCGGTGTGGACGTCCGGCTCGGGGGTGGTGGTCAGCGCAGGTTGACGCCGCCGTGCCCACCCGGGGCCGGCTCCGTAAACCAGTAATAACGCTGCACGGCGCCAAATTAGCACACCTCGATCGTGTACCGATTCGCCAGGTGGTCCGGGCTGCACCGATCCAGACGGAAGCGGCTACGCTTGGCACTGGCGAAATGTGACTGTCATCTCCAGCGAACACAAACGGAGGATTCTCATGCGTGTCGGTGTGCTGACCGGCGGCGGCGACTGCCCGGGTCTCAACGCGGTCATCCGCGCGGTGGTCCGCAAGGGCATCGAGGTGCACGGCTGGGACTTCGTCGGCTTCCGCAACGGCTGGAACGGCCCGCTCACGGGCGACAGCCGCCCGCTCGGCCTGAACGACGTCGAGGACATCCTCACCCGCGGCGGCACGATCCTGCGCTCGTCGCGGACCAACCCGTACAAGGTCGAGGGCGGGGTCGACCAGATCAAGAAGGTCCTCGCCGAGCAGGGCGTCGACGCGCTGATCGCGATCGGCGGCGAGGACACCCTCGGCGTCGCGAAGCGGCTCACCGACGACGGCGTCGGCGTCGTGGGCGTGCCCAAGACGATCGACAACGACCTGGGCTCCACCGACTACACGTTCGGCTTCGACACCGCGGTCTCCATCGCGACCGAGGCGATCGACCGGCTGCACACCACCGCCGAGTCGCACCACCGCGCGCTGGTCGTCGAGGTCATGGGCCGGCACGCCGGCTGGATCGCGCTGCACTCCGGCCTGGCCGGCGGCGCGAGCGTGATCCTGGTGCCGGAGCGGCACTTCAACGTCGACCAGGTCGTCTCCTGGGTCGAGCGCCGCTTCGAGAAGGAGTTCGCGCCGATCATCGTCGTGGCCGAGGGCGCGCTGCCCGAGGGCGGCGAGGAGAAGCTGCTCACCGGCGAGAAGGACGCCTTCGGGCACGTCCGCCTCGGCGGCATCGGCACCTGGCTGGCCGACGAGATCGCGCGCCGCACCGGCAAGGAGTCGCGCGCGGTCGTGCTGGGCCACGTCCAGCGCGGCGGCACGCCGACCGCGTACGACCGCGTGCTCGCGACCCGCTTCGGCCTCAACGCCGTGGACGCGGTGGCCGACGGCGACTTCGGCGTCATGGTGGCCCTGAAGGGCACCGACATCGTCCGCGTGAAGCTGTCGGAGGCGACCGCCGAGCTGAAGACGGTCCCGGCCGAGCGCTACGAAGAGGCCGAAGTCTTCTTCGGCTGAGCCTGAGCTAGTGGTCCGTGAAGGCCACCTTGAGGGACTCTATGTCCCGCAAGGTGGCCTTCACGGCTTTCAGATGCGGGCGAGATCGTCCAGGACCGTGATCGCCCGGGCGATGTCGTCGGTCAGCGGGCGGTCGTCGGTGCTCTCGTCCAAGACCTCGGACGCCGCGTCGAAGGCGTCGCGGACCGGGAGGTCCACCAGGTCGGCGTCCCGCATCCGCAGCGCGCGGACCGCCGCGACCAGCTCGCACGCCAGCACCTGCTGGTACGACGTGCAGGCCGCCGTCGCCGCGCGGGCCGCCTGCGTCGAGAAGCTCGCGTGGTCCTCGATGCCGCGGGACACGACGGCCGTGCCGAGCGTCGCCGGCAGCGCCGCCTGCCGCAGTTCGGTGAGCGCGTCGTGCGCCACGTACTCCAGGATCATCACGCCCGAGCTGCCCGCCGGCCCGGCCGCGAGGAACGGCCGCAGCCCGGTGAACTCCGGCTCGACCAGGTCGCCCAGGCGCGCCACCGACAGCTCCGCCACCTGGTGCACGGTCGCACGGGCCTGGTCCAGCGCCGTCGACACGTACGCCGTGTGGAAGTGCGCGTGGTGGTAGGCGTCGCCGTGGACGGTGGAGATCATCGGGTTCTCGGTGCTCGCGTTGATCTCCACGGCCAGCACGTCGCGCAGGTAGTGGATCGCGTCCAGCGCCGGGCCCTGGACCTGCGGGAACGCCCGCAGCCCGAACGGGTCCTGGATCCGGCGCCCCGGCTTCGGCGTCTGGTGCATGCCGAGCAGCCGCCGCATCTCCGCCGCGCAGGCGACCTGCCCCGCGTGCGGCCGCGCCTCGTGCACCGGCGTCGCGTACGCCTCGGGGTTGCCGTCGAGCGCGACGTACGTCAGCGCGGCGATGGCGTGGCTGGCGCGGGTCAGGGTGTCCAGCCGCATCGCGGCCAGGGTCGCTTCGGCGAGCGTCGCGGCGTTGCTGCTCATGAACGCCAGCGCGTCGCCCGCGTGCACCGGCACCGCCGGCACGTGCCCGGCGACCCACTCGCGTTCGCCGGTGAGCGCGAGCGCCGTCTCGGCCAGCGGGGCCAGGTCGCCGGTGCCGATCGCGCCGAGCCGGTGCACCAGCGGCAGCGCGCCGGTGCGGACGGCCTCGGCCAGCGCGCCGATCAGCTCGGGGCTGATCCCGGACCGCCCGGCGAGGAGCTGGTTGAGCCGGATCAGCATCATGCCGCGGACCTGGCCGGGCGGCATCGGGTCGCCGCTGCCGCCGGCGTGGCTGCGCAGCAGGCGCAGGCCGTGTTCCTTCGAGCTCGCGACCGTGTCGTCCTTGTTGGCCCCGACGCCGGTGGTCCGGCCGTAGACCACCCGGCGTGTGCTCAGCTCTTCGGCGAGCTTCCAGGCGTGCTCGGCGCCGCGCAGCGCGGCGATCGAGACGTCGATTCCCAGCGGACCCCCGGTGCGCGCCGCCGTCACGACGTCCGCGCACCGCAGGGTCCGACCGTCCACCCGGATCAAGGGCAGCCTCCTTTCGACTGCCCTCACTATGCGGCTAGAACGACTGTGCGGCTAGGACGGCGCGGGCGGCCAGGGCGGCATGGGCCAGTCCCAATGGGGGACGGGTTCGTGCAGGTTGGGCTGGGCGCCGGGGGCCGAGAAGACGACGGCCAGCCGGCTGCCCCACTCGAGGTAGCCGGCGAACGCGGCGCGGAACTCGGGGTCGCCGGGCAGGCCGGTCTCGTCGGCGGCGTCGAGCAGCAGCGTGACCCAGCGGCGGCGCTGCTCTTCGGTGATGCCGCGCCCGAGGTGGCGGCCGATCATGTGGGCGTGCCCGCCGTGGCCGGAGGTGTAGGCCGCGGGGCCGCCGAGGACCTCGCCGAGCCAGGTCGCGACGTGCTCGGCGTGGTGCGCGTCCATGCTCCGGAACACCGGCTCGAGCAGCGGGTCTTCGAGGACGTGGCCGTAGAAGACGGTCAGCAGCTTCACGAGCGCTTCGTGCCCGCCGGCCCACTCGTAGAGCGTGGGCGTGGTGGTCTCGTACCGCTCGGGCTCGCCGTCGGGCGTGAAGCCCTCGATGCCCGCGAACGGCGCGCCGCCCTTGACCTTCACCAGGTACCGGCCGGGAGCGCGTTCGATCTCGTGCCCGGCGGCGGCCTTTTCGAAGTCCGCGGCCGCGGTTTCTGGCACGGTGTAGCGCAGGTAGTCGACGATCACCCGGCAAGGCAACCAGCGGCGGCCCGGCCGGGCAACCACTTACTTTCCGGTGCGTGGGGAGAACGGGATGAAGCGCTACCACTGCGCGACGGAGCTGGCGGTCGACCTGATCGGCGGCAAGTGGAAGCCGGTGATCCTGGCCCACCTCAAGGAGGGCGCGCACCGCTACGGCGAGCTGCGCCGCCGGATGCCGGGGGTGAGCGAGAAGATGCTGACCCAGCAGCTGCGCGAGCTGGCGGCGGACGGCATCGTCCGCCGCGAGCAGTTCGACGGCCGCGTCCCGCACGTCGAGTACCACCTGACGGCGGTGGGGGAGGAGCTGCGCCCGGCCCTCACGGCCCTGTACGAGTGGGGCGAGCGCCGCGCGGCGGCCGCAGGCATCACCTTCGAACCGGCCGACACGCGTACCCGCACGGACGACACGCGTACGCGGATGGACGACACGCCGCACCCGGCCTGAGCGCGGCCGTGTCGTCCATCCAGGTACGCGTGTCGTCCGCCTGGGTACGCGTGTCGTCCACTCGGGTACGGGGCTCAGGCGGGGTCCGTCTCGTTGAGACGCTGTTCCAGCGCATCCAGGCGGCCGTCCCAGAAGCGGCGGTAGGGGGCGAGCCAGGCGTCCACTTCGGCCAGTGGGTCCGGGCGCAGCGCGTAACAGCGGCGCTGGGCCGCGATCCGCACCGTCACGAGCCCGGCTTCGCGCAGCACCCGCAGGTGCTTGGACACCGCGGGCTGGCTGAGGTCGAGCTCCTCGACGAGCTCGCCCACGGAGCGTTCGCCGTCCCGGAGCAGGTCGAGGATGGTGCGGCGGCGGGGTTCGGCGAGGACGTCGAAAGTCTGCATCACCCTGGAAATGTGCGCCGCCGGGCATATTCCTGTCAAGGCATGTGCGACGTGTCCAGTGGTGCTGCTTGGTCTGAACCATTGACCTGATGGTCTAGTCCATTTACGGTTGGTGTGGTCTCCACCACGTGGTCCCCATGGTTGTCGGTAATTCTCCGAAGGGAGAAGACATGTCCCGTTTCCGCAGGAAGAGCTTCTCGGCGCTGCTGACCGTGGCGGCCGCCGCGGGCCTGGTGGCGGGCGCCGCCGCGGCCCCGGCCGCCACCGCCGCCCCCGCGCAGGCCGAAGCCTCCGTCGGCAAGGTCGTCGGCTATTTCACCGACTGGGGGGTGTACGACCGCAACTACCACGTCAAGAACATCGAGACGTCGGGCTCGGCGAGCAAGCTGACGCACATCAACTACGCCTTCGGCAACGTCACCAACGGCGGCTGCGCCATCGGTGACGCCTACGCCGACTACCAGAAGACCTACGACGCCGCGGGCAGTGTCGACGGCGTCGCGGACACCTGGGACCAGCCCCTCGCGGGCAGCTTCAACCAGCTGAAGGAGCTCAAGGCCAAGCACCCCGGCCTCAAGGTGATCTGGTCGTTCGGCGGCTGGACCTGGTCGGGCGGCTTCGGCCAGGCCGCGCAGAACCCCGCCGCGTTCGCCGACTCGTGCTACAGCCTGGTCAACGACCCGCGCTGGGCCGGCGTCTTCGACGGCATCGACATCGACTGGGAGTACCCCAACGCGTGCGGCCTGAGCTGTGACTCCAGCGGTGCCGACGCGTACAAGAACCTGATGTCCGCCCTGCGCGCCAAGTTCGGCTCCCAGCTGGTCACCTCGGCGATCACCGCCGACGGCACCGACGGCGGCAAGATCGACCTGGCCGACTACGCCGGCGCCGCCCAGTACGTCGACTGGTACAACGTGATGACCTACGACTACTTCGGCGCGTTCGCCGCGCAGGGCCCGACCGCCCCGCACTCGCCGCTGACGTCCTACGACGGCATTCCGACGCCGGGCTTCTACTCCGACGCCGCGATCCAGAAGCTCAAGAGCAAGGGCGTGCCGGCGAGCAAGCTGCTGCTGGGCATCGGCTTCTACGGCCGCGGCTGGACCGGCGTCACGCAGGACACCCCGGGCGGCACCGCGACCGGCCCGGCGCCGGGCAAGTACGAGCCGGGCATCGACGACTACAAGGTCCTCAAGACGTCGTGCCCGTCGACCGGCACGATCGCCGGCACCGCGTACGCGAAGTGCGGCAGCGACTGGTGGAGCTACGACACCCCGTCGACCATCGGCGGCAAGATCGGCTACGCCGAGCAGCAGGGCCTCGGCGGCGCGATGGTCTGGGACCTCTCCGGTGACACCACCGACGGCGAGCTGATCAGCGCCGTCGCGAAGTAAGGGCTCCCGGTGCGGCCGGCCGCGCGCGGCGTGCCGGCCGCACCGGGTTTCAGTTCCTGTCGGTACCCCCGATTACCCTCCTCACCGTGAAGTTCAGCGGATTCGGCGAGTACGCCGTCGACTTCTACGACGGTCTCGTGGAAGACAACTCGAAGCCCTACTGGGACGACCACGTCGAGACGTACAAGTCCGACGTCCGGGCCCCGATGGAGGCGCTGCTCGCGGAGCTGGCGCCGGAGTTCGGTGACGGCTTCGGCGACCCCAAGGTGTTCCGCCCCTACCGCGACGTCCGGTTCGCCAAGGACAAGACGCCCTACAAGACCCACTGCGGCGGCGTGCTCGAACAGGGCCGCGGCGGTGGCGCCTACTACGTCGAGGTCGGGCCGGAGGGCCTGCGCGTCGGCGGCGGGTGCTTCTTCCTCGCCTCCGACCAGATCGCCCGGTTCCGCAAGGCCGTCGACACCGAGCTGCACGGCGAAGCGCTCCAGAAGATCATCACGAAGCTCGAGCGCGGCGGCTGGGAGGTCAAGGGCGACCGGCTGAAGTCGAAACCGCGCGGCTTCGACGCCGAGCACCCCCGCCTCGACCTGCTGCGCTACCGCTCGGTGTACGCCGTGCGCGCCTGGGAGCCGGACGACGTGCTGCACGAGCGCGGTGCCCTCGACCGCGTGCGCAAGGCATGGCGGCAGGTGCGGGAGTTCAACGAATGGGCCCGTGACCGGGTCGGTCCCAGCGAGCTGCCGCGCCGCTGACCCCAGAGTTTCTGAACCGTTTCTCTGAACTTTTCGGGATCGGTACAGACGAACGCGCCGACAGGGTCTACGCTATGCGAACGTGAGCCGACGCGCGAAGATCGTTTGTACCCTGGGCCCCGCCACTGCCACCCCGGAGAAGATGCGGGCTCTCGTCGACGCCGGAATGGACGTCGCGAGAATGAACTTCAGCCACGGCAGCCACGGCGACCACAAGCAGGTCTACGACCTGATCCGGGACGCCGCGGCCGCCAGTGGCCGGGCCGTCGGCATCCTCGCCGACCTGCAGGGCCCGAAGATCCGCCTCGGCACCTTCGCCGGCGGGCCGGTCGAGTGGCAGAACGGCGACATCGTCCGGATCACCGTCGAGGACGTCGCCGGCACCCACGACCGGGTCTCGACGACCTACAAGGGCCTGGCCAAGGACGCCAAGCCCGGTGACCGCCTGCTCGTCGACGACGGCAAGGTCGGCCTGGTGGTCAAGGAGGTCGACGGCCAGGACGTGGTCTGCGAGGTCACCGAAGGCGGCCCGGTCAGCAACAACAAGGGCGTCTCGCTGCCCGGCATGGACGTCTCCGTGCCGGCCATGTCCGAGAAGGACATCGAGGACCTCGAGTTCGCGCTGGAGCTGGGCGTCGACTTCATCGCCCTGTCCTTCGTCCGCTCGCCCGCCGACATCGACCTGGTCCACCAGGTGATGGACCGCGTGGGCAAGGGACGCCTGCCGGTCGTCGCGAAGATCGAGAAGCCCGAGGCGGTCTACAACCTCGAGGCCATCGTGCTGGCCTTCGACGCGGTGATGGTCGCCCGCGGCGACCTGGGCGTCGAGCTGCCGCTGGAGCAGGTCCCCCTGGTCCAGAAGCGCGCCATCCAGATCTGCCGCGAGAACGCGAAGCCGGTCATCGTCGCGACGCAGATGCTCGAGTCGATGATCAACAACTCCCGGCCGACCCGCGCCGAGGCCTCCGACGTCGCGAACGCGGTGCTCGACGGCGCCGACGCGCTGATGCTGTCCGGTGAGACCAGTGTCGGCCGGTACGCCATCGAGGTCGTCCAGACGATGGGCCGGATCATCGAGGCGGTCGAGACCGACTCGCCGGTCGTGCCGCCGCTGACGCACGTCCCGCGCACCAAGCGCGGCGTGATCTCCTACGCCGCCCGCGACATCGGCGAGCGCCTCAACGCGAAGGCCCTGGTCGCCTTCACGCAGTCCGGCGACACCGTGCGCCGCCTGGCCCGGCTGCACACGCGGCTGCCGCTGCTGGCGTTCACGCCCGAGGACTGCGTCCGCAGCCAGCTCTCGATGACCTGGGGCACCACCACCCAGATCGTGCCGCGGGTGGAGTCCACGGACCAGATGATCCAGCAGGTCGACCACTCGATGCTGGAGATGGGCAAGTACCAGAAGGGCGACCTGGTCGTCATCGTGGCCGGCTCGCCGCCGGGGACCGTCGGGTCGACGAACCTGATCCACGTCCACCGCCTTGGTGAAGACGACCACGCGTAAGGGACGACGGGGACGAGTACCGAATAGGGTCTGGCCATGACTGAAATGGCCAGGACGGCCGCCACCGAGCTGGAGATCCCGGGTGGCGGCCAGCCCGTGCTGGACCGCCTGGTGGCGCTCCTCGACCTCGAGAAGATCGAGGAGAACATCTTCCGCGGCGTGTCGCCCGCGCACTCACCCGTGCGCGTGTTCGGCGGCCAGGTCGCCGGGCAGGCGCTGGTCGCCGCCGGGCGCACCGTGCCCGACGAGCGCCGCGTCCACTCGCTGCACGCGTACTTCATCCGCGGCGGCGACCCCAGCGTGCCGATCGTCTACGAGGTCGACCGGATCCGGGACGGCCGCTCGTTCACCACGCGCCGCGTCATCGCGATCCAGCACGGCAAGGCGATCTTCTCGCTCTCGGCGTCCTTCCAGAAGGACGAGCCGGGCATCGACCACGCCGAGGAGATGCCCGAGGGCGTGCCCGCGCCGGAGACGCTGCCGACGCTGATGGAACGCGCCGAGGGGTACGCGATCGGCGCGCACAGCCGCCCGCGCCCGATCGACCTGCGCTACGTCAACGACCCGCCGTGGGTCACCCGCCAGACCGGCGATCTCCCCGCGCGCAACCAGGTGTGGATGCGCGCCGACGGCAAGCTGCCCGACCAGCAGTTGCTGCACGTCTGCGTGCTGACCTACGCCTCGGACATGACGCTGCTGGACTCGGTGCTCGCGCGCCACGGCGTCTACTGGGACACCGACAAGGTGCTCGGCGCGAGCCTCGACCACGCACTCTGGTTCCACCGGCCGTTCCGCGCCGACGAATGGTTCCTCTACGACAGCGTGTCACCGACCGCCTCCGGAGCGCGGGGGCTGGCGACGGGCCGCTTCTTCGGCGCCGACGGCACCCTCATCGCCACGGTCGTCCAAGAAGGACTCCTGCGCGTCCTCTGAACGGTGGCGGGAAAATCACCCTTACGGGCGACAAATAGTCGGGGTATTCGCCGACGGAATAGGGCATTCGGACCGGTGAAGGGGGCCGGGACCGATCGGGGGACGGTCCCGGACCCCTTCTCCGAATGACCGCACGGCGAACCGCGCAGCCATCGTCTACGCTGCTCACAGGCCCGGACAGGGCCTGATGGCCGAACGACCCCGGCCCGTGCCGCGTCCTGTCGCAGTGCAGAGTGCGAGGATACAAGAGCATTCTGCAAATTGCAGATGCGACGCGCGCGACGGGGCCGGAATCGCTGCCGTGTTAATGCCGCACTGTCCTGGTTAGATACTGGGAGCAAGCGAACGGCTACGACGCCGTCGACATCCGGAGGTGCCGAATGGCCAGGGGACAGAGCCCCACGGTTCGCCGCCGGAGGCTCGCCGGTGAGCTGCGCCGGCTGCGCGAGGCCGCGGACCTCACCATCGACGAGGTGGGCGAGAAGCTCGAGTGCTCCGCGTCGAAGATCAGCCGGATCGAGACCGGTCACGTCGGGGTCACCCCGCGCGACGCACGGGACATGCTGGCGCTCTACGGGATCACCGGTGACGAGCAGGAAGCGCTCGTCCAGCTGGCCAGGGAGGCCCGCAAGCGCGGCTGGTGGCACGCCTACAACGAGGTCTTCACCGGCACGTTCGTCGGGCTCGAAGCCGACGCGAGCTCGCTGCGGGCGTTCCAGGCGCTGCTGGTGCCCGGCCTGCTGCAGACCGAGCGGTACGCCCGCGCGGTGATCCGCGCCCTGCGCCCGGACGCCGAGGACGCCGAGACCCGCCGCCGCGTCGCGGCCCGGATGGCACGCCAGGAGCTGCTGTCCGACACCCCGCCGCCGGAGTACTGGGCCGTGATCGACGAGGCCGTCCTGCACCGCGTGGTCGACAGCGCCGAGGTGATGGCCGAGCAGCTCTACCGCATGGTCGCCGTCGCCGAGAAGCCGAACGTGACCATCCAGGTGGTGCCGTTCGGCGCGGGCGCGCACCCCGGGATGGAAGGCCCCTTCCTCATCATGGGCTTCCCGGAACAGGCCGACCCGGACGTCGTCTACGTCGACGACAGCACCTCCAGCGGCCTCTACCTGGAGGAACCCACAGACGTGCGGCGCTACGGGCTGATGTTCGACCATCTGCGCGCGGCCGCACTGAAACCGGACGACTCGGTGGAGCTGATCGCCGAGGCCGCCGGCCGGTTCGCCGAACGGGCGGCCGTGCCGGCACCGGTGCACCACTTGGATCCGAGGACACAGTAAGGGAGTTGGGGACCATGGAAGCCGAATTTTCGGGTGCGCGCTGGCGCAAGAGCAGCCACAGCGGTGGCGGGAACGACTGCGTCGAGGTCGCGTTCGTCGCCGGCGGTGCCGCGGTGCGCGACTCGAAGGACCCCGAGGGTGGTGCGTTCCGCCTGCCCGCATCGGGCTGGCAGGGGCTGCTGGCCGCGGTGCGGCCCGGCGGCCCCGAGCGCGACTGAGTCGATTTCGGAGACCCCTTACCCCCGTCGAGCTGGGCTCGGAGGGGAGTAAGGGGTCTTTTCCGTGCCAGGGGTACGTGATCACCCGATGCCTGAGGCATCCCCTCAGGACGAACCTGAGTGCTACCAGCCGGTGAACTCCCGGCGGTGAACTCAGGGAACAGGGGAACGACATGCACTCCGATCTGCTTCTGGACGCGGTCCGGGCCGAAGCGGCCTACCGGGCCGAGGAACTGCGGAAGGCCGGGCGCAGCGCCTGGGCCGCCCGCGCGCGCCGCGCCGTCCGCCACGTGCGGGCCGCCCGGAGCACCGTCGACGTGCCGGCGCAGGAGCGCCGCGAGGCCTCGCGGGCGACCGCGGGTGCCGGCGAGACCGCCCGGTAGGGGCGAGGTGATGGTGTCCAAGGCGATAAGCGTGCGGAACTTGTCGGTGACATCTGGGGCTTCGCCCCAGGTCGGGGGCTTCGCCACCCGAACCCCCGGAAAAATGTCAGTGGGGTGAGCAAGAATGCACCTTGTGCCCCGACTCGGCTCCGGAATCCCGCTCGTCGCCCGTACCCACGAGATGCGGCGGCTCCGCGCCGCCTTCGCCCGCGCTGAACGGGGCGAGGCCGGCGCGGTGCTGCTCTCGGGGGACGCCGGCGTCGGCAAGACCCGGCTGCTGACCGCGCTCGGCGAGCACGTCGACGCGTGTGGCGCGCTGGTGCTCACCGGCCGCTGCATCGACGTCCGCGAAGGCGGTCTTCCTTATCTTCCGTTCGCCGAGGCGCTCGCCCCGCTGGGGGTCGCGGCGGACCCGGCGGTCGCCGCCGCGGTGCGGGCCCGGCCCGCGCTCGGCCGGCTGCTGCCGCAGGGCCAGGGCCTCGAGGAGCCCCGGGCGGCCGAACACGCCCCGATGACCTCGAACGACCGGGAAACGATGGTGCGTCCCCGGCCGGAGCAGGATCTCGGTCAGCTGCAGTTGTTCGACGCGGTACTGGGGGTGCTGACCGAGATCGCCGAGTCGCGGCCGGTGGTGATCCTGCTCGAGGATCTGCACTGGGCCGACGCCTCGACCCGCAACCTGCTGTCGTTCCTGCTCAGCAGGCTGCGCGCGCAACGGCTCCTGGTCGTGGGCAGTTACCGGGAGGAGGACGTGCACCGGCGCCACCCGCTGCGCGGCCTCCTCTCGGAGCTGGTCCGGCTCGCCACCGTCGAGCGCGTCGACCTGCAGGCCTTCGGCACCGCCGACGCCCGCACCTTCGTCGAGGCGCTGGCCGACGAGCCGCTGCCCGCCGACGTCGTGGCCGACATCGTCAGCCGGTCCGAGGGCAACCCGTTCTTCGCCGAGGAGCTGCTCGCCACCAAGACCGAGTGCAACGACCTGCCCGCGGGCCTGGCCGAGGTGCTGCTCTCCCGGTTGGAGCGGCTTTCGCCGGACACCCGCCGCGTCGTGCGCGTCGTGTCGGTGGCCAACGAACCCGTGATGCACGCGGCCCTGGCCGAGATCTCCGCCCTGGGGGAGCTCGAGCTGGACGAGTCGCTGCGCGAGGCCGTCCAGCACCACGTGCTGGTCGTGATGCCGGACGGTGCCTACTGGTTCCGGCACGCGCTGCTGCAGGAAGCGGTGTACGGCGACCTGCTGCCGGGGGAGCGGTCGCGCACGCACGCGGCGTACGCGGCCCGGATCCTGTCCCGGCCACAGGGCCGCGGGCACGACGCGAAGCTGGCCTACCACTCGCTGCAGAGCAGCGATCTCGTCACCGCGCTGCCGGCGTTGCTGCGCGCGATGGACGAGGCGGAGAAGCTGGGCGCGCCCGGATCGGCGCTGCGCCACGTCGAGCAGGCACTGTCCATCTGGGACGCCGTCCCGGCCGCCGACCGGCCCGAGGGGTTCGACGAGCTGCGGCTGCTGCACGAGGCGTCGTACTTCGCGGGCACGTCCGGCGAGCCCGAGCGGGCGGCAGCGTTCGCCCGCTCGGCGACGCAAGCCCTGACCCCGGACGGCTCCGCCGACCGCGCCGCCAAGACGTGGCGGCGGCTGGCGGAAGCTTTGCTGGCGCTGGAAGGCACGCTCGACGAGGCCGTCGCGGCGATCGACAAGGCGTGGGACCTGGTCAAGGACACCGAACCCAGCGGCACCCGCGCTTGGGTGCTGGCCAGCCGGGCGGGGTTCCTGCGGGTGCTCGACCAGCCGGACGCGGCGCTGGACAGCGCGCTCACCGCGGTCGCCGACGCGCAGGCGGTCGACGCGGCGGGCGCGGAGGCGTCGGCCCTGGTCACGCTGGGCACGCTGGCCGACTCGGCGGGCGACGCCGCGGAGGCGCGCGAACGCTTGCGCCAGGCCGAACGCAAGGCGCGGGACGCCGGGGCACTGAACACCGAGAACCGCGCGACCTACTTCCTGGCGCTGAGCTACGACGACCAGGCCGAGTACGCCGAAGCGCTCGAACACGCGTCACGCGGGGTCGCCCGGGCCGAAGAGGCCGGGCTCAGCTGGAGCGTCTACGGCCTGGAGCTGCGGGCGCGGCAGCTGACCCTGCGGTACCTGACGGGCGACTGGCCGGACGAGAGCGCCGGCCGGGCCGGGCGTGGCGTGTCGAGCGCGGTCGCCGCGCGGATCCTCGCCATCTGGTCGCTGTTCGTCGTCGCCCGCGGCCGGTTCGACGAGGCCGCGAAGCTCGTCGCCGGGCTGCGGCAGCACTGGGCGGCGGACATCCAGATCCCGCTGTCGGCCGGGGACGCCGGGATCGAACTGGCGTACTGGCGCGGTGACCACGCGGACGCGGTGAAGCGCGCGCAGGACCTCGTCGGCTGGCTCGAGCGGATCGAACCCGGTCTGCTGGCCGGAATCCGGGTGGCCGCGCTCGGGGCCACCGCCGCCGCGGCGCAGGCCGCCGACGCCCGGGTCCGCGGTGACCAGGCGGCCGTCGACGCCGCGGTCGAGGCGGGGGAGCGGCTGCTGGCGCACGGCCGGATGTGCGCGGTCGTCGGGCAGCCGCGGTCGGTGGAGCTGGGGCCGGAGGGCCGGGCCTGGCTGGCCCGGCTCGAGGCGGCGGCGTCCGGCCTGGCCGGCCGGGGCGACCCGGCGAAGTGGGCGGCCGCGGCGGAGGCGTTCGGCTACGGCGCGGTCTACGAGCAGGCGATCTGCCGCCGTCACGAGGCGGAAGCGTTGCTGCTGGCCGACGACGTCGACGGCGCGCGGGCCGCCCTGGAGTCGGCGCACGCCGTCGCGACCCGGCTGGGCGCGCTCCCGCTGCGTGACGCCGTCCGCGACCTGGCGCACCGCGCCCGGGTGGACCTGGCGGGCGTCGAACCGGCGGCCCCGGCCCGCGCGGTCGTCGACCCGCTGACCGACCGCGAGCGCGACGTCCTCGAGCGCGTGGCCCTGGGCCGCACCAACCGCCAGGTCGGCGAAGAGCTCTACATCAGCGAAAAGACGGTCAGCGTCCACCTGTCCCGCGTGATGGCGAAGCTCGGCGCGAGCCGCCGCGCGGAAGCCGTCGCGATCGCTTACGACCGAGGCCTGCTGACGGCTCCCACCGCGGGCCAGAACGCGTAGAGCCCGTCAGCGGGGGAGGCGGCGCAGGGCTTTCAGGCCCAGGGTCATGCCGCGGGACCACAGCGAACCCGGGATCCGGCGCGGCGGGCGCAGGGCCAGGCCGCGCTGGAGCGCGATCGACTGGGACTCGGTGTACTTCAGCAGGCCTTCGGCGCCGTTGCGGCGGCCGACGCCCGAGTCCTTCATGCCGCCCATCGGGACGCCGACGCTGCCGAACGTCGCCGCGTACCCCTCGTTGACGTTGACCGTGCCCGCCTTGAGCCGGGCCGCGACCTCCCAGCCCGCGCGGCCGTTGCGCGACCACACGCTGGCGTTGAGCCCGAACGCCGTGTCGTTGGCGCGGTCGATGGCCTCGGTGACGTCGGTGTAGCCGTAGATCGAGACGACCGGCCCGAACGTCTCCTCCGCGAACGGCACCATCTCCGGCGTCACTCCCGAAAGGACGGTCGGCTCGTAGAACAGCGGGCCGAGGTCGGGCCGGGCGCGGCCGCCGGTGAGCACCGACGCGCCCTTCGCGCGGGCGTCCTCGACGTGCGCGGTCACCGTGGCGAGCTGGTCTTCCGACGTCAGCGACCCCATCTGGGCCTGGTAGTCCAGCGCCCCGCCGAGCTTCACCGCCGCGGTGCGGGCCACGAACGCGCGGGTGAACTCCTCGCGGATCGACTCGTGGACGTAGATCCGCTCGACCGACACGCACAGCTGCCCGGCCGAGGAGAAGCACGCGGTCACCGCGCCCGTCGCGGCCTTCGCGACGTCGGCGTCGGGCAGCACGATCATCGGGTTCTTGCCGCCGAGCTCGAGCGAGTACGACGTCAGCCGCTTCGCCACCTGCCCGGCCAGCTCCTTGCCGGTCGGCGTGGACCCGGTGAAGCACAGGTAGTCCGACTCCTCGACCAGCGCGGTGCCGATCTTCGAGCCGCGGCCGAGCACGATCTGCCAGGTCCCGGCCGGCAGCCCGGCCTCCTCGGCGAGCTCGTGCAGCCACAGCGCCGAAAGCGCGGTCTGGTTGTCCGGCTTCTGCACGACGGCGTTGCCGGCCGCGAGCGCCGGGAAGACGTCCATCGCGGTGAGGGCCAGCGGGTAGTTCCAGGGCGAGATGACGCCGACGACGCCCTTGGGGTGCCGCAGCTCACCGGCGCGGGTCAGGCCGGGGATGACCCCGGCGACGCGGCGCGGGGCGAGGATCTTCGCCGCGTGCCTGCCGTAGTAGGCCGCGACCAGCGCGGTCGCGCTGACCTCGTCGAACGCGTCGAGCCGCGCCTTGCCCGCCTCGACCTGGACCAGGTCGAGGACCTCGTCCTGCTTGGCCAGCACCAGGTCGTGCAGCTTGGTCAGCACCCGGGCGCGCTCGGCGGGGGAGTGCTCCGCCCACGCCCGCTGCGCCGTCCGCGCGCTCGCGAACACCGCGCGGACGTCGGCGTCGGTGGCCTGGGGCAGGGTCGCGATCGGCAGCCCGGTGAAGGGCGCGTCCATCCGGATCGGGGCCGAGTCCGCGCCGCCGGCCACCCGGGCGACGAGCTGGGCCGCCCGGGCCGCGGCCGGGGCACCGGCGACCCCGCCGACGGTCGGCGGGAGCGCGGTGTCGTGGACCGGGTTCGCGGGGGTCGTGCTGGTCATGACGTCTCCGTTCCGCGCGGCGACGCGCAGGGGTTACCGACGAGTACAGCATACCGTCGGTACGTCAGCTGTCCAGCTCGATGTGAATATGTTTCACGTTTGGGGAGGGTGGGGCGGCGGGTTCAGCGGCGGGAGCTGGTAGGTCGGCTCGGTCGGGGACGACGCCGGCGCCGCGGGCGGCTCGTCCGGATGCGGCTGGGCCTGCGTCGCCTCGTAGATGCCCTCGGGCTGCTGCGCCGGGAACGGCTGGGACGGCGGCGCCTGCGCCGGGAACGGCTGCGACTGGGGATTCTGCGTGGGGAACGGCTGGGAGGGCGGGCCCTGTACGGGGAACGGCTGCGACTGAGGGGCACCGTAGGGCTGCTGGCCCGGGTACGGCGACGAAACCGGGTAACCGCCGGACTGCTGCGGCCCGACCGGGTACGGCCGCGACTGCTGCTGCGGCGGGTACCCCGGGCCGCCGTGCAGGTTCGGCGGCCCGGCGGGCGTCTTCACGCGCCGTCCGGCCAGCAGCGCGAACGCCAGGGCCGCCACCGCGAGGACACCCGCGCCGAGCAGCAGCCAGAAGCCGGTCCCCGTCGAGTAGTGCGACTTGATCGAGTCGTCGTCGGACTCGTAGCTCAAGGTCGCGGACACGTCCATGCCGAGCATCCAGACCGCGGCGGCCACGCCGGCGCCGCCGACGAGCAACGCCGTCCGCGAGCCCGAGCGCACACCCGGACCCGCCGTGCGCCGGGCGCCGGCGAACGCCAGCACCGCACCGGCCAGCAGGACGACCGCGGCGACCGACAGCGGGATGCCGTAGTGCGCGACGTGCGTGTTCTCGTAGAACTTCGCCGCTTCGGCGGCCGGCTCGACGCCGAAGGACCGTGACCACGCGCTGATCGTCTGGCTGCTCTCGGTCTTGCCGCCGACGATCTGCTCGAACGTCGTCTGCGGCAGGAACGACCCGACCACCACCAGCACGGCGGCGAGGGCGCCGAAGATCCCGGCGAGCAACCGGAAGAGACCACCCGGGTCGGCCGGCGGCTGCGGCCGCTGCATCGGTGGCGGGCCGTAGGAGTACGGCTGCGGCGGGTACGGAGGCGGCGCGCTGGCGGTCATCAAATCTCCCTCTTTGCGGGGATTGGACCACGAATCCGCCTGCGGGATAAGGGGCTGAATGACGCCAACTGACCCCAAATGACGCGGATGCGCCGCGCCGGTCAGGCCGGTGCGGTGGTGGCGTCCTGGTAGAGCAGGACGGCGATCCGCTTCCACTCCTCGAGCAGCTGACGCCGCCGCTTCGGGTCGCCGCCGAGCTCGGCGTCCAGCGCCAGCCCGCGGGTCAGGTTCACGGTGAGCCAGAACAGCATCTCCGCGCGTTCCGGCGGGAGCTCGCCGGCGACCTGGGTGACGTGCTCGAGGGTGGCGCGCCCGAGCGCGCGGTCGACCGGGCGGATCGCCGCGCGCAGCTCGGGGTCGGTGCGGGCGGCGACCCACAGTTCGGTGACGGCTGTCGAGAGCGTGCCGGAGTACCCCGTCCACAGCAGGTCGATCGCCGCGGCGACGCCGGTGCCGCCGCTGGGCAGCTTGCCGAGCGACGCGGCGAGCTGGAGGCGCAGCTTGGTCGTCAGGTGCTCGACCGCGGCCGCCATCAGCTCGGCCTTCGCGGTGAAGTGGTGCTGCACCGCGCCCTTCGAGACCCCGGCGCGGGCGCAGATCTCCTGCACGGTGGTGCGCGCGTACCCGAGGTCCACCAGGCAGCCGATGGTGGCGTCGAGCAGCGCCGTGCGGGTCTGCTCCCGCCGCTGCGCCTGCGTGCGGTGCGCCGTCTCGGTCACGCGGCCTCCCTGCTTTACCTACAGGCCGGTACGGATGTACATTCCGGAGAGAACTTACATGCTGATCGTCATGTTTTCCAGCACTCGTCCTGCAGGAGGGTCCCCGTGCCGCTGAAACTCCCGAAGAGCTCCTGGAGCACGACCGAGCTCGAAGACCTCCGCGAACTCTCGCGGTCGTTCATGCAGAAGGAGCTCGTGCCGCACCAGGAGCGGTGGGCGGCGGACAAGAAGGTCGACCGCGAGCTGTGGAACAAGGCGGGCGAGGTCGGCCTGCTGTGCCTGTCCATCCCCGAGGAGTACGGCGGCGGTGGCGGCACGTTCGCGCACGAGGCCGTGCTCTACGAGGAGCAGGCCCGCTCCGGCGACAGCGCGTGGGGCGTGACCGTCCACAACGGAATCGTCGCGCACTACCTGAGCGCGTACGCCTCCGAAGAGAAGAAGCGCGAGTGGCTGCCGAAGATGGCCGGCGGCGAAATGGTCGGCGCGATCGCGATGACCGAACCGGGCACCGGCTCGGACCTGCAGGGCATCAAGACGCGCGCGGTGCGCGACGGTGACCACTACGTCATCAACGGCGCGAAGACCTTCATCACCAACGGTTTCCACGCCGACCTCGTGGTCGTCGCGGTGAAGACCGACCCGGACGCGGGCGCCCAGGGCGTCTCGCTGATCGCCGTCGAGACCGACACGCCGGGCTTCCGCCGCGGCCGCGTGCTCGACAAGGTCGGCCTCAAGGGCCAGGACACCGCCGAGCTGTTCTTCGACGACGTCCGCGTGCCCGCCGCCAACCTCCTCGGGGACGCCGAGGGCCAGGGCTTCATCCAGCTGATGCTGCAGCTGCCGCAGGAACGGCTGATCATCGCCGTCACCGCGGTGGCCGGGCTGGAGGCGGCGGTCGACCTGACCCTCGAGTACACGAAGGAGCGCACGGCGTTCGGCCGGCCGATCTTCTCTTTCCAGAACACCAAGTTCAAGCTCGCGGAGGCCGCCACCGAGGCCGCCGTCGCGCGGGCGTTCCTCGACCAGTGCATCGAGCGCCACCTCAAGGGCGAGCTCGACGTCCAGGGCGCGGCGATGGCGAAGCTGTGGACCACCGAGCGCGTCAACAAGGTGATCGACGACTGCGTGCAGCTCTTCGGCGGCTACGGCTACATGTCCGAGTACCCGATCGCGCGCGCCTGGGCCGACGTCCGGATCTCGCGGATCTTCGGTGGTACCAGCGAAATCATGAAGGAAATCATCTCCCGGTCGCTCTGAAGGGAACCGCGCCATGAAAGCAGGTCCGCTGAGCGGCCTGAAGGTGGTCGAGCTGGCCGGGCTCGCGCCCGGGCCGTTCGCCACGATGATCCTCTCCGACCTCGGCGCCGACGTGGTCCGCGTCGACCGCGCGACGCCGGGTCAGGACGTGCTCGGCATCCCGGTCGACCCGCTGGCCCGCGGCCGCCGGACCGTCGGGATCAACACCAAGACGCCCGAGGGCGTCGAGCTGGTGCTGAAGCTGTGCGACACGGCCGACGTCCTCGTCGAGGGCTTCCGCCCGGGCGTCGCCGAGCGGATCGGGCTGGGCCCGGACGTCGTGCACGCCCGCAACCCGCGGCTGGTCTACGGCCGGATGACCGGCTGGGGCCAGGACGGCCCGCTCGCCACGGCGGCCGGCCACGACATCAACTACATCGGCATCTCCGGCGCGCTCGAACCGATCGGGCGCGCGGGGGAGCGGCCGGTGCCGCCGCTCAACCTCGTCGGCGACTTCGGCGGCGGCGGGCTGCTGCTGGCGATGGGCGTCCTCGCGGCGCTCTACGAGCGGAACACGTCCGGGAAGGGCCAGGTCGTCGACGCGTCCATGGTCGACGGCGCCGCGCTGCTCACCACCAGCCTGCACGGCATGGCCGCGGCCGGGCTCTGGGGCGGTGACCGCGGGGACAACATGCTCGACGGCGGCGCCCCGTTCTACGACACCTACGAGACCGCGGACGGCAAGTACGTCGCCGTCGGCGCGATCGAGATGCGGTTCTGGGGCGACCTGGTGCAGGTCCTCGGGCTCGACCCCGCGGAGCTGCCGCTGCACGTGGACAAGACGCAGTGGCCGAAGCTGCGGGAGATCGTCGCCGAGGCGATCGGCAAGCACACGCGCGACGACCTGGTCGCCCGCGCCGAGGGCACCGACGCCTGCCTGACGCCGGTGCTGTCGCCGCAGGAGGCGGCGGGCCACCCGCACAACGCGGCCCGCGGCACGTTCGTCGAGATCGGCGGCCTGGTCCAGCCGGCCCCGGCGCCGCGCTTCGGCCGGACGCCGCCGGAGACGCCGGAAGCCCCGCGCACCAAGGGATCCGACACGGAGGCGGTACTGGCCGAGCTGGGCGTCACGGACCTCGGGGCGCTCCGGGAGGCCGGCGCGATCGTCTAGTTCTTCGCGAGATCGGAGCGCACGACCGAGTAGATGACGTTGTCGCGCCACTGGCCGTCCCGGAAGCCGTAGCCGCGAAGGATTCCTTCGCGCGTGAAGCCGGCTTTCTCGAGGGCCCGCTGCTCGGCGCGGTTGTCGACCTCGGTCGTCGCTTCGACGCGGTTGAGCTGCGTGTGCGCGAAGAGGTAGTCGACGAGCAGGCGCTGGGCCTCGGTGCCGTGGCCGTGGCCGCGCGCTTCGGGGACCAGCACCAGCCCGATGTTCCAGCAGTACGACGTCGGCCCGCTGCGGCTGCGGTGCCAGGACACCAGGCCCAGCAGGCGCCCGCCGAGCGTGGGCACCAGCATGCCGGTCTCGGCCGTCAGCATCCCGGTCTCCCGCCAGCGGCGGTGCAGGTAGTGCGGGTCGTGCCAGCCGAACCACTGGTGCGCGCCCGCCGCGACCGGGTCGTTGGTCAGCTGCTCCAGCAGGTCGAGATCGGACTCCGCGACCGGCCGGAGCACGACTCTGCTGACGTCGTCGTCCATCAACCGACCCTATCGGCCGCACGCCCGGCTCCGCCGCGACGCGGCGCGATCCACCCGGTGGAGGCACCCCCGGTCACAGACCGCGTGCGCCGCGGGGCATCACCCGTGCGCCACGGGGCATCACGCGTGTGCTGCGGGGCATTACGCGTGATCAGGCGGGCATCACGTGTGCGCCGCGGGGCATCAGCGCGATGCCTCCCCAATCACGAGTGATGCCCCGCCAATCACGCGTGATGCCCCTTCAATCACGGGTGATGCCTCCCCAATCACACGTGATGCCTCCCCAATCACGCGTGATGCCTCGTGGCGCTCAGCCGAAGCTGCCGTGGCGGCCCGCGCCGCCGCTGAACCTCGCCGCGCCGTCCACCGCTTCGGCCGCCAGCACGCCCGTGTCCAGCGCCGCGCCGAACTCCGCGGCCAGCGCGTCCTCCTCGGACCGGCCCCACTGCGCCAGCGCCGACGCGCGGTCGCCGCGCAGGCAGGTCTGCGGGAACGCGGCCAGCTGCCGCGCCAGCTCCTGCGCCGCCGCGACCGCCTCGCCCGCGGGGACCAGGCGGTTCGCCAGGCCGATGGCCAGTGCCTCGTCGGCGTCGACCGGGCGTCCGGTCAGGATCAGGTCCATCGCCCGGGACCCGCCGATCAGCCGCGGCAGCCGCACGGTGCCGCCGTCGATCAGCGGGACGCCCCAGCGCCGGCAGAAGACCCCGAACACGGCGGTCGTGTCCGCGACCCGCAGGTCGCACCACAGCGCCAGCTCGAGCCCGCCCGCGACGGCGTGGCCGTGGACGGCCGCGATCACCGGCTTGCCGAGCGTCATCCGGGTCGGGCCCATCGGGCCGTCCCCGTCCGGGTGAGTCCGGTTCATCCGGTCGGTGCCGATGGCCTTGAGGTCGGCGCCGGCGCAGAACGCGCCGCCCGCGCCGGTCAGCACCGCGGCCGCGGCGCCGGGGTCGGCGTCGAACGCGCGGAACGCGTCAACCAGTTCGGCGGCCGTCGGACCGTCGACGGCGTTGCGGGCGGCCGGGCGGTCGATGGTGATCGTCGTCACGGGACCGTCCCGCTCGCCCAGCACGTTCCGCGACATCGGGGCTCCCTGGGGGTGATCGGCGTGTCTTCCGGGCAAGGCTCTCCTAGAGTAGGGATCCAGCCACTCCCGGACGGGGACGGCGAGCCGGGGAGGAAGCACATGTCGAGCGGCGTGAAGAAGATCCTCATCGTGGGGGTGGTCGCGCTCGTGCTGTTCTTCCTGATCACGCAGCCCACCCAGTCCGCCGACTTCGTCCACCGCGTCCTCGGGTGGCTGAAGGACGGCGCGGAGGCGATCGTCACCTTTTTCCGGACGCTTTTTTCCTGAACCTGGGCCAGTCCCGTGAACCGGCGCCGCATTCGGGCGGCATCGGTGGTGACAGCGCGTGCAATCGGACGGTAAATCACTCAGCGTCACGGATCTCAGAATTCGGGCCGTACGCTCGACCATCCGGGTGGATTGCGACTGAAAACGCGCAGGTCGGCGAATTCGTGCCTGCCGGGGTCTGGCGAAGGGGACCACCCCGGCCCTACGGTGCTCACATTGCGTGATCGGGTAGTTCTCCGTACCCCTCGGGACCCCCGGTACGCAGGCAGTTTCCACTCAGCAAGGTGCACTTGGGTGCTGCGGCGCAGCCGCGTGGGACAGGTAGTCAGGACCTGTCCGTCGGGGACCTATGAGGAGGCAGGGATGACCGGAGATCCCGGAGTGGACGCGTTGATCCGGCAGTGGGCCGCCGAGCGCGAGCGGACTCCCGAGGAGCAGGAGGTCGACCGCATCGCGTCCGCGTGGCTGGCCGACGCTCCGGCGCCGGCGCCGGGCATTCCCGGCCAGCGCGCCCGGACGGGCTCCGCCCGCTGGGCCCAGGTCGAAGCGGCCGACCCCGGTTACCTCGACGCGATGCGCCGCAGGCTGCCGGAAGTGCCCGAAGAGCTCCTCACCGCCGCCGCGGGCTGGTGGCAGATGGTCGGCGGCGTCGCCGAGGCCGAGGAGTGGTGGGACGCCGGCATCAGCCCGCTCGACCAGCGGGCCCTCGACTACCGCGCGGCGGGACTCTCGCCGTCGGACCTCAGCCGCCGTCTCGGCCCGATGACCGTTTTGCAGCACCTGCGCCGCGGCAGCGCCCCGGCCTGGTGCGTGGCGCGGCTCGCGCGCCAGCAGAAGTCCGCCTGACCGGGCGGGCTTCACACGGCCGGGTGAACCGGTGTGGTGAGACGATCTCGGCGACCCGCGTAACGCTAACCTGCGCGGGCTCGTTGACCCATCGTCGACAACCATGCTGGAGGACCGGAGTTTCGTGCGCACGAGTACCGGAAAGACCGAGGACGACCCGATCGACTCCGTCGACGAGCCCGCCCCCGCCGCCCCGGCACCGCGCTCCGCGGGCTTCGCCGTGGTCACCCGGCTGATCGTGGTCTTCGTCGTGCTGGCGGTCGCCGGCGGCGGCGTCTGGCTCGTCACCCGCGCTTCGACGCCGGAGGCGAGCCCGACCACCACCGAGATCCCCGCCCTGCAGGTCAAGGCGGCCGACGTCCGCCCGGGGTCGGTCGCCCCGGCCGGCGGCGCCGTCGCGGGCGGCGCCGACCAGCAGACCGCTCCGCAGCAGGCCCAGACCCGCAGCAACACCGGACCGGCGACGCTCGCGCAGTGGGCGAGCCAGGTCGCCGGGGCCAGCGGCGTCCCGGCGCGGGCCCTGGCGGCGTACGGCAACGCCGAGCTGGCGATGCGCGCGACCCAGCCGAACTGCAAGATCTCCTGGGCGACGCTCGCCGGCATCGGCCGCATCGAGTCGAACCACGGCCAGTACGCCGGCGCCGTCCTAGGCGCGGACGGCCGCCCGTCGAAGCCGATCATCGGCGTCCCGCTCGACGGCTCGTCCGGCGTCCAGGCCATCGGCGACACCGACGGCGGCCGTTACGACGGCGACGCGGGGGTCGACCGCGCGGTCGGGCCGATGCAGTTCATCCCCAGCACGTGGCGCAAGTGGGCCTCCGACGGCAACGGCGACGGCCTCGGCGACCCGCAGCAGATCGACGACGCCGCCCTCGCCGCGGCCCGCTACCTGTGCGCGGGTGGCCGGGACATGCAGAGCCCGTCGGGCTGGTGGGCGGGCATCCTATCCTACAATAACTCGACCGAGTACGCGCAGAAGGTGTTCGGCCTGGCCGACGGGTACGCCAAGGCCGCCCAGTCGGTGCGCAAGCAGGGCTGACCGCGAACGATCCACAGGGCCGGCCGAATGTGGACAACCGGTGCCGGATCACCCGCGAATCCGGGAATCGACGGCAGTAGCCGATAAACTGGACTGGGGACGCCCCCCGAGGAGAGGGCGGGGGCCGGGCCTGCTCCGGGCGCCCAGTGCTAGCTTGGGGCTCGTGCCAGCATCCCCTCCGCCGGCGGGGTCCCCCTGGGGCCGCCGGATCGCGATCGTCGCGACGTGCCTGGTGAGCCTGCTGATCTGCTGCGGACTCGCCTGGTGGCAGTGGGACCGGTTCACCTCGGCGAACGGCACCTTCCAGAACCTCGGTTACGTCCTGCAGTGGCCGTTGTTCGGGCTGTTCCCGGCCTTCATGTTCTGGCGGATCCGGCGGCTGCGGGAGAAGGCCGAGGCCGAACCCGCCCCGGAACCGGTCCCCGTCGCCGAAGTGCCCGCCCCTCGTTCCCGTCCCGACGTGCAAGCGCCGGTGGACGACGAGGACGAGGAGCTGGCCGCGTACAACCGTTACCTGCGCGAGCTGAACGCCCGCGACCAGCAGGCCGCAGAGTGAGGCCGCAAAGTGAGGACGTCCCGATGACCACCCGCACCGACGGCGCCGCGCAGACCGCGGTCCCGCTCACCGGCCCCCTGGTCCGGTTCCGCACCGCCGCCTACGTCACCGGCGTCGGCCTGCTCGGCCTGTGCTTCGTGATGGTGCTGCGCTACGGCTTCGGCAACCCGACGCCGTCCGCGGTGTACTCGCCGATCCACGGCGTGCTGTACATGATCTACCTGGTGCTGACCATCGACCTGGCCATCAAGGCCCGCTGGTCGATCAAGGGCACCGTGCTGGTGCTGCTGGCCGGCTGCGTCCCGTTCGTCTCGTTCCTCGTCGAGCGCAAGGTGACGCACAAGGTCAAGGCCGGCCAGAAGCTGTAACCCGCCGGAAGGTCAGCGCCACCAGGACGGTGCCCGCGGCCACCGCCGCGGCCGTGGCGAACGCCGCGGTCATGCCGTCGACGGTGAGCTGCGCCCCGGTCACCCCGGACGCCGCCGCCGAGCGGGTGGCCGAGCCGAACACCGTGATCAGGATGCCGAGCCCGAGCGTGCTGCCGACCTGCTGCATCGTCTGCAGCACGCCGCCCGCGGCCCCGGCGTCCTCGGCGGGCACGGTGGCCATCACGATCACGTTGAGCGGCGCGAACCCCAGCCCGCCGCCGAGGCCCATCAGCAGCAGCGGCCCGAGCAGGGCCGGGAAGTACGCGCTGTCCGTCGTGAGCAGCCCCAGCCAGCCGGCTCCGGCGACCATCAGCACCGCCCCGGTGACGGCGAGGGGCTTCGGGCCGTAGCGGGGGAGCAGCCGGGGCACGAGCCGGCTCATCGTGAAGATCAGCGCCGCCATCGGCAGGAACGCGAACCCGGTGGCCAGCGCGGCGAAGTGCCGGATGTCCTGCATGAACTGGGTGAGGAAGAAGAACATCGACATCATGGCCATCGGCCCGAGGAAGAAGTTGACGTAGGCCGCGCTGCGGTTGCGGTCGGCGAACAGCCGGAGCGGGACGAGCGGCCTCGCCGTCCGCGCTTCGATGGCGACGAACCCGGCCAGCAGGAGCAGGCCGCCGGCGAGCGAGCCGAGCGTCACCGGGTCGCCCCAGCCGTCGGACGCGGCGTGGGTGAAGGCGAACACGAGCGCGCCGACGCCGAGCGTGCCGGTGATCGCGCCGGGCAGGTCGAGGTGCGCGGGCCGGCGTTGCGGCTCCGGCACGAACCGCGGTGCGAGCAGCACGATCGCCAGGCCGAACGGCACGTTGATGAACAGCGCCGCGCGCCAGGAGATCCACTCGGTGAGCAGGCCGCCGACGATCAGGCCGATGGCGAACCCGCCGCTGGACATCGCGGAGAACAGGGCCAGGGCCCGCACCCGGGCCTTGCCTTCGGTGAACGTCGTCGCGACCAGCGCCAGGGTGCTCGGGCCGGCCATGGCGGCGCCGACGCCCTGCAGAACGCGGGCCGCGATGAGCAGCTCGGCCGTCCCGGCCAGGCCGCCGGCGAGCGAGGCGAGGGTGAACACGGCGGTGCCGGCGACGAACATCCGGCGCCGGCCGAACAGGTCGCCCGCGCGGCCGCCGAGCAGGAGCAGGCCGCCGAAGACCAGGCTGTAGGCGGTCATCACCCAGGACAGGCCGGTGGCGGAGAACCCCAGGTCGGACTGGATGCGCGGGAGCGCGACGTTCATCACCGTCGCGTCGAGGACGAGCATGAGCTGGCAGGTGAGGATGATCGCCAGGACCAGCCCGCCGCGGCGGGCCGGGGCAGGCTCCACCGCGGGATGGATCGTCTGCTGGGACAAGAGATACTCCCCCAAGGAGCACGAAGGTAAGCGGAGAGTTTCTCCACTTGGTCCGACGCGATAATATGGAGACTGTCTCCGGATGCGCAAGTGAATTCGGAGAATCTCTCCGGTTAAGGGCGAGGAGGCAGGGATGCCGAGGGACGACGCGGAGCGCCCGATGCGCGCGGACGCGCGGCGCAACTATGAGCGCATCGTGGCGACGGCCAAGGTGCTGTTCGCCGAGCACGGCGCCGACGTCCCGCTGGACGACATCGCGAAGACGGCCGGCGTCGGCGCGGGCACGCTGTACCGGCACTTCCCGACGCGGGAGCAGCTGATCGAGACCGTCTACCGGGACGAGATCGGCCTGCTGGCCGACCGGGCGCTCGTGCTGCACGACGAGCTGGCGCCCTGGGAGGCTCTCGAGGCCTGGATGCGGGAGCAGGTCACCTGGGTCGTCGAGCGGCACAAGCTGGCCGCGATCCTCAAGGAGTCCATCGACTCCGGGTCCGAGACGTTCCAGTACTGCCAGAAACGGCTGCGCGGGGCGACGGGCACGCTGGTCGAGGCCGCGCAGGCCGCCGGTGTCGTGCGCGCCGACGTCACCGGCGCCGACGTGCTGCGGCTGGGCCACGGCGCCGGCATGGCCGTGCGCAACTGCAGCCCGGAAGAGGGAAAGCTGGTGCTGAGCGTGATCCTGGACGGCCTGCGCGCGTGACGCAGGCCGCCCAGAGGCCTCTTCTGGGGTCTAGCTGCCGATGCCCGTGAGGGACCGGACCTCCATCTCGGCGTGCTTGTCCGCGTCCGCCTTCGGCTTGCCGACGAGCGTGCCGACGAACCCGCAGAGGAACGAGAACGGGATCGAGATCAGGCCCGGGTTCTTCAGCGGGAACCAGGCGAAGTCGACGCCCTTGATGATCGAGTCGGGCGCGCCCGACATCACCGGGGAGAAGACCACCAGCAGCAGGCACGCGATCAAGCCGCCGTAGATGCCCCAGAGCGTGCCGGTCGTGTTGAACCGCTTCCAGAACAGGGAGTACAGCAGCGTCGACAGGTTCGCCGACGCGGCGACGGCGAAGGCCAGCGCCACCAGGAACGCGATGTTCTGCCCGTTGGCCAGGACACCGCCGACGATGGCCAGCGCGCCGACCACGATCGCGGTCAGCCGGGCCACCCGGACCTCGTCGGCCGGGTCCGCCTTGCCGCGCTTGAAGATGTTCGCGTAGACGTCGTGGGCGAACGAGGCCGACGCGGTGATCGTCAGCCCGGCCACCACGGCCAGGATCGTCGCGAACGCCACCGCGGCGATGATGCCGAGCAGCAGCGTCCCGCCGACGTGCAGCGCCAGCAGCGGCGCCGCCGAGTTCTCGCCGCCCGGGGCGCCCTTGATCTCGTCCGCGCCGACCAGCGCGGCCGCGCCGAAGCCGATCACCAGCGTGCACAGGTAGAACACGAACATGCACGCCGTCGCCCAGACGACGCTTCGCCGCGCTTCGCGCGAGTTCGGCACCGTGTAGAAGCGCATCAGCACGTGCGGCAGGGCCGCCGCGCCGAGCACCAGGGCCAGCGCCAGCGACACGAAGTCGAGCTTCGTGGTGCCGTTCTTGCCGTAGGAGCCGCCCGGCTCGAGGAGCTTCTCGCCGAGCGGGCTGTTCTCGGCCGCCGAGGACAGCAGGTTCGAGAACCCGAAGCCGAACTTGCCGAACAGGAACACCGTCAGCAGCACGCCGCACATCAGCAGGATCGTCGCCTTGATGATCTGCACCCACGTGGTGCCCTTCATCCCGCCGACCAGCACGTACAGCACCATGACCAGGCCGACGACGCCGATCACCAGCGCCTGGCCGAGCTTGGAGTGCACGTTGAGCAGCAGCGCCACCAGGCCGCCGGCGCCCGCCATCTGCGCCAGCATGTAGAAGAACGAGATGACCAGGGTCGACGTCGCCGCCGCGGCGCGGACCGGGCGCTGCTTCATGCGGAAGCTCAGGACGTCGCCCATCGTGAACCGGCCGGTGTTGCGCAGCAGCTCCGCGATCAGCAGCAGGTCCACCAGCCACGCGACGAGGAACCCGATCGAGTAGAGGAAGCCGTCGTAGCCGTGGATCGCGATGGCGCCGGCGATGCCGAGGAACGACGCCGCCGACAGGAAGTCGCCCGACAGCGCGATGCCGTTCTGGCGGCCGGTGAACGCGCTGCCCGCGGCGTAGTAGTCCGACGTCGAGGAGTTCCGGGAGCTGGCCCGGTAGACGACGTACAGGGTGATCGCCACGAACAGGGCGAACACGGCGGTGTTGACGATCGGGTCGCTGGCGGGCGTGCCCGCGGCGAGCGCGGTCGGTGTGCTCATCGGGACGTCCCCTCGGTCAGGCCCTCGCGGGCCCGGAGCTCGGCCACGCGCGGGTCGAGGTGGCGGCGGGCGTAGCGCAGGTAGAGCCAGGTGACCAGCGCCGTGCTGGCGAACTGGCCGATGCCGAGCAGGATGCCGACGTTGACCTGGCCGAACACCTTGGTGCTCATGAAGGCGTGCGCGTAGGCGGCCAGCAGCACGTAGGTCATGTACCAGGCGAAGAAGGCGAGGCTCATCGGGAAGACGAACGCCCGGAACCGGCGGCGCAGCGCGGTGAACTCGCGCCCGGCCTGGATCGCGGGGTAGTCGGGACCCGAGCGGGGCCGGGTCTGGCGGTGGGCGCCCGGCGGGCGGTCCCCGGTGAACAGGGCCGGCATCTGGCCGGTCTCTTCCAGGGCGTTGCCCGTCACGGGGCGCGCGACGTCGTACATGGGTTGCCTCCGGCGGAAAGCCTTCCGTGGCGGCGGAGCACCGGGGAGCCTGCCGAGCAGGGCGCCGGGCCGCCCTTGCGGACTGCGAGGCGCACATCGTAACTAGGCCGTCTGGCGTTATCGAAAGGCGGCCGGGCGTTTGCGAACCGCCGGGGCGCGGTATTCGTTTTCCTGTCGAAAGTGTCGAAAGCGCAGCTGCGACATGATCGCGGGCGGCTCACCCGTAATGATGAAAAGAATTGTGACGGCGTGCTGTCGTCATTGGTGTTCGCTGCGGCGAACGGGGTATTCACGCCGGGCTCGGGTAGTCATCTGTCACTCAGAGTGCTCGAAGGGGTCGGTGGTCGCCTCGGAGAGGGTCGCCCGGCAGCGGGCGTGGCGGAGAAGATCCACTGGTCAGTGCGGGGTCTCGAAAGGAATCACCAGGTCGGGCGACGGTCGGACGGAATGCCACAACATCGGGCACACCTTGGCACTTGACCCACCCGATGGGGGTACGGAGTGTAGATCGTCCGTGGGAGTTGACTGCGCTGGGTGGGCTAATCGGGTGACCGCCGGACGCTCGCGGCCGCCGCGTCCGGTAACCGGAATTCCCTCTTCCGCCCCCGACCGTGCAGAATGAGTCCGCCCACCACCGGGCCGGAATCTACTTTTCCCAGGTCAGCGTACGAATCGGGAACAAAATTGACCGTACTGGCCGCGGGGGTACGATTCTTTGGCCCAGCTGACCGCAGCGATCCGATTGGCACCGATTAAGTTGATCTCGACGACCGTGCAGACCGCAACTTGCGCCGTGCACGTGCAGAGTCCCGGGCACGGGACCTCGGGACGGTGCCTGCTGCGCGCGGACGGAAGGGCAGCCGGGGACGTGCGAGGGGGCCCGGGGAGCGGCTGGGCGGTGGCGGCACGACCGCCCGCCGGAACGCCGCGAGCCGGGACGCCGTGCGGCCGACGCGGATCCATGACGCCGGACAGGGAGTCACTCACGTGACCGTTGCAGGAGAAGGTCAGGTGCCCGTCGGGGAACTGCTCGGCCGAGCACCCCGGCGGTCGAAGGGGAAGGCCGTCTGGCAGGCGCTGGTGCGCTGGCGCGACTGGAGCCTCCCCGTCAAGCTTTCGGCCGTCACCGTCGTGCCCATCGCGCTCGCGATGGTCCTCGGCATCACGACGATCGCCGGCCAGGTCGGCCGCTCGGACGACTACCAGCGGCTCGACCGGCTGGTCACCCTCGGCGGCCAGGTGCGCGCCCTCACCAGCGCCCTGCAGCAGGAGCGCACGGTCACCGCGGCGATGCTCGCCGAGGGCACCGTCGGCGGCACGCCCGAGCTGGCCGCGGCCCGCAAGGCGGCCGACGCCGCGGTCGTCCCGTTCACCGACGCGCAGGCCCGCGCGTCCGCCATCGAGCCCGGTGTCGCCGGCGCCGCGGGCGCGGCCACCGCGCAGGTCAACAACCTCGGCTTCCTCCGCCGCCAGGTCGACGGCGGCCAGCTCGACCCGGGCCAGGCCGTCACCGCCTACTCCGGCGTCACCGGCGCGCTGATCGGCCTCGACACCGCGGCCACCGCGGGCGCCGGCGACGGCACCCTCGGCGGCACGCCCGCCGGCCTGCACGAGCTGCTCGTCGCGGGCGAGCAGGTGTCGGTCAGCCAGGCGCTGGTGTCCTACGGCATCGTCCGTTCCGCGCTGTCGCCGAGCGAGCTGGCCACCCTGCGCGCCGCCGAGCTGCGGCTGGCCGACCGGCTCGTCGACTTCCGGTCCGCGGCGGGCGACTCGCTGCAGCGCGACTTCGCCGCGATCGCCGAGGGCGCGCAGGCGCAGAGCCGCGCCCGGATGGTCGAATCCGTGCTCGGCGTGCAGCCCGACTCCGCGCGCGACGCCTTCCGTTCCCTGTCCGCGGCCGACTGGAACGCCGCGTCCACAGCGATGCGGACGCAGATCGCCCAGGTCGCCGACCGGCTCGGCACGACGGCGTCGGACACGTCGTCGAGCCTGGTCGAGGACGCCAGCAGCGGGGCCGGCCTGCTCGCCGTGCTGCTGTTCGCCACCATGGTGCTCGCCGTCGCGGTCGTCTTCCTCATCACCCGCCAGCTGCTGCGCTCGCTGAAGGTGCTGCGGCTCAGCGCCCTCGACGTCGCCGAGACCGCGCTGCCCGAGGCCGTCCGCAACATCCAGGAGGGCCGCGCGCAGGGCACCGACGTCACGCCGGTGCCGGTGCGCACCGACGACGAGGTCGGCGAGGTGGCCCGCGCGTTCGACAAGGTGCACCACCAGGCGCTGCGCCTGGCGACCGAGCAGGCCGCGATGCGCACCGGGTACGGCAGCGTGTTCGTCAACCTGTCGCGGCGCAGCCAGAGCCTGGTGCAGCGGCAGCTGCAGCTGATCGAGCAGCTCGAGCGGGACGAGGAGGACGCCGACCAGCTCGCGACGCTGTTCCAGCTCGACCACCTCGCCACCCGCATGCGGCGCAACAACGAGAACCTGATGGTCCTCTCCGGCGCCGAGCCGGGCCGCCGGTCCGGCAAGCCGGTCGGCACCACCGACATGCTCCGCGCCGCGGTGTCGGAGATCGAGCAGTACCAGCGGGTCCAGGTCCAGCCGCCGCCCCCGGCGCGGATCGTCGGCTACGCCGCGAGCGACCTGATGCGCCTGGTCGCCGAGCTGCTGGACAACGCGACCGCGTTCTCCGCGCCGGAGACGTCGGTGACGGTGGCGTCGCGGCTGGGCGAGGACGGCTCGCTCAACGTCGACATCCTCGACAAGGGCATCGGCATGAACGAGGCCGAGGTCACCGAGGCGAACACCCGGCTGACCGAGGCCGGGTCGGTCGACCTGGCGACGTCGCGCCGGATGGGCCTGTTCGTGGTCGGCCGGCTGGCCAGCCGGCACCGGATCGGCGTCTCGCTGCACGGCGGCAAGGACATCGTCGGCGTCCGGGCCACCGTCGTCGTCCCGGCGGAGCTGGTGATGCCGGCGACCGACGGCCCGCTGACCGGCCCGATCGGCACGCTGCAGCAGTCGCCGCTGAGCCCGCCCGCCGGCTCGCAGCTGCCGCGCCGCCAGGTCAACGGCAACTCCCGCCCGCAGCCGGTGGTCCCGCAGCAGCCGCCGATGGGGGAGGAGCGGTGGCCGTCGGCCAGCGATCTCGCCGGGCTGGCCAACGGGCACGGCCCCGCCACCGAGCGGCCGCCGTCGGACCTGGAGATCTCGGGGACGGACCTGTTCGCCCCGATCCCGAAGGACGACCCGGCCCCGCCGCCGCGCCCGACCCTGCCGCCGGTGCCCGCGGTGCTGCCGGTGCCGCAGCCGCCGCGCCACGACGACCTGCCTTCGGGCAAGGACCTGTTCTCCGCCAACGAAACCACGCTCAGCGACTGGTGGCGGCACGCGACCGGGAAGCCGTCCCCCGCGGCCAAGCCCGCCCCGGCCCCGGACCGCTCCGAGACGACGCCGATCTTCGACGAGATGCTGTCGGCGTGGTTCCGCGAGGACAAGCCCGCCGAGAAACCGGCCCCCGCGCCCGCTCCCGCGGTCACCGAGGAGCCGGTCGCCGAGGAGGAGCCGGCCGCCGAGCCGGAGGGCCGCAGCTGGGACTTCGCGAGCGACGAAGAATTCCGCACGGTCCAGGCGGTCACCAAGGCCGAGCCGACGGCCTTCACCGACGCGGGCCTCCCACGCCGCCGCCGCGGCGAGCAGCTGATGCCGGGCAGCGCGACCTCGAGCCCCTCGGCTCTCTCACCGGCCCCGGCCCGCTCAGACCTCCCGGTCCGCGACCCGGCAGACGTCCGCGGCCGCCTGAGCAGCTTCCAGCAGGGAGTAACCCGAGGCCGCGAGGAAGCCCGCCAGGCCGCGGCTGCGGGTGCAGGTTCGCCGCAGGAGCAGGACAAGGCTCAGGCAGAGCAGCCGGCCGACCTGCAGCAGTCGAGCGAGCAGCCGAGCGGCTTGCCCTCGGACGGGCAGCAGCAGTCCGACGAGCGACCGGGCGACGGGCAGCCGAGCGGCCTGCGGGCGCGCGGGCCGCAGCAGTCTGAGGAGCAGCAGCCGGGCGGCCTGAACTCGGACGGACGGCAGGAGTTCGGCGAGCGTCCGGGTGACCAGGAGCCGGGCGGCCTGCGGGCACGCGGGCAGCAGGCTGAGGAGCAGTCGGGCGGGCAGCCCGAGGCGCAGCAGCCGGGCGGCCTGTACGCGGCCGGACAGCAGCAGCCGGGCGACCAAGAGCCGGGCGGCATGCAGGCGGGCGGGCAGCAGGAATTCGGCGAGCAGCCGAATGGCCGGCCCGGAACGCCGCTGCCGGGCCGACGGTCCGCGGCGCAGTATTACGAGGGCCAGCCCTCGGCGTCCCAGCAGTTCGGTGGCCAGCCGGGAGACCAGCGGACACCGGAAGGACAGCAGCCCGGGGGGTTCCGGCAATTCGGCGGGCAGGCGGGAGAACAGCAGTCCCCGGAGGGGCAGCAGCCCGCCAATGGGCAGGACCCGGCGAGGTATCCCGGCGGTCGGCCGCCGGTGCCGCAGCGGGCGGCGTTCCAGCCGCCTGACGGGCAGCCTCGTGAGCAGTACCCCCGTGAGCAGCAGCCCGGCGACCAGCGCGCGGGTCAGCCTTCGGGGTTCCACCAGCCCGTCCGGCCGCAGCCCAACGGCGGCCAGCCCAACGGTCAGCCCCCAGCGTTCCGGCCCGGTGAGCAGCAGCCCAACGGGCAGCAGCCCAACGGGCAACCCGCAGCGTTCCAGCCCGGTGAGCAGCAACCCCGGCAGGCGCCGTATCAGCCCGGGGCCTTCCCGCCGCCTGGTTCGGGGCAGTTCTCCCTGCCGCGGCAGTTCGGCGGGCAACCGCCGCAGCCGGGGCAGGGGCGGCCGCCCGGCTTCCAGGAGCCGGGGCGGCACCCCGTCCCGCCGGCGGCCTACCGGCAGTCGGGACAACCGGGCCGCCAACGCCCAGGCGAGCAGCAACTCGGCCAGCGCGCGGGCGAGCAGCAACTCGGCCAAGGCCAGGTAGAGCAGCAGCCACCGCAGCAGCAGGATCTGCCGCAGCAGGGCGGGCGACCAGGCCAGGAGGCCGGCCGTCCGGCCACGCAAACCCAAGCCGGCGAGCCGGCCGAACGCCAGGAGGTGCCTCCGGCGCTTCGCCGGGAGGAAACCGCCCTGGAGGCGACCGCCGAGTGGAACTTCGGGCCCGATGAGGGCTGGCGGGCCGTGCAAGCGGTCTCCCAGTCTGCGCCCGCGACGTTCACCTCGGCAGGATTGCCCCGGCGCCGTCGCGGGGAGCAGCTGCTCCCGGGCAGCGCCGCACCACCCACCGGGGGCACGGCCCCCCGGCCACAACGCGACGCACACGACGTACGCGGTCGCCTGCGCAGTTTCCAGCAGGGCATCGAGCGCGGACGCCACCGCAACGCTCGGGCGACCGAGAAGAACCACGAGACACTGGAGGGTGAATGACCTCGCCGAGTAGCGCTCAGCCGACGCAGAATCAGTTCGGCTGGCTGGTCAACGACTTCGCCGAGCGAGTACCCGGCGTGGCGCACGCGGTGGTCGTCTCGGCGGACGGCCTGCTGCTGTCCGCGTCGAACCGGCTCCCGCTCGATCGGGCCGACCAGCTCGCCGCGGTCGCGTCGGGACTGGTCAGCCTCACGCAGGGCGCCGCGCGCTGCTTCGAGGCCGGCGCGGTGAACGAGACGGTGGTCGAGATGGAGCTGGGGATCATGGTGCTGATGTCGATCAGCGACGGATCCTGCCTGGCCGTGCTCGCCGCCCCCAACTGCGACATCGGTCAGGTCGCTTACGAGATGACGATGCTCGTCGATCGGGTGGGCCAGATCCTGACCCCGGAGCTGCGCGCCCAGCTCCAGGGTTCGGGTGGGTCGCTGATCGGCGAACCGGTGGGATGATGGCGCGATGAGCACGGGGCCCGGATCTTTTGGCGAACCCCCGGAGGCGGACGCCTCCGGTCAGGGGGGCGACGGCACGTTCGCCGACGTCTTCAACGGGTTCACCCTGGATTCCGGCCGTGCCCGCCGGAAGCGCAAGAAGAGCAAGGAGTCCCCGCCACCCCCGGCCGCGGGTGCCCACGCGGCCGCGGAACCGCCGGCGCCACCAGCGCCGTCGGCCGACCCAGGAGAACGTGTGACCTCTCTAGTCTCTCCACCCGGCAGTACCGACGGGGACAGTCCCAGGCCAGGTGGGCTGTTCGACCCGGGTCCGCCCAGCGGCGAGTTCGTCATGCCCCGGGTGTTCGAACAGCCATCGGCCCCCGAGGACCAGACCTCGATCGTGCGGCCCTACGCTCTCACCGGCGGCCGCACGCGTGCGAATTACGCGCTGGAGCTGGAGACACTCGTCTCCACGAAGGACTACGCTGCCACCGGTGGCCTCCCCGAAGTGGCCGCGGAGCAGATCGAGTGCATCTCGATCATGGAAGAGTGCCGGACACCCCGTTCGGTCGCCGAGATCGTTTCGGCGTTGCGCGTACCGCTGGGGGTGGCCCGGGTGCTGATCAGCGACGCGGCGGACGCGGGGCTGGTCACGGTGCACAAGACGATAACGGGCAATGACGGCGCCGAGGCACATCTGGTGTTGATGGAAAGGGTTTTGAGTGGACTCCGTCGGCTTTAAGGCACCGCGGGACACCGCGCCCCCGACCATGACATCCGCCAAGATCGTGGTGGCGGGCGGCTTCGGCGCGGGGAAGACGACGTTCGTCGGGTCGGTGTCGGAGATCGTGCCGCTCACCACCGAGGCGATGATGACCGACGCCAGCGTCGGGGTCGACAACCTCGACCAGACGCCGAACAAGTCGACGACGACCGTCGCGATGGACTTCGGCCGGGTCTCGCTGGACGCGGATCTGATCCTCTACCTGTTCGGCACGCCCGGGCAGCAGCGGTTCTGGTTCATGTGGGACGACCTGGTCCGCGGCGCCATCGGCGCGGTGGTCCTCGCCGACACGCGCAGGCTGGCCGACTCGTTCGCGCCGATCGACTTCTTCGAGGACCGTGGACTGCCGTACATCGTCGGCGTCAACACGTTCGACGGCGTGCTCGAGCACGACATCAACGACGTCCGCGAAGCGCTGTCGATCGACCCGAACATCCCGATCGTCCGCTGCGACGCCCGGGACCGCGAGTCGACCAAGCAGACGCTGATCACGCTGGTCGAGTACGCGATGCGGCAGTGGATCGCGCTGCGGGCGGCCAACGCGCGCTGACGCCGTCAGGGCCCGGGGCGTGCCCCGGGCCCGGCGTCAAGGCAGCACGGCCCGCTCGTCGCACGAGCGCGAGGCCGCGCCGAGTCGTGCCCTCGGTACGGCCGAACCCTCAGTACTCGTCGTGGCGCCGCCACCAGGAGCTGGGCGCGTCGTCGCCGTGGCTGTCCTCTTCCCACGCCTCCTGGCGGCCCAGCGGGGTGATGTCGAGGTAGCGGTGCGACGCCAGGAACATCTCGCCGCCGCGCCCGGTCGTGAAGTACGTCCGGTAGACCTCGTCGCCCTCGCGCCGGAACACGCTGACGCCGAAGCCGCCGCCGACCCCGCAGTCCTCGGTGAAGCCGGTGCCGTGCGCCGACACCCACGGCACGTCCCAGCCCATGCGCGCCTTGTACCGCTCGATCTCGGGCAGGGTCGCGGGCGCGACGACCTTGAGCGTGACGTCCCGCGCGTGCAGGTGCGCCAGGTGCGGCAGGTTGTCGACGAGCAGCGAGCAGCCCGGGCAGCCCGCCTCGTCGCCCGGGTGCAGCATGAAGTGGTAGACGATCAGCTGGCGGCGGCCGTCGAACAGGTCGAGCAGGCTGACCTTGCCGTCCGCGCCGTCGAACGGGTAGCTCGCGTCGAAGCGGACCATCGGCAGCCGCCGGCGCTCGGCGGCGAGGGCGTCGGCCGCCTTCATGTGCTCCTTCTCCTTGACCAGCAGCGCGTCGCGCGCGGTCTGCCATTCCTCCGGGGAGACGATCGCGGTCATCGGGTTTCCTCTCGTCGGGTGGGGAGGGAGCCGGCCAGGTCGTCGAAGCTCGAGGTCCAGCCGTCGTGGTGGCCGTCGCGCTCGGCGGTGCTCGGGAAGCCGGTCTGGGTGAAGGTCATCTCGGTCTTGCCGCCGAGGTCGGCGAAGCCGATCGTCACGACGGTCTCGATGCCGCGGTCGCCGTCGGCGTCCCAGGCGAAGGTGAACACGAGCCGTTCGGGGGCAGTGATCTCGCGGTAGACGCCGCGCATCCAGTGCTCGTCGCCTTCGGGGGAGCGGATGCACGCCCGCCACTGGCCGCCTTCGCGGGTGTCGAGGGTGACCGCGCACCCGGTGAACCCGCTCGGGCCGAGCCAGCTCGCCAGCTGGTCCGGGTCGGTCCACGCGGTGAAGACGAGCTCGCGGGGCGCGTCGAAGACCCGGGTGATCGTGAGTGCGGAGTCAGGCATCCTCGGCTCCTCCCTGCAGTTCTCGCAGGTGCTCGTCGAGGCGGTCGAAGCCGCCTTCCCAGAACCGGCGGTAGGCCGCGACCCAGTCGGCGACGTCTTCCAGCGGTTTCGCCTCCAGCCGGCAGGGCCGCCACTGGCGGGTGCGGCCGCGGGTGATCAGCCCGGCCTGTTCCAGCACCTTCAGGTGCCGGGAGACCGCGGGCAGGCTCATCGGCAGCGGCCCGGCGAGCTCGTTGACCGTCGCCTCACCGGCCGAAAGCCGGGTGAGGATGGCGCGCCGCGTCGGGTCGGCCAGTGCCGACAACGTGCGGCTCAAGTGATCAATGGCAGTCGTCATTTCAGCACCTTGTTAATTAACGGACTGGTTAAACATAGCTGCCAGCTGGGCGTTGTCAAGGTTCTCCGGCCGTGCGGTGAGATCCGCGTCACTGGTCGTCGGGTTTCCAATAGTAGGAAGTCCAAGTATTTTAAGGGGATGAGCAGTGAGCTGTACCGCCCCGCGCACCCCGTCCGGTTCGTCACGGCGTCGAGCCTGTTCGACGGCCACGACGCGTCGATCAACATCATGCGGCGGATCCTGCAGTCGCAGGGCGCGGAGGTCGTGCACCTCGGCCACAACCGGTCGGTCGACGAGGTGGCCACCGCGGCCATCGCCGAGGACGTCCAGGGGGTCGCCATCTCGGCTTACCAGGGCGGGCACGTCGAATACTTCTCCTACCTGGTCGAGCTGCTGCGCGAGCGCGGCGCCGGCCACATCAAGGTCTTCGGCGGCGGGGGCGGGGTGATCGTGCGCGAGGAGATCGACCTGCTGCACTCGCGCGGCGTCGCCCGGATCTTCTCGCCCGAGGACGGCTACGAGATGGGCCTGCCGGGCATGATCAACATGATGATCAAGGCCTGCGACGTCGACCTCGCGGCCGAGGGCCCGGCCCTCGACAAGGTGCTCTCCGGCGACGTCTCGGCCCTGGCGCGGGTGATCACCCAGCTGCAGGCGGAGCGGCTGTCCGAAGACCTGCTGAGCGGGATCACCGAAGCCGCGGGCAAGCGGGAGGTGCCGGTGCTCGGCATCACCGGCACCGGCGGCTCGGGCAAGTCGTCGCTCACCGACGAGCTGATCCGGCGCTTCCGCCTGGACCAGGAGGACAAGCTGCGGATCGCGGTGCTCGCGGTCGACCCGTCCCGGCGCAAGGGCGGCGGTGCGCTGCTCGGCGACCGCATCCGGATGAACTGCCTCGACGGCTCCCCGGTGTATTTCCGCTCGCTGGCCACCCGGACGACGTCCGGCGAGATCCCGGCCGGGCTGAGCGAGTCCATCCTGGCGTGCAAGGCCGCCGGCTTCGACCTGGTGATCGTCGAGACGCCGGGCATCGGCCAGGGTGACGCCGGCATCGTCGACTTCGTGGACCAGTCGCTGTACGTGATGACGCCGGAGTTCGGCGCCGCGTCGCAGCTGGAGAAGATCGACATGCTCGACTTCGCCGACGTCGTTGCGATCAACAAGTTCGAGCGCCGCGGCGCCGAGGACGCCCGCCGCGACGTCGCGCGCCAGCTGGTGCGCAACCGCGAGGCGTTCGAGTCCGGCCCCGACGACATGCCGGTGTACGGCACGAGCGCGGCGAAGTTCAACGACGACGGCGTCACCGCGCTGTACCAGCAGCTGCGGGGCCTGCTCGCCGAGCGCGGCCTGACCGTCTCGGCCGGGACGCTGCCGCACGTCGAGGGCAAGGTCTCGACCGACGCGAGCACGGTCATCCCGGGCACCCGCGCGCGGTACCTGGCCGACATCTCCGAAACCGTCCGCGGCTACCACGCGACGACCACGAAGCAGGTCGCGGCGATCCGCAAGCGCGAAGCACTGGCGCTGGCCAAGACCGAACTGTCCAAGGTGGACGCGGCCACCGACGCGCTGGACGGCCTGCTCGCCACCGCGGAGTCCGATGTGGACGTCGAGTCGGCGAAGCTGCTCGAGCGTTTCCACGTGCTGGCCGAGGAATACCGCCAGGACGAGCTCGTCGTGAAGATCCGCGACAAGGAGCTGCGCACCCAGCTCTGGCGCGACACGCTGTCCGGCAACCGGATCCCGCGCGTCGCCCTGCCGCGCTACGCCGAGTCCGGCGAGCTGCTGTCGTTCCTGCGTCGCGAGCACCTGCCCGGATACTTCCCTTACACCGCGGGTGTTTTTCCGTTCAAGCGCGACGGCGAGGACCCGGCCCGGATGTTCGCCGGCGAGGGTGACGCGTTCCGCACCAACCGCCGGTTCAAGATGCTCTCGGCCGACTCCGAGGCCAAGCGCCTCTCGACGGCGTTCGACTCGGTGACGCTCTACGGCCACGACCCGCACACCCGCCCCGACATCTACGGCAAGGTCGGCACGTCCGGCGTGTCCATCGCGTCGCTCGAGGACATGAAGGTCCTCTACGACGGCTTCGACCTGACCGCGCCGAACACGTCGGTGTCGATGACGATCAACGGCCCGGCGCCGACGATCCTGGCCTACTTCCTCAACACCGCGATCGACCAGCGCGTCGAGGCGTTCAAGGCCGAGCACGGCCGCGATCCCTCGGACGAGGAGGCCGCCGAGCTGCGCGAATGGGCGCTTCGCAACGTGCGCGGGACCGTGCAGGCCGACATCCTCAAGGAGGACCAGGGCCAGAACACCTGCATCTTCTCCACCGAGTTCAGCCTCCGGATGATGGCCGACATCCAGGAATGGTTCATCGAACACGGCGTCCGCAACTTCTACTCGGTGTCGATCTCCGGCTACCACATCGCCGAGGCCGGGGCGAACCCGATCTCGCAGCTGGCGTTCACGCTGTCCAACGGCTTCACCTACGTCGAGTCGTACCTGGCGCGCGGCATGGACATCGACGACTTCGCGCCGAACCTGTCGTTCTTCTTCTCCAACGGCATGGACGCGGAGTACTCGGTGCTCGGCCGGGTGGCGCGGCGGATCTGGGCGGTCGCGATGCGCGAGCGCTACGGCGCGAACGAGCGGTCGCAGAAGCTCAAGTACCACGTGCAGACGTCCGGGCGGTCGCTGCACGCGCAGGAGATGAGCTTCAACGACATTCGCACCACGCTGCAGGCGCTGTGCGCGCTCTACGACAACGCGAACTCCCTGCACACCAACGCTTTCGACGAGGCGGTCACCACGCCGTCGGAGGCGTCGGTGCGCCGCGCCATGGCCATCCAGATGATCATCAACAAGGAGTGGGGCCTGTCGAAGAACGAGAACCCGCTGCAGGGCTCGTTCGTCATCGACGAGCTGACCGACCTGGTCGAAGAGGCCGTCCTGCTGGAGTTCGACCGTATCTCCGAGCGCGGCGGCGTGCTCGGCGCGATGGAGACCGGCTACCAGCGCGGCAAGATCCAGGACGAGTCGATCCTGTACGAGCGCAAGAAGCACGACGGCTCGCTGCCGATCATCGGCGTCAACACCTTCCGCAACCCGCGCGCGGGCGAGGACGACATCGAGGTCGAGCTGGCCCGTGCGACCGAGGACGAGAAGAAGTCCCAGCTGGACCGGCTGTCGGACTTCCAGCACCGCCACAAGGAAGACGCCCAGCAGGCCCTGAAGGCGCTGCGCGAGGCAGCGACCCGCGGCGGCAACCTGTTCGGCGCCCTGGTGGACGCGGCCCGCGTCTGCACGCTGGGCCAGATCACGGAAGCGTTCTTCGAGGTCGGCGGCCAGTACCGCCGCAACGTCTAGAGCGCCACGCGCAGGTACGCCCGGTCGTCGAAGGAATTGGCGGCCGGGCGTTTTCCCTTGGTCTCCGGCGGGTCCAGCATCAGCGGGTCCCGCGCCAGCCGTTCGGCCAGCAGCCGCTCGGACGCGGCCAAGGTCGGCGCGGGGGAGGGGTAGCCGTCCGTGGTGATCACGACCTCGCGGACGCCCTCGGGTACCGGCACGACCTCGACGAACAGGTCCGGGACGTCCTGGCCGTCCAGCGCGCCGTAGCCGTAGCGCGGGTCCGGCCGGTTGCGCAGCCCGACCAGCGCGCGCAGCAGCTCCTGTACGGCCGCGCGTCCCGGATCCTCCGCCAGCAGCGTGGCTTCGGGGACGCCGTCGGCGAGGTGGCGGCGCAGCACCAGGGCGCGGGCCTCGGCCACGGCCCGTTCCCCGGACGGGCGTGGCGACACCGGCTTCCCGTCGAGCAGCACCCGGCCTTCGCCGACGCGCCAGATCTCGCGGCGGCCCAGGTGCAGGACGCAGAACGAGACCGCCGAACCCACGCCCGCGTCTCCCAGCAGCTCCCGGACCAGCGCCGTCGCGCTGTCGACCGCTTCGCGCGCCGGGCACCCGGCCGCGGTGGCGGCCAGGTGCCCGGCGACGGCTTCGGCGAGGGTGGCGCCGTCCGGTCCCGCGTCCCACGGCTTCTTCGTCGCGCCGTCGGCGACGCCGAGCACGTGCTCACCCAGGACCAGCCGGTCGGCGCAGGGGTCGTCGCCGGCGCGCGGCACCACCGACGACTCGAGGATCACGCGGCCGAACGTACCGCCTTCAGCTGCCAGACCGGCACCAGGACGCGGCCGTCGGCGTCGGTGTCGAGGGTGGCCAGCGCGGACGTGTCGGCCTCGGGGTCGAGGATCGCCCGGACGCTGGCCTGCAGCTCCTCCGCACCGAACGCGGTGGTGTAGCGGGCGGGTTCGAGCCGCTCGATCGTCCAGTCCTTCCCGACGGTCTCCCGCAGGTTCTCCTCGCTGATCAGGTACGGCGCCGGGAACGCGTCCGGCACCTCCGGGGAGAAGCAGAAGAGGTGCAGCCGCGCGCCCGGCCGCGTCGCGCGGGTGAGCGCGGCGAGGTACTCGTGCCGCGCGTCCTCGTTCAGGCAGTGGTAGAGCGCGCTGTCGAGCACCGTGTCGAAGCGACCTTCGTACCCTTCGAGCTTCGTCGCGTCGGCGACGGCGAACGTCACCCCTTCGGCGCGGGTGCGGGCCTGTTCGACGGCCGACGGCGCGCCGTCCAGTCCGGTGACGCTGAGCCCCCGCGAGGCGAGGAACCCGGAGTTGTCACCGAGTCCGCAGCCGACGTCGAGCACCTCGCCGGTGAACTCGCCGGCGTCGGCCAGCGCGACCACCAGCGGCTGCGGCGCGCCGAGGTCCCACGGCATCTTCCGCCCCATCGGGGTGGCGCCGCGGTAGGCCTGCTCGAAGTCGAGGTCTTCGGCGTTCATGCCCGGATTCGTCATCCTTGCCCCCTATTCAACGTATGATGAGATAACCTCATCGTGCGACGGTGAGTGCACGACTGTCAACCCGGGGAATACGGCGGCGGGGCGAGGGGTAGTCGTTGATATGAAATTCGGGATCTCGACGTTCGTGACCGACGAGGGCATCCGGCCGGACGTGCTGGGCGCCGCACTGGAGGAACGCGGCTTCGACTCGCTGTTCCTGGCCGAGCACTCGCACATCCCCACGAGCCGGGAAAGTCCGTACCCGGCCCCGGGCGGGCTGCCGGAGAAGTACAAGCGCACGCTCGACCCGTTCGTGGCGCTCACCGCGGCCGCGACCGCGACGTCCGAGCTGCTGCTCGGCACCGGCATCGCGCTGCTGATCCAGCGTGACGTGATCCACACCGCCAAGGAGGTCGCCTCCCTCGACCTGATCTCCGACGGCCGCGTGCTGTTCGGCGTCGGCGTCGGCTGGAACCGCGAGGAGATGGCCAACCACGGCACCGACCCGAAGACCCGCGGTGCGCTGATCGACGAGCAGCTGGCCGCGCTCAAGGAGATCTGGACGAAGGACGAGGCCGAGTTCCACGGCAAGTACGTCGACTTCGACCCGATCTTCGCCTGGCCGAAGCCGGTGCACAAGCCGCACCCGCCGATCTACATCGGCGGCGAGAGCGAGGCTGCGGTCCAGCGGCTGATCAAGTACGGCGACGGCTGGCTGCTGCGCGGCAACCTGCACTTCGACGAGGCCAAGAAGGTGCGCGACCGGCTGAACGCGGCGGGCCGCGAGGACGTCCAGTTCGCCGTCTTCGGCGGCGACACGAAGGCCAAGGTGATCGACGGCTTCCGCGACGCGGGCACCGAGCGGTACACGTTCATGCTGGAGACCATGCCGGAGGCCGAGACGCTCAAGGCGCTCGACGAGCTCGCCGAGGTGGCGGCGGCGCACCGGTGATCGTGGTTCGATGGCGGGAGGGATTCGAAATGAAGGAGCAGGACGCGTGAGTGAAGTGCAAATCGGTCTCGCCGCGGCGCTGGAGCAGTTCTCGCCGCGGGAGTCGATCCGGCTGGCGAAGCTGGCCGAGGAGCAGGGGTTCTCCGGCCAGATGGCGGCCGACCACTTCCAGCCGTGGGTGCCGCAGCAGGGTGAGGCTTCGTTCGTGTGGAGCGTGCTGGCGTCGCTGGCCGAGAACACGACCGGTGACCTCGGCCCGGGCGTGACGTGCCCCTCGTTCCGGCTGCACCCGGCGATGGTCGCGCAGGCCGCGGCCACCCTCGAGGCCACCTACCCGGGCCGCACCTGGCTGGGCATCGGCTCCGGCGAGGCGCTCAACGAGCACATCATCGGCGGGTACTGGCCGGAGGCCCCGGAGCGGGTCCGGCGGATGTTCGAGGCCCTCGAGATCATCCGGAAGCTGTTCACCGGCAAGGACGTCAAGCACTCGGGCGAGTTCTTCAAGCTGCACACCACGCGCTTGTGGACGCTGCCCGAGGGCCCGCCGCCGCCCGTCTACATCGCCTCCGCGGGCCCGTACACCTCGCGCAAGACCGGTGAGCTGGCCGACGGCCTGATCACGCCCGGTGCGTCCATCGACAAGCTGGCCGGCATCGTGGAGAACTTCAACCAGGGCGCGAAGAAGGCCGGCAAGGACCCGGACTCGATGCCGAAGCTGCTGCAGGTGCACCTGTCGTGGGCCGAGGACGACGAGACGGCCTGGGCCAACGCGCTGGACCAGTGGCCCAACGGCGGCATGAAGTTCCCGAAGGCCGACGTGCGCTCGCCGTTCGACTTCGCGCAGATGGCGAAGCTGGTGCGGCGCGAGGACTTCGAGGGCCGCATGGTCGTCTCGAGCGACCCGGACGTGCACCGCGCGGCGCTGCAGAAGTACGTCGACGCCGGCTTCAACCGGATCTACATCCACAACGTGGGCCGCAACCAGGACGAGTTCCTGAACACCTTCGGCAAGGAAGTCCTGCCGAAGCTCAACGCCTGAGTCGTGCGTGGTGGAGGCCGTCCCGCTCCGGGGCGGCCTTCACTTGTCGAGCAGCAGGTGGACCGAGAGTTCGAGGCGGTTCGCGACGTCGGCGGCCGAGGCGCGGCGGGTCACCCACGCCACCAGGTTCGCCATCCAGACGTCCGCGACGACGTGGAAGATGTCGCGGTCGCCCTCGGTCGGGTCGGTGATGCCCATCGCCTGGGCGAACATGTTCTCCATCAGCCGCCCGACCTGCTCGACCTCGGCCGCGGCGGACGTGTCGGCGAACATGAACGCGCGCACCATCGCCTCGGTGAGGTGCGGATCACGCTGCATCAGCCGGGTGTTGCGGCCGAGCACGAACATCAGCCGCTCGGCCGGGGTCTCGCCCGGGATGGCCTGGCGCTCCAGCTTTTCCTGCGCCCGCTCGAACTCGCGCGCCAGTCCGGAGACCAGCAGGTGGATCTTCGACGGGAAGTACCGGTAGAGCGTGCCGAGGGCGACGTCCGCCTTCTCGGCGACGGCTCGCATCTGGACGGCGTCGTAGCCGCCCTTCGAGGCCAGCGCGAGGGTGGCGTCGATGATCCGGCGACGGCGGTCGCGCTGGGCGGCCGAACCGAGCTCGTCGGCGCCGATCGCGCTCAGCCCGTTACCGCGCGCCTTGGTCGGTGCCTTGGCCTTGCCGGGCATCGGCGTCCCCCGTCCTTCGGAACTTGTTCCAGTTCACGACGTAGAGTACCTGTCCTGGCGAAACGTTCAACCAATGACCCACTGGCCGAAAAACTGTAACACGTTCTACACTCGCGAGTAGCGTCCCTTATACGCGAGGAGCCTCGATGCCGGTCGCGCTCACCGACGAACAGGCCGCGCTGGCCGCGGCGATCCACGCCTGGTCCGCCGCCCATCGGCCGCTTGAGGCCGTCCGTGCGGCCGAAACCGGCCCGCCGGCGGCGATTCCCGCGGGCTTCGCGGACCTCGGCCTGTTCGGTGTCGCACTGCCCGCCGCCGTCGGCGGGGCCGACGGCAGTATCGCCGACCTGGCCGCCGGGCTCGCCGCGGCGGCCGAGGACTTGGTGCCGGGCCCCGTCCTGAGTACCGCCCTGGGTGGGCTTTTGCTCGCTTCGGTGGCCGAAGCCAAGGAGCTGCTCCCGGCGCTGGCCGAGGGGACGGCCACGATCGCAGTCCTGCTGGACGAGCCCGCCGACGACGTCCTCGTGCCCGGTGCGCACCCGGGCTGCTGGCTGCTGGTGCCCTCCGGCGACGGCCACGTGCTGCTCGCGCCGGGCACCCCCGGCGTCACGATCGAACCGGTGGCGCCGTTCGACTTCTCGCGGCCGCTGGCGCGCGTCCACATTTCTGAGGTCTCCGGTGAGGTCCTGACGCTGCCGCCGGTGGCCGGGCTCGCGGCGACCCTGGCCGCGGCCGAAGCCGCCGGGGTGGCGCGGCGGACGCTGACCATCGCCGTCGAATACGCCAAGGTCCGCGAGCAGTTCGGTCAGCCGATCGGGGGATTCCAGGCGATCAAGCACCTGTGCGCCGAGATGCTCTGCCGCGCCGAAGCGGCCGAAGCGCTGGCCTGGGACGCGGCGAACGGGCAGCACCCGCTTTCGGTGGCGAGCGCGGCCGTCGTCGCCCTCGACGCCGCCGTCGCCAACGCCAAGGACTGCGTCCAGGTGCTCGGCGGGATCGGCTTCACCTGGGAGCACGACGCCCACCTCTACCTGCGCCGGGCCGTCGCGCTGCGGCAGTGGCTCGGCGGCTCCGGGCCGTGGCGGCGCCGGGCGTCCGACCTCACCCTCGCCGGGACCGAACGCACGCTCGGCGTCGACGTCGGGGACGATCCCGTGCTGCATGACGAAGTCGCGCGGATCGCCGCTCTGGCCGGGGCCGAACAGCGGATCGCGCTGGCCGACGCGGGGTTGCTGACCCCGCACTGGCCGGTACCGTTCGGCCGCGGTGCCGACGCCGCCGCCCAGCTGCGGATCGACGGTGCGCTGGCCGCCGCCGGCGTGCACCGTCCGGACCTGGTCATCGGCGCGTGGGCGGTGCCGACGATCCTCGAGCACGGCAGCGACGAGCAGCGGGAGCGGTTCGCCCGGCCCACCCTGCGGGGCGAGCTGACGTGGTGCCAGCTGTTCAGCGAGCCCGGCGCCGGGTCCGACCTGGCCGCGCTGCGGACGGCGGCCCGGCGCGTCGACGGCGGCTGGCGGCTGAGCGGGCAGAAGGTGTGGACGTCACTCGCCCGCGAAGCCGACTGGGGGATCTGCCTGGCGCGCACCGACCCGGACGTCCCGAAGCACAAGGGCATCACGTACTTCCTGGTCGACATGCGCGCCGAGGGCATCACGACGCGGCCGCTGCGCGAGATCACCGGCGAGGCCGTGTTCAACGAGGTCTTCCTCGACGACGTCTTCGTGCCGGACACCGACGTCGTCGGCGAGCCCGGCGGCGGCTGGCGGCTGGCGCGCACGACCCTGGCGAACGAGCGGGTCGCCCTGGGCGGCGGGTCCGCGGTCGGCGAGAGCGTGCAGCAGCTGGTGTCCACAGTGGACGCGTCAGCGTTGGACGACGTGGCCCGAGACCGCCTGGGCGAGCTGGTCGCCCAGGGCGTCGCGGGCTCGGTGCTGGACCTGCGGGCGGCCCTGCGCCGCCTCGGCGGCCAGGACCCGGGCGCGGAGTCGAGCGTCCGGAAGCTGCTCGGGGTCCAGCACCGCCAGGACGTCGCGGAGTTCGCCCTGACCCTGGGCCCTGCCGCCCTCACCGCCGACGGTGCCGCTCAGCACGAGTTCCTGCTGACGCGCTGCCTCTCGATAGCGGGTGGCACCACCCAAGTCCTGCGCAACCTCACAGCAGAGCGCCTACTAGGCCTCCCACGCTAACCCCGCCCCCACCACAAGCCCGCTCTCAATCACGCGATCCCCGCCCGCACCACACAAGTCCCGCCCGCACCACAAAGCCCCGCCCCCAATCACACGAGTTCGCCCCCGATCACGCGAGTCCCGCGCTCAGCCACATGAGTCCTGTCGTCAATCACACACGCCCCGCCCCAGCCACGCGAGTTCCGCTCCCAATCACACGAGTCCCGGGCCCAGCCTCAATGAGTTCCGTCCTCAATCACGCGAGTTTCGCTCCCAACCACGCGAGTGCGGCTGCGATGCCGCGTGTCGTCCCTCCAATCACGAGTGATGCCTCCCCAATCACACGTGATACCCCTCCAATCACACGTGATGCCCCTCCAATCACGGGTGATGCCCGCCCAATCACGGGTGATGCCTGCTCAATCACGGGTGAAGCCCCGCCCAATCACGCGAGCCGACCCTCCAGGTGCGTGAGCCGACCGCCCAGGTGCGTGAGCCGACTCCCCAGGTGCGTGAGCCGACTCCCCAGGTACGCCAACCGACTCTCCCAGTACGTGAGCCGACCATCCGGATACGAGATTTCCCGGGGGTGAGTTGCGCAACAAGACGGTGCGAACGGCCCGTTCGTGCCGCCGGGCCCGAAACTGTCGGGCCCGTGTTCTAGCGTTGCGGGCGTGGAGTTCAGCGCACAGACCCAGGCCACCTACCTTCCCTCGGACCCGCCGAGGGAAGGCGTGCTGGCGTTGTGGGGCGAGGGCGTCTCAGGCGGCACCACGATCGAGCTGGTGCTGCCCCGGGGCGGGAAGCTCGCGCGGACGAAGGTCGACGCCGAGCTCGTCCCGCTCGAACGTGCGCTGCCGCGGCTGCTGACCGTGGGGGAGGAGGCGAGCCCGGCCGTCGCGGCTTGGTCGGCGGCCGTCAACGCCGGGGTGAACCTCGTCGCCCGGGGGCGGCTGCGTCCGGGCGTGACCGCCGGCGGGGTCGGCTCGTGGCGGATCGGGCCGCTGGACGCCGCGGACGAGGAGCTGCTGCGCGGGCTCGCCGGCGCGTTGCCGCCGGAGGCGTACGCGCTGCCGTTGACCGGGCTGAAACGCATCCGGCTGCACTCGCCGGACTCGCTGGTGCGCGCCCTCTGGGACGCGACGGCCGACCTGCTGGTGCGCAGCCCGGCCGCGCCGGTCGGGGCGGGTGATCCGGCGTTCGCGGCGCGGGAGCCGGCGCTGCTCGGCCCGGACGGCGCGGCTTGGCTGGCCGAGCTGGAGGAGCGCGAGCCGCGGGGTGCCCAGCTCATCCTGCGGGTCGAGGCGCGCGGCGAAGACGCGTTCGCCGGGGTGCTGGCGGTGCGCAGCACGGCCGAGGCGAGCCTGGTGGTGGAGGCGGCGACCCTGTGGGACGCGCCGGACGCGGTGCTGAACCGGCTCGGCGACCAGGTGGAGACGCAGTTGCTGCTCGGCCTGCGTCGCGGCGCGCGGGCGTGGCCACCGCTGGGCCGGGTGCTGGCCGAGTCCGCGCCCGCGGAGCTGCGGTTGTCGGACGACGACGTCGTCGACCTGCTCACCGACGGCAGCCGTGACCTGGGCGGCGCCGGGATCGAGGTGCTCTGGTCGAAGGGCCTGTTCGCGGGCGAAGTCAAGGCGAAGGCGAGCGCGACGCAGGCGCCGGCGAGCGTCACGGGCCCGGACTTCGCGCTGCGGACGATGCTGGAGTTCCGCTGGCAGCTCAGCCTGGGCGGCGAGCAGCTGACCGAAGCCGAGGTCACGGCACTGGCCGAGGCGAAACGGCCGCTGGTCCGGCTGCGGGGCCAGTGGGTGCGCGTCGACCCGCAGCTGCTGGCCAAGGTCCGTGGCCGCAGCCGCAAGCTCGAAGCGGGCGAGGCGCTGGCGGCGGCCCTCACCGGCGAGCTGGAGCTGGACGGCGAACGGGCCGAGTTCGCGGCCCCGTCGGTGCTGGGCGGGCTGGCCGAGCGCCTCCGCGACCGCCCGGGCGACCTGGTCAGCCCGCCAACGGACCTGCAGGCGACCCTGCGGCCGTACCAGCAGGCGGGCCTCGCGTGGCTGGCGACGATGACCGGCCTCGGCCTGGGCGCGTGCCTGGCCGACGACATGGGCCTGGGCAAGACGATCCAGCTGATCGCGCTGCACCTGCACCGCCGATCCCTGGTCGGCGGGCCGACCCTCGTCCTCTGCCCGACGTCCCTGCTCGGCAACTGGGAACGTGAGTTCGCCCGCTTCGCCCCGCACATCCCCGTCCGGCGGTTCCACGGCGGCAGCCGGCACCTCGACGACCTCGCAACCGACGAGGTCGTCCTGGCCACCTACGGCGTGCTGCGCCGCGACCGTGAGACACTGTCCGAAGTGGACTGGGGACTGGTCGCCGCGGACGAGGCGCAGCACGTGAAGAATCCGCTGTCCGCCACGGCCAAGGAGCTGCGCAAGATCCCGGCGCGGGCGCGGGTGGCGCTCACCGGCACCCCGGTGGAGAACCGGCTCACCGAACTGTGGTCCATTGTGGACTGGACGACACCTGGGCTGCTCGGCCCGCTCGACCGCTTCCGGCGCACGGTGGCGCGGCCCATCGAGCGCGACCGGGACAAGGCGGTGACCGAGCGGCTGGCCACGACCGTGCGGCCGTTCCTGCTGCGGCGGCGCAAGAGCGACCCGGACATCGCCCCCGAGCTGCCGCCCAAGACCGAGACCGACCGCTTCGTCCCGCTGACCGCCGAGCAGACCACGCTGTACGAGGCGGTCGTGCGGGAGAACCTGGCCGAGATCAAGGCGACGCAGGGCATCCAGCGGCGCGGGCAGGTGCTGCAGCTGCTCACCGAGCTCAAGCAGATCTGCAACCACCCGGCGCAGTTCCTCAAGGAACCGCACGGCACGCTCACCGGCCGGTCGGGCAAGCTCGCCGCGTTCGAGGAACTGCTCGACGTGATCCTCGACGAGGGCGAGAGCGTGCTCGTGTTCAGCCAGTACGTCCAGCTGTGCAAGCTGCTCCGGCGGCGGCTGGAGGACCGCGGGCTGCCCGCCGAGCTGCTCTCCGGCGAGAGCTCGCCCGGGCAGCGCCAGGACATGGTCGACCGGTTCCAGGCCGGGGAGATCCCGGTGTTCCTGCTCTCGCTGAAGGCCGGCGGTGTCGGGCTCAACCTGACGAAGGCCACGCACGTGATCCACTACGACCGCTGGTGGAACCCGGCGGTGGAGGACCAGGCCACCGACCGCGCCTACCGGATCGGCCAGGACCGGCCGGTCCAGGTCCACCGGCTGATCGCCGAAGGCACGCTGGAAGAGCGGATCGCCGTCGTGCTGGAGAAGAAGCGCGGGCTCGCCGAGTCGATCGTCGGCGCCGGGGAAGACTGGATCACCGAACTGTCCGACGACGAACTGGCCGACCTGGTGCGGCTCGGGAGCGGGTGATGCCGCCGCGGCGCAACTTCGGCACCACGTGGTGGGGCCGCGCGTGGGTCGACGCCCTGGAGCAGCGCGCGAAGCTCGACCCCAACCGGCTGCCGCGCGGGCGGACGTACGCGCGCAAGGGCACGGTCAGTGAGCTGGAGGTCGGTGCCGGGGCGGTGAGCGCCCGGGTGCGGGGCAGCCGGCCCCAGCCGTACCGGGTGACGATCACCATGCGCACCTTCACCGACGGCGAGTGGGACACCCTGCTGGGCGTCGTCGGCACGCAGCTCGGGCACGCGGCGGCGCTGCTCGACGGCGAACTGCCGGGCGCGCTCGCCGAGCAGGCCCGCGAGGCAGGCGCCGACCTGCTGCCGGGGCCGGGCGACCTTCGGCCGCGGTGCTCGTGCCCGGACTCGGCGAACCCGTGCAAGCACGTGGCCGCGGTGTACTACCTGGTCGCCGACGAGGTGGACCGCGACCCGTTCGTGCTGTTCCTGCTGCGCGGGCGTCCCCGGGCGGACGTCCTGGCCGAGCTGCGCGCCCGCCGCGCCCCGGCGCGGGGAGAGCGGCCGAAGCTGCCGAAGCTCACGGACCAGGGGCTCTCACCGAAAGCCGCCTACGCGCGCCGGCCGGGTGCCATCCCGGCGCTGCCGCCCCCACCGCGCACCGCGGGACCACCGGCGGTGCTGGACCTGGACCCACCGGCGAGCACCGGCTGGACGGCAGCGGCCCTGTCCGCCCTCGCGGCGGACGCGGCCTCCCTGGCCCGCGACCTCCTGGTCGGCGGCGCGACAGCGGCCGAGCTGACGTTCGAAGAGGACCTGGCCCGCCGCGCGGCCGGCCGCACCCCGGCCGAGGTCACAGCCTTGGCCGAGGCAGCGGAGATACCCCCACGCGACCTGGCCCGCTGGGCAGAGGCCTGGCGAGAAGCAGGCCGCGGCGGCCTGACAGCGCTACGCGAGACCTGGCAGCCGGGCCCGGGGCCCCTATCCGAGGCCCAGACCATCCTGGCCGACGCAGGCTTCCCGGGCACCCCGAGAACCTGGCGCAACCGGATCACCCAAGGAAACCTGCAACTCCGCTACGGCCGCGACGCCCGCTGGTACCGCTTCATGCGCTCAGGCACGGAGTGGCGCCTGGACGGCCCGCCTTCGGCAAGCCCGGTGGATTTGGCTTACTGATCGTGGCCGACGGCGCCGCTACGGCCGCTGGTACCGCTTCTACGGTCGGGCACGGAGTCGCGCGTGGACGGCCCGCCTTCGGCGAGCCCGGTGGACTTGGCTTACTGATCGCGGCTAACGGCGCTGCTTCGGCCGCTGGTACCGCTTCTACGATCGGGCACGGAGTCGCGTGGACGGCCCGCCTTTGGCGAGTTCGGTGGATTTGGCTCGACGGCACCGCTTCGGCCGTGATGTTCGCTGGTATCGCTTCGTGTGGTCGGGCTCGGAGTGGCGCTCGGACGGTTCGCCTTCGGCGAGCACGGTGGACTTAGCTCGGTGGCACCCGCCACGGCCGTGATGTTCGCTGGTATCGCTTCGTGTGGTCGGGCTCGGAGTGGCGCTCGGACGATTCGCCTTCGGCGAGGACCGTGGACTTGGCGCGGCGGCGCCCGCTGCGGCCGCGCTGCCCGCTGGTACCGCGTCGTGCGCTCAGGCGCAGGGCCCACCTTCGGCAAGTCTGGTGGACCTCGCGTTCGGGACCGCGGTTACTGAGCCGCCTTCCACTGCAGGTACGTGTGGTCCAGGAACCGCGCCACCCCGCGCACTACGTGGGCGCTTCGCACCGACGTGAACACGTCGAATGCGTGCTGGGCCCCCGCCAACTCGGCATACGCCACCGGGTTCTTCGACTTCTCCCGCAGCCTCCGGACGAATTCCCGCGCCTCCCGGACCGGTACCAGGGAATCGTCGCGGCCGTGGATGACGAAGAACGGGGGTGCGTCCGAGGTGATGCGGTCCAGCGGCGATGCCGCGATGTAGTCGTCCAGGTGGCTCACCGGGTCGCGGTCGGGCGCGAACACGCGCCGGGCCAGCAGGCTCTCCAGGCGGTACTTGCTGGCCGGGGAGCCTGACGTCGCCGCGAAGTCGTATACCCCGTAGTGCGGTGCGGCCGCCTGGACGCTCGTGTCGATGGACTCGAAGCCCGGCTGCAGGGCCGGGTCGTTCTGGGTCAGGGCCAGCAGGGCCGACAGGTGGCCGCCTGCCGAGCCGCCCGTCACCGCTACGAATCGCGGGTCGCCTCCGTAGGATGCGATCTCCCTGCGGATCCACGCAAGCGACTGCTTCGCCGCGACGATGTGCGCGGGCCAGCGGTGGGCCGGCGACAGCGGGTAGTTGATCGCGACGCACACCCAGCCGCGGCGCGCCAGGTAGCGCATCAGTGGCCGGCCCTGCTCCTCCTTGTTGCCGATCACCCACGCGCCGCCGTGGACCTGCAGCAGCACGGGCGCACCGGTCACCGGCTCAGAAGGGCGGTAGACGTCCAGCAGGAAACGCTTGCCGCCCGGGGCGTAGGCGATGTTGCGGTCGACCTGGACGTCCGGCGCGCCCATCCGGAACGGCAGGGCCAGCTCGCTCCACGGCAGGCCCAGGTCGGAGCGGCCCAGCTCCTCCGCGTAGTCGTCGCCGAGGGCCTCCGTCAGGGCGCGCTCGATCTCGTCGCGGGCGCCGTGGCCCGTGCGGATCGACGCGCCGAGCCCCACGGCCGTGGCCGCGGCCAGGCCGAGACCCACCTGGGTCGACCGGTCGCGCACGCCGTGGCGCGCCAGGTGGACGGCCGTGTCCGCGGCCGTCAGCGCCAGGAACTGGGGCGCGAGCTCGCTCGTCAGCCACCCGGCGAAGAACGCCGGGACCGACGTCGAACGCGCCCGCAGCGGGCGGAGGGCGTTCGCGGCGAGGCCGAGCTGGACCGCACGGCGGATCAGGAAGTTCGGCTGCACCCCCGCCATGGTACCGACGAGTAGGGTGACGCGCCGCTCACGGGAAGTGGCTTAGGCTGGCGGACATGCAGAGACTGAGCGGCCTCGACGCGAGCTTCCTCTACCTCGAGACGTCGTCGCAGGTCCTGCACGTCTGCGGCCTGATGACCCTCGACGGCTCGACCGTCCCCGGCGGCTACACCTTCGCGAAACTCAAGCAGCGCCTGGAAGAACGCGTCCGGGTGATCCCGGCATTCCGCCGCAAACTGCACAATCCACTCTGGAACCTCAGCCACCCCGTGTGGGTCGAGGACGAGGACTTCGACCTCGACCACCACGTGCACCGCATCGGCGTGCCCGCCCCCGGCGACCGCGTCGAGCTGGCCGAGCTCTGCGCGCACATCGCCGGGCAGCAGCTCGATCGCGCGTACCCGCTCTGGCAGCTCTACGTCATCGAAGGCCTGGCGAACGGCGAGATCGCGGTGCTGCTGAAGATGCACCACGCGAGCGTCGACGGCGTGAGCGGCGCCAGCCTGATCACCTACCTGGCCGGCCTCGAACCCGACGCGCCCGCGCCGGAGGTCACCGAACGGGCCAACTCCGGCGTCCCGGCCGGGTTCGACATCCTGCGCTCCGGTGTGTTCAACGTCGTGAAGGGGCCGCTGGAGGTCGCCCGGCTGCTGCCGGACCTGCTGGAGCTGGTCCCGCGCTGGCTCGGGAAGGCGTTGCGGGGCAAGGGAATGCCGATCCCGTTCACCGCGCCGAGGACGTCGCTCAACGGCACGATCACCGGCCACCGCAGCGTCGCGTACGCCCAGCTCGACCTCGACGACGTCAAGCACGTGAAGAACGCCTTCGGGGTCACGGTCAACGACGTCGTGCTCGCGCTGGTCGCCGGCGCGCTGCGGGAGTTCCTGTCGGAGCGGGGTGAGCTGCCCGAAGACCCGCTGGTCGCGACCATCCCGGTGTCGGTGCACGACCGGACCGAACGCGACCACGGCAGCAACAAGGTCTCCGCGTTCTTCGCCTCCCTGCCGACGCACCTGGCCGACCCGGCCGCGCGCGTGTTCTTCCTCGCCGAGGCCAACCGGCTGTCGAAGGACCACCACTACGACATCGACGCCGACATGCTGCAGGACTGGGCCCAGTTCTCCGCGGCGACGGCGTTCGGCATGGCGGTGCGGGCCTACTCGGCGCTGCGGCTGGCCGAGAAGCACCCGGTGGTGCACAACCTGGTCGTCTCCAACGTGCCCGGCCCGCCGATGCCGCTCTACCTGCTCGGCGCGCGGATCACCGGCCTCTACCCGCTCGGGCCGGTCTTCCACGGCGCCGGGCTGAACGTCACCGTGCTGTCGAACGCGGGCAAGGTGCACGTCGGCCTGCTCGGCGCGCGCGAGCTGGTCAAGGACCTCTGGCCGCTCGCCGACGCCCTCCCGGACGCGCTGTCGGAGCTGCTCAAGGCCGCGCCGGGCTGAGCACCACGACCGGGATCTCCCGGTCGGTCCACGCCTGGTACTTCGCGAAGTCCGCGTACAGCTCGACCAGCCGCGGCCAGAGCTCGGCGCGCTCCTCCGGCCCGGCGACCCGCGCGGTGACGGGGACGTCGCGGCGGCCCTTGAGGTGGACGCGGGTCCCGGGGTGCGCGACCAGGTTGAAGTACCACTGCGGGTGCTTCGGCAGACCGCCCTGGGACGCGACGATGACGACGTCCTCGCCGGCGCGCAGGTACAGCAGCGGGGTGGTGAACAGCCGCCCGGACCTGCGCCCGCGGTGCTCCAGCAGCAGCGTCGGCACCGGCTTGCGGAACCCGGCGCCGACCCGCCACTTGCTGCCGACGCGCCCGCCGGTCAGCCGGAAGACCGCGACCTGGGCCTTCGCCCCGTACTTCATCGCCGCCGCGGTGACCGGCGAGTCGAGGCCGTCGGGGGCCTGGTCGGGCAGGCTGAAGCGTCCCATGTGAACTCCTTAGCGAGCGTGCACCGACGTGACCGCGGCCAGCAGCGCGGGCACGAACTTGGCGGCGGCCAGGACGCACGCGGCGTGCCCGGCCGGGATCTCGTAGGTCGCCGCGTCCGGGATCCGGCGGGCGAGGGCGCGCTGGTGGTCCGGGGCGATGAACCGGTCCCGGGTGGTCACGACGACGGCGGTCGGCAGCCGCAGCGTGTGCAGCCACGGCGTCGAGTCGAACCGGCCGATCTCGTCGACGGCGACCGCGATCTCCCACGGCGTTGTGGAACGGAACTCCCGCAGCGCCCACCGGTGGTCCTCGAGCCGCGCCAGCTGCTCGCGCCGCGGTTCGCCGGGGATCGTCCCGAGCCGGATGCGCTCGCGCAGCTGCGTCAGCGTCCGCCCGAAGACGTCGAGCGCGACCCGTTGGCGCAGGCCGCGGCGGAAGTTGCTGGCCGTCGAGCAGAGCACCAATCCGGTAACACGTTCTGGTTCGGCGTGCGCGACGAGCTGGCCGACCATCCCGCCCATCGAGTAGCCGCCGACGGCGAACTGCCCGATGCCCAGCGCGTCGGCGACGGCGGTGACGTCGGCGGCGCAGTCGGCGAGCCGGAACTCCGGCGAGCGGATGCCCTGGCCGTGCCACCGCTGGTCGAACACGACGACCCGGTAGTGCCGCGCCAGCCGCTCGAGGGCCGGGTACCAGGTCAGCAAGCCGGTGCAGGCCACCGAGTGCAGCAGGACCAGCGCGGGCGCGTGCCGCGGGCCGACGTCGGTGACGACCGTCTTGCCGCGGCCGGGCAGGTCGAGGGGAATCGGGTCGGGTACCCCGGCTGTCGGCGGCACGGTGACCAGCCGCCGGGTCGCGCGCCAGCCCGCGCTGCCCGGTTCGATCACCGGCATTCCGCTCCTCCAAGGGGTTGCCGTCCAGGACGTTTACGGCTAAGACTAGAACAGGTTTCAGTATTGCGCCGATCCGGAGGACAGGCGTGGACTTCACCCTTGACGATACGCAGACGGAGATCAGCGCACTCACCGCGAAGGTGCTGAGCACGGACGACCAGTGGCGAGCGCTCGCCGACGCGGGCCTGCTGGCGCTCGCACTGCCCCCCGACCTGGAGGGCGACGGCTTGGGCGTCGCGGAAGTCGCCCAAGTGCTGACCGAGGTCGGCCGCGCCGCCGCGCCCGTGCCCGCTTACGCCGCGCTCGCCCTGGGGGTGCTGCCGGTGGAGACGCTCGGCACGCCCGGGCAGCGCGCGGAGCTGCTGCCGCAGGTCGCGGCCGGGGAGGCGCTGCTCACCGCGGCCCTGCACGAGCCGTCCGCGCCACTGGCCGCTCAACCGGCCACGACCACCCGGGCGAGGGACGGCCACTGGCTGCTCAGCGGCGTGAAGACCGCCGTTCCGTACGCCCAGGAGGCCGCCCGGATCCTGACGCCCGTGACGACCCCGAGCGGCACCGCCGTCTTCCTGGTCGATCCGCGCGCCGACGGCGTCACGCTGGTCCCGACCCGCACCTCCGCCGGGACACCCGAGTGCACCGTGCGCTTCGACGACGTCGCCGTCGAAGAGTCCGACCTGCTCGCCGACCACGGCGCGGTCGAGACCCTGCACCGGTTCGCGCTGGCCGGCGCGCTTTCTGTGGGTGACGGCCTGCTGGCGGGCGCCCTGAACCTGACAGTGAAGCACGTCGGCGAGCGGGCCCAGTTCGGCCGGCCACTCGCGACGTTCCAGGCGGTGGCCGGGCAGATCGCGGACGTCTACGTCGCCGCGCGGACCGTGCACCTGGCCGTGACGTCCGCGGTGTGGCGGCTGGCTTCGGGCCTCGACGCCGACGCCGAACTGGACGTCGCCGCCTACTGGCTCGCCGAGCAGGCGCCGGTCGCGCTGGCGACCTGCCACCACCTGCACGGCGGGGTCGGCGTCGACGAAACCTATCCACTGCACCGGTATTCGTCGCTGGTGAAGGATCTCGGCCGGGCGCTCGGCGGCACCGCGCACCGGCTCGGCAGGCTCGGCGAACGAGTGGCGGGGTGAGCGGGATGCACGTCGAACTGACCGCGGCGCAACAGGAACTGCGCACCGAGCTGCGCGCGTACTTCGCCGGGCTGATCAGCCCGGAGGAGCGCCAGGCGATGCGGCGCGAACGCCACGGGCCGGTGTTCCGCGAGATCGTCGCCCGGATGGGCCGCGACGGCCGGCTCGGCGTCGGCTGGCCGGTCGAATACGGCGGCCAGGGCTTCGGCGGGATCGAGCAGCACCTGTTCGTCGACGAGGCCTCCCGCGCCGACGTCCAGCTGCCGTCGGTGACGCTGCAGACGGTCGGGCCGACCCTGCAGCAGTACGGCACCGACGAGCAGAAGTCCTTCTTCCTGCCCAAGATCCTGGCCGGGGAGATCCACTTCGCCATCGGCTACACCGAACCCGAGGCCGGCACCGACCTCGCGGCGCTGCGGACGACGGCGGTGCGCGACGGCGACGAGTACGTCGTCAACGGCCAGAAGATCTTCACCACCGGCGGCCACGACGCCGACTACATCTGGCTCGCCGTGCGGACCGCGCCGGACGCGCCGCGGCACAAGGGCATCTCGATCCTCATCATGGACACGAGCGACCCCGGCTACTCGTGGACGCCGATCATCACCTGCGACGGCGCCCACCACGTCAACGCGACGTACTATTCGGACGTTCGCGTCCCGGTGAACCGGTTGGTGGGCAACGAGAACGAAGGCTGGCGGCTGATCACGACCCAGCTCAACCACGAGCGGGTCATGCTCGGCCCGGCCGGGCGGATCGGCGGCCTGTACGACCGGCTCCACGCCTGGGCCACGGCCCACGCGCTGCTGGACCTGCCCGACGTGCGGGCCGTGCTGGCCGAGACCCTCGCCGTGGCGCGGGTCAACGAGCTGCTGAACTGGCAGGTCGCCGCGTCCGCGGCGAGCGCGCCGGTCGTCGTCGCCGACGCGTCCGCGACGAAGGTGTTCAGCTCCGAGGTCATCCAGCGGATCGGCCGGTCGATGGAGGAGCTCGTCGGACGCCACGGCGACCTGGCCGATCCGGACACCGCCGAGCTGGCGGAATGGCTGGACCTGCAGGCGAAGCGCAACATCGTGCTGACGTTCGGCGGCGGGGTGAGCGAGATCCAACGGGAGCTGATCGCGTCGATCGGCCTGGGACTGCCGAGGGTGCCACGATGAACGACCAGGACATCACCGATACCGCGGCGAAGATCGCCGCTCGCGGGGAGTGCGCGCCGCACCTCGGGCGCGACCCGGTCAACCAGGCGATGGTCAACAACTGGACCGAGGCCATCGGCGACGGCAATCCGGTGTACGTCGATCCGGAGTTCGCCGCCAAGAGCGTCCACAAGGGACTGGTGGCGCCGCCCGCGATGGCCCAGGTGTGGACGATGGGCGGCCTGAACGCGCCGCGCGGCACCGACGATCCGCTGCGGCTCATGATGGATCTCCTCGACGAGGCGGGGTTCACCTCGGTCGTCGCGACCAACTCCGAGCAGACCTACCACCGCTACCTGCGCCACGGCGAGCAGGTCGAATCGCGGACGGCGCTGGAAAGCGTCGTCGGGCCGAAGAAGACCGCGCTGGGCGAGGGCTGGTTCGTCACCACGCGCGTGACCTGGTACGTCGAGGACGAGCCGGTCTCGGAGATGATGTTCCGGGTGCTCAAGTTCCGGCCGCCCGCACCGAAACCGCCGCCGGCCCCGGTGCTGCGGCCGGTGATCAGCAAGGACACCGAGTTCTTCTGGGACGGCCTGAAGGCGGGCGAGCTGCGGATCCAGCGCTGGGGCGAGACGTTGCGCCACCCGCCGGGCCCGATGCCGCCGGACGGCGACCTCGACGCCAAGCCGGACTACGTCGTCGCCAGTGGCCGCGGCACGGTGTTCAGCTACGTCGTGCACCACCACCCGCCGGTGCCCGGGAAGACCCTCCCGTTCGTCGTGGCTCTGGTGGAGCTGGAGGAGGGCGTCCGCGTGATGGCCGAACTGCTGGACGCGAACCCGGAGGAGGTCCACATCGGACTTCCGGTGGAAGCCGCTTTCGTGAAGGTGGACGACGACCTGACCCTGCCCGCCTGGAAGGTGGCCCGATGACCGTCGCCGAAGGAACCGAGCTGCCGCCGCTGACGATCGAGGCGACCCCGACGTTCGTGGTCAGCACCGCGCTGGCCACCCGCGACTTCCAGGACGTCCACCACGACCGCGACTCCGCGGTGAATCGCGGCTCCAAGGACATCTTCCTCAACATCCTCACCGACACCGGCCTGGTGCAGCGGTTCGTGTCGGAGTGGGCCGGGCCGGAGGCGCTGATCCGGTCGATCAAGATCCGGCTCGGCGTGCCGTGTTACGCCTACGACACGCTGACGTTCACCGGCCGCGTGGTCTCGTGCGAAGGCCGGGACGCCGTGGTCGCGGTGTCCGGTGTGGACAGTCTCGGCGAGCACGTCGCCGGGACGGTGGAGGTGACCCTGCCGTGACGCTCTCGGGCAAGGCGGCCATCGCCGGCATCGGCGCGACCGAGTTCTCGAAGGACTCGGGACGCACCGAGCTGCGGCTGGCCGCGGAATGCGTGTCGCACGCACTGGCCGACGCCGGGCTCAAGCCGTCCGATGTGGACGGATTGGTCTCGTTCACCATGGACGGCAACGCGGAGATCGCGCTCGCGCGCGAGCTGGGCATCCCCGAACTCAAGTTCTTCAGCCGCATCCACTACGGCGGCGGCGCGGCGGCGGCGACCGTGCAACAGGCCGCGATGGCCGTCGCGACCGGCGTCGCCGACGTCGTGGTCGCCTACCGCGCGTTCAACGAACGCTCGGGCATGCGCTTCGGCCAGGTGTCCTCGGCCGCGGCCGGCCAGGTCAACTCCTCCGGCGTCGACAACGCCTTCCACTACCCGATGGGCATCGCGACCCCGGCGGCCACCGTCGCCATGGTCGCGCAGCGCTACCTGCACGACTACGGCGCGACGAGCGAGGACTTCGGCCGCATCGCGGTGATCGACCGCAAGCACGCGGCGACCAACCCGAGCGCGTGGTTCCACGGCCGGCCGATCACCCTCGAGGAGCACCAGGGATCGCGCTGGGTGGCCGAGCCGCTGCACCTGCTCGACTGCTGCCAGGAGAGCGACGGCGGGGTCGCGCTGGTCGTCACCAGCGTCGAACGCGCCCGGGACCTGGCCCACGCGCCCGCGGTGATCGCCGCGGCGGCGCAGGGGAGCGGGCCGGACCAGTACGTGATGACCAGCTACTACCGCGACGACCTGGCCGCGCTGCCGGAGATGGGCGTGGTGGGCCGCCAGCTGTGGGCGCAGTCCGGGCTCGGACCGTCCGATGTGGACGTCGCCGTGCTGTACGACCACTTCACGCCGTACGTCCTGATGCAGCTGGAAGAACTGGGCTTCTGCGGCCGCGGCGAGGCGAAGGACTTCATCGCCGACGGCGCGCTGGAGCTGGACGGCAGGCTGCCGCTGAACCCGCACGGCGGCCAGCTCGGCGAGGCCTACATCCACGGCATGAACGGCATCGCGGAGGGCGTCCGGCAGCTGCGCGGGGACGCCGCCAACCAGGTGCAGGACGTTGCCCATGTGCTGGTCACGGCGGGGACGGGAGTGCCGACGAGCGGGCTCGTCCTCACGAGTGACTGACCGTCCCCCTGGTGGGTCAACGGGTGTCACCTCATTGACGGCTGGTGTGCGTCCCCGCCGGATGTCACGGTGGAGGGACCATCCGCGACGCACAGTGAGGCCGCCATGCGTGAACCCGCCGAGCCGCCCGCCGTCGCGTGAGGGCGGGCGTGGACTGGGCGCTGACCGTGGTGTTCGCCGCCTTGGCGCTGCCCTGCCTGCTGCGGCTGGTCCGCCTCGACTACGTCCGCCTCGGCCGCGGCGTCCGCAATGGCGACCTGGCCGAGCTGCTGCTGGTCGTCGCGATGGTGGCGATGCTGTCGCCGGTCGGCGGCCCGATTCCGGCGGCCGGCTGGCAGGCGGTGCTGGTGCTGACGGCGGGCTGGTTCGCGCTCGCCTGGTGGCGCGAACGCCGGTCCGGCTGCGCGCACCACGCGCTGTCCGCGGTGGCCATGCTCTACATGGTCACGGCGATGCCGCACGACGGGATGGCGCACGGGCCGTGGCTGACGATGTCCACAATGGACACCCGGCTGGCCGCGCCCCTGGTCGCGGTGGCCGCGGCCGCCTACTTCGCCTTCGACGCGGCGCGCACGGGCGTGCTCATGGTGCGCGGGCCCGCGGTCGCGGTGTCCGGTCACGCGTCGCGCGCGGCCTGCCGGGTGGTAATGGGCGCTGGGATGGGCTACATGCTGCTCGCGGCGGCGCTGTGAACCGCTGACCGCAGGAACTCCTGGACGAGCGGGTCGGCGTCCGCGGTGCGGGTGACGGCGACGACCTGGCACGGCTCGGCGTCCTCGAGCGGAACGGCGACCAGGTCCTCCCGCAGGGTGTGGCGCCGGTCGCCGGCCGGGACGACGGCGATGGCGGTGCCCTCGGCGATGGCCTCCAGCTTGTCCGCGTAGGTCTCGGCCAAGGTGGGACCCACTGGCGCGGGTGCACTGTCGGCGCGGGGTTCGAGCCGCCAGAAGCTCGTCCACGCGGCACCCATGCCGGTGCAGCCCACCAGCGGTTCGGCGGCGATGTCGTCGGCCGTGACCGACTCCTTCCCCGCCAGGCGGTGCGCTCGGGCACGAGCAGGACCCGCGACTCGGAGTACAGGACCGTCAGGTCGAGGTCGTCGGCCGGGATCGGCAGCGGGGTGCGGGTGACCAGCACGTCGACCTGCCGGTCGAGCAGCATCGCGGCGTCCTCCGAGCCGACGTGCCGGGTGCGGACGTGGGCGTCGGGACAGCGGCGGCGCAGGTCACGGACGGCGGGAGTGACGACCAGGTCGTCGGCGTACCCGACGGTGATCGTGCGCGCCGGCGCCGCGGCCCGCGCGGTGACGACCGCCTGCCGGGCGCCGTGCAGCAGTTTCTGGGCCTGGGGCAGGAAGGCCGCACCGGCGGCGGTGAGGCGGCTGCCCTGGGTGGTGCGGTCCAGCAGGCGCACGCCGAGGGTGTTCTCGAGGCGCTGGATCTGCCGGCTCAGGGCGGGCTGGGCCACGTGCAGCTCCGCGGCCGCCCGGGCGAAGTTCAGGTGCTCGGCGACGACCGTGAAGTACCGGACCAGCCGCAGGTCCAGATCGGGAGACACCCTCACAGGGTAGTCCTCGTGATGCCTTTCCGGCATGACGACGTGCCGAACCGGTCTTGGACGCCCGCACCGGCCCGGTGCTGTCCTTTTCGTATGACCATTGGGACCACGCCCATCCCCGATCAGACCGGCCGCACCGCGATCATCACCGGCGGCAGCAGCGGCATCGGCAAGGCCACCGCGGCGGCCCTGGCCGCGCAGGGGGCCCGGGTGATCCTCGCCGTGCGCGATCAGGCCCGGGGCCGCGCGGCCGCCGCCGAGCTGGGCGGTCTCGCCGAGTCACGCCCGCTGGACCTCGGGTCGCTGGCCTCGGTTCGGGAGTTCGCCCGCACGGTGGACGGGCCCGTCGACTACCTGATCAACAACGCCGGCTCGATGACCGCGACCCGCCGGCTCACCGCCGACGGCTTCGAGAGCCAGTTCGGCGTCAACCACCTCGGGCACTTCGCGCTGACGAACCTGCTCCTGGACCAGGTCACCGGGCGGGTGATCACCGTGTCCTCCACCAACCACCGCAAGGCACACCTCGATTTCGCGGACCTGCAGTGGGAGCGGCGGCCCTACCGGCCGTTCGGCGCCTACGGCCAGACGAAGCTGGCCAACCTGCTGTTCACCCGGGAACTGCAGCGCCGCCTGGAGAAGGCGGGCTCGTCGGTCCTGGCCACGGCGGCGCATCCCGGCTGGGCGGCCACCGGGTTCACCATGACCACCGGACGGCGGGTCGTCGACGGCGCCCTCGCGCTGGGCACGCGGCTGCTGGCCCAGAGCCCTGAAGGGGGAGCGCGGCCGGTCCTCTCGGCCACCGTCGGCGACGTCCCCGGTGGCAGCTTCTCCGGACCCCGGTTCGGGGTACGCGGCCCCGCGGCCCTCGAGGAGATGTCCGGTGAAGCCCTCGACGACGACATCGCGTCACAGCTCTGGGAGGTCTCCGAACGCCTGACCGGCGTGCGCTAGC